>NZ_JBJHAG010000014.1:0-101950 GCF_054050925.1 Modestobacter sp. SYSU DS0657 | reverse complement strand
GAGCGGCCGTGGCCCCGGCGGTCGTGGGCGATCACCCGGTAGCCGTGCTGCAGGAAGAACATCAGCTGGGCGTCCCAGTCGTCGGCCGACAGCGGCCAGCCGTGGCTGAACACGATCGGCTGACCGGCCCCCCAGTCCTTGTAGAAGATCTCGGTTCCATCGTCGGCGGTGATCGTGCCCATGGCGGGAGGCTCCTCGGATGCGTCGGGTCCGCCGGACGGGATGACTCAGGCGGACGAGGTGAGGGGTACGACGCTCGACGACGGCGGGCAGCTCCGCATCCGTCATGTGACCGGGGCCGGTGCCTTCCCTGGTCGCGGGGAACGACGAAACGCACCGGGGGGAGGGGCCCTGCCGCCGACGCCTGCCGGGCGACCGAAACGGTTCGCCAGCAGAGCCCCGTCGTCCTCGGGCGAGGCGTCGACGACCGGTCATCTGACGGATGTGCGCGCCCCGACCTGCGGCGAGCGTCCCCGACATGACCTCAGACCAGGACGACCCGGCCACGACGTCGCCGAGCAGTGAACCCGCTTCGCTGATCGCCGTCCGCCAGCTGGCTGCGGAGCGACGGCAGTTCCGCGCCGGCGACGACCGCCTCCTCTCGGCCGCCCGGATCAGGGCTGCCCGACGGCGAGACGCGCTCGGGCGGGACGACGCCGGGCGGTGACCCACGCGCTGGGGAGCGACCGGCACTCGACCGCGCGGAGGGGCTGGGACGGCGTGCGGCGCCCGGCCCGGTCGTGCGCTTCTCCGGACCGGTCAGTGTGGCCGCGAGGGCTTCGCGGTGTCGAAGGTGGAGACCCCGTGCGGGGCCTTTACCCCAGCGTCCCGATCCCGATATATTGCCCCGGTCCCAAGGACATCGCGGATCGCCCGGGCAGGATCCGCGCAGCAGCCGGACGGTGGTGGGCGCTGATGGGCACGGACGTGATGGCGGCCGGCCTGGTGGGCCGGGACGCGGAGATCGACGCGCTCGATCGGCTGCTCCGCGACGTGCGGCACCGGGGTGCCGCCGTCCTCGTCCGTGGCGAGGCCGGGATCGGCAAGTCCGCCCTCCTGCGCCACGTGTGCGAGGCCGCGGCCGAGCGGGGGCTGCGGGTGCTGGGCACGACCGGCGTCGAGTCCGAGATGACCCTCCCGTTCGCCGGCCTGCACCAGTTGGTCCGGTCGCTGCTCGGTCGCCTTCCCGCGTTGCCCGCCCCGCAGCGGCGGGCGCTGAAGACGGCGTTCGGCATGACCGACGACGCCGCACCGGAGCTGTTCCTGATCGGCCTGGCGGCCCTGACGTTGATCAGCGACAGCGCCGCGGACCAGCCCCTGGTGCTGGTGATCGACGACGCGCACTGGCTCGACCGGCCCAGCGCCGACGTCCTCGGCTTCGTCGCCCGGCGGCTGGAGTCCGAGGCGGTGGTGATGGTGGCGGCCCAGCGCGACGGCTTCCCGTCCGTCCTCTCCGGTCCGGCGCTGGACGAGCGCCGGCTGGAGCGCCTGGACCGTCGCTCCGCCGAGGACGTGCTGGCGCGCCGGGCGCCGCAGCTCGATCCGGCCGACCGCGGGCGCCTGCTGGTCGTGGCCGCGGGGAATCCGCTCGCGCTGGTGGAGCTGCCTCTGGAGGGCGCGGGGGACGGCTGGGCACCCCTGACGCTGACCGCGAGACTGGAGCACGCGTTCGCGGCGCGGCTCCCCGGGCTGCCCGAGGTGACCCGGGACCTGCTGCTCGTCGCGGCGCTGGAGGACGAGGGCGACCTGGGGGAGGCACTGGCCGCAGCGTCCGCACTCCGCGGCGCCGAGGTCACCGCGGACGCACTGACCTCGGCCGTCGAGGTCGGGCTGGTCGCCGCCGACGGCGGGAAGCTGACCTTCCGCCATCCGCTGGTCCGCCACGCGATCCGGCAGCGGGCCACCCTGGCCCAGCGGCAGCGCGCGCACATCGCGCTGGCCGGGACGCTGCGCGGCAGCGACCGGCAGATCTGGCATCGGGCGGCGGCCGCCGATGCGCCGGACGACGCGGTCGCCGCCGAACTGGAGGACGCCGCGGCGCGCGCCCAGCGCCGAGGTGGCGTGGCAGCGGCGCAGGCGGCGCTCGAGCGAGCCGCCCGACTGACCGCTGACCCGGCAGAGCGAGCACGGCGCTACCTGCGAGCAGCCGAACTGGCCTTCGAATGGGGGCGCCCCGACGTCGTCGACCGCCTCCTGCGCGAGACCGCGGCCCTCGACGTCCCGGCTCGGGAGCGGACCCGCATGACGGTGATCCGGGAGGGGTTCGAGGAGGGCATCCACGACGTCCGAGCGGGCACCCGGATGCTCACCGAGGTCGCCGCTGCGGCCGCCGCCGACGGCCGGGCCGACCAGGCGCTGAGGTTCCTCCAGGCCGCGTCGCTGCGGTGCTGGTGGGCCGACCCTGGGGCGGAGGCGCGCGCCCGCCTGCTCGAGGTCGTCGAGCAGGCACTCGACCCGGACGACGTGCTCGCCGTCGAGGTGCTCGGCTACGTGGCGCCGTTCGACCGCGGGGCGATGCTCCACGAGCGGTTGCGCGCCCTGTCCGACGGTCCGCTCGACCCGGCGCGGGCTCAGGCCGCCGGCTTCGCGGCGAGCGTCGTGGGTGACTTCCCGCTGGCCGTGGAGTTCCTGACGTCGGCGCTCGCGGGCCTCCGGGCCGACGGCCGGCTCGGGCTCTTGGGCCGAGTCCTGACGGTGCAGGCCTGGAGCGCGCTCAACGCCGGGCGGTTCGACCTGGCCGCCACGGCCGCGGACGAGGCCGCCCGGCTGGCCGCCGACTCCGCCCAGCCGCTGATGGGGGCCGTCGCCCTGGTGGTCCAGTCGGTGGTCCCCGCGGTCCGCGGCGCCGAGGACGTGGAGGAGCGCCTCGCCGAGGCGGCCCGGCTGGGGCTGCAGGTCGACTCGAACGCCGTCCTGGCGGTCGTGCAGTTGGCCCGCGGCATGGTCGCGCTCAACCTGGGGCTGCACCAGGCGGCCTGGGACCAGCTGGTCCGCCTCTCCGACCCCTCCGACCCCGCCCACCACCCCGTGGTGCACAGCTTCGCGATCGGCGACCTGGTGGAGGCCGCCGTCCACAGCGGGCACCGGGCGGAGGTCGCGCCGATCGTGGCGGACCTCGAGGCGGTCGCGACGCGGACGCCGGCGCCGTTGCTGCACATCGGGCTGCGATACGGCCGAGCGCTGCTGGCCTCCGAGGACGACGCCGAGGAGCTCTTCTCGGCGGCCCTGGCGGCCGACCTGGGTGCCTGGCCCTTCGCCCGTGCCCGGCTGCAGCTGTCCCACGGGGCCTGGCTACGCCGCCGCCGGCGGGCGGCGGAAGCCCGGGCTCCACTGCGGGCCGCGCGGGACACCTTCGACGCCCTGGGTGCCGCTGCGTGGGGCGATCGGGCGCGGCACGAGCTGCGGGCCTCGGGGGAGCAGAGCAGGCCGCGCACCCCGGAGGCGCGCGAGCAGCTGAGTCCGCAGGAACTGCTGATCGCGCAGCTGGCCGCCGACGGCCTGACCAACAGGGAGATCGGTGCGCGGCTGTACCTGTCGCACCGGACGGTCGGCACCCACCTGCACCGGATCTTCCCGAAGCTCGGCATCACCTCCCGCGTGTCCCTGAGGGCCGCGATCGGTCCGGCACCGGCCCGATCCACCGTCGGCGCGACGGGCATCTGACGTACGCGAGCGCCCGTGGGCCTCGCGGTCCGGCCGAGGCGCAGGTCGTCATGGCCCAGCGGACAGGGCCACCGTCGGTGGTGTGCGGGCAGCGCGCAGGGCCGGGTAGAGCCCGGCGACGGCGCCGATGCCCAGGGTCGCGGCCACGCCGACGAGGGGGACGCCGGGCGGCACCACGGGGAGCCATCCGTTGGCCACGGCCACCACCGCGGTGACCGCGCTCCCGATCGCCGCTCCGGCGCCGCCGCCCAGCGCCGACAGCAGGAGCGCCTCGCTGAAGAACTGGGCGGCGATGTGCCGCCGGGTGGCGCCGAGCGCACGGCGCAGACCGATCTCCCGTCGCCGCTCGATGACCGAGATGATCATGGTGTTGGCCACCCCGATCCCGCCCACGACGAGCGCGATCGCGCCCAGGCCCAGCAGCAGCCCGGTGAACGCCTCGTCGGCGGCAGCACGCGCGGCGAGGGCATCCGAGGGGCGGGAGACCGCGACCGCGCCGGGCCGCGCGGGCTGCAGGGACGGGGGGATGAGACGGGCGACTGCGGCGACCGTTGCGTCCGTGGAACGCTCGTACAACCGGGTCGGCGTCCCGGTGTAGCCGAGTTCGGACGTCGCGACCGGGATTCCGACCAGGGCGGCGACGTCGAGCTCAGGGGCCAGCTGCACCGGATCGAGGATGCCGAGCACGGTCGTGTTCCGGCCGCCCAGCCACACCTGCCGCCCCACCTCGGTGATCCCCAGCCGCCGTGCTGCCGTGGCGCCCAGGACCGTCGTGGGGAAGCGGGCGGAGGCCTCGTCCAGCCAGCGACCGGTCCGCACGTGCCCCCCGACGACGTCCAGCAGGTCCAGCTCGGTGGCGGTGACCGTCAGGCCGCCGGTCAGCCCGGCGTCGATTGCCTTGCTGCGGTAGACGGCGACGTCGGCGAGGTCGGCGGTGGTCGTGGCCGCGGTGACCCCGGCGATCCGCTCGACCCGGGCTGCCGCGTCGGCCGGGAGCGACGGGAACTCGACCCCGCCGGGGGAGTCGGCCACGCCGGCGGTGAGCAGATTGGTGCCCAGCGCCGCCAGTTGCCGGTCCAGGCGTGCCTGGCTGGAGGCGGACAAGCCCACCACGGCGACCATGGCGCCGATCCCGATGGCGATGCCGAGCGCGGAGAGCACGGCGCGCACCGGACGGGCACGAAGGCCTGCCGAGCCCAGGTGCACGAGATCCCCCGCGCGCAGCCGGGACGCAGGGGAGCCAGGTCGCCTGCCCCCGTAGGCGGGGGTCACCGGGTCCCCCGTCCGTCGCCACCGGCGGCGATCGGGGACCCGGAGTCGGCCACGACCCGGCCGTCGGCGATGGACACCTGCCGGGGCAGGCGGGCCGCGAGTCGCTGGTCGTGGGTGATGACGACGACCGTCGTCCCGGTCCGGTGCAGCTCGTGCAGCAGTTCCACGATGCTGCCCCCGGAGCGGCTGTCGAGGTTCCCGGTCGGCTCGTCGGCCAGCAGCAGCGGTGGCCTCCCGACGACGGCGCGAGCGATCGCGACGCGCTGCCGCTCGCCCCCGGAGAGCTGGGAGGGCAGGTGGTCGAGTCGGTGCCCGAGCCCCACTCCGTCCAGCGCGGCACGGGCCCGCTCCCGGCGGACGCGGCGAGGCACGCCGGTGTAGAGCAGCCCATCCGCGACGGCGTCCACGGCGCTCACCCCCTCGGCGAGGTGGAACTGCTGGAACACGAACCCGATCCGGAAGGCCCGCAGGGCCGAGAGGCCGGCGTCGGACAGCCCGCCGATGTCGACGCCGTCGACGAACACCCGACCGGAGGTGGGCTGATCGAGGGTGCCCATGACGTTGAGCAGGGTGGACTTGCCCGACCCGCTGGGGCCGACCACGGCGACGAACTCGCCCGCCTCCACGGCGAGGGTGATCCCGGCCAGCGCTCGCGCGGGGGGTGTTCCGTAGCTCCGGGTGACGTCGTCGAGGCGGAGGACGACGCTCATCGGGTCGGCACCACGACGTGGAGACCCTCGCGGATGCCGTCGCCGGAGATCTCGACGCGTCCGGAGGCGAATGCGCCGACGGTGACCGGGACGACGGTCGTCGGGTCGCCGGCCCGCCGGCCGGGCACCTCGACGCCGAAGGTGGTCTCGTCCACGGCGACGAGCGCCTCGACCGGGACGGTCAGGACGTCCTCGCCGAGGGTGCTGGTGAACCGGACGCGCACGGTCGCCAGGGAGAAGGCCGCCGCGCCGGTCTGGTCGTCCAGGTCCAGGGTGACCGGCACCACGATCCTCGTGCTCGTCCCGTCGGTCGAGGGCCGCTCCACGGCCTCACCCACGCTGCGCACGGTGGCGGGGAGCTCGGTCCCGTCGGGCAGCACCACCGTGACCGCGGCGCCGACGACGGCGAGGCGCTGGTCGTCCAGCCCGAGGTCGGCCTCGACGACCTTGTCGGTGCCCGATGTGGTGAACAGCTCCGTGCCGGGGGCCACCTCGGCGCCGAGCCGGCTGGTGAGCGCCGCCACGCGGACGGGCCGGTCGGAGACCAGCATCGCCGATCGCTCGACGACGCCGGTGCGCTCCACGCCCAGGGCCTTCTGCCAGGCCCGGACCGCGGAGGCCGTGGCATCGGTGAAGCGCGCGTCGGGTGCACCGGTGAAGTGGCCGAACGCCACCAGGTTCTGCTCCAGCTGCCGAACGTCCTCGCCGTCGGTCACGCCGGCCCGCAAGGTCCGCCAGGCCGGTACCTGCCCGCTGAGGAGGACGACCGGCCGGGTGTCGACGGTGTAGAGCGGATCGCCGGCGGAGATCGTCGTGCCGACGGCCGGGAGCATCGTGACCACGCCGGGCGACCCGGAGGTGACGGGCCCTCCGACCGGGAAGCGCAGGGTTCCGCGCACGTCGGTCTCGGCCACCATCGTCCCGATGGTCACCGGGACGGTCGCCGGTCGGGTGGAGGGCGCCACCGCGGCGTCCTCCCGCACTCCCTGCTGGGCCCAGACGCCGGCGCCGGCGAGCGCGGCGGCCAGCAGCCCGACGGCCGCGACCACCCGCCACCGCCGACGCGCGGGGCCAGGCGGATCGGCCACCGCTCCGGAGCGCGGCGTCGCAGCGGGCTCGACCGACCCCGGCCGTTGCACCTCCCCGGACGCTGACTGCGCGGCCTCACCCGTCGGGCACGCCGCTGTCCGGGGCGTCATTCGGCCGGCGTCGTGCAGTCGGCGAAGTCGGCGTCGGGCACGCCGTCCACGGCCAGCGGAGCCCCGACCTCGGGATCGGACACGTCGTGGCCGAGTTCGCGCAGGCACTCGGCCAGGGTGAGCCCGCCCTCGTGCATCGCGCGCAACTCCTCGTCGCTGAAGTCGCGCGTCGGTGGTTCGCCGATCTCGGCCCTGCAGGCGGCAGCCGCGGCCTGGACCTCCGGGCCGCTCTCCTGGATCCCGGCACCCGGGGCCGGGTCCTCCACGTCCAGTCCGCGGCTGCGCAGGCACTGGGCCAGCTCCAGGTCGTAGGCATCCCGCTCGGCGGACGCGCCGCCGGTGGACGATCCGCTGCCTCCCCCCGCCGATGCCGACGATGCGGTGGGGGAGCCGGTCGGTGAGGCAGTGGTGCCGCAGGCGGTCAACGCCAAGGCCAGCGCCGGTGCGGCGAGCAACGCCGCCGACGTCCGGCGACGGAACGGGGTGGAGCGGAGAGCGAGCACGGTGGTCCTCCTGGGTCAGCGGCAGGTTGCCGCGGTGGCGACCCCATCGACCCAACCGGCCGGCCCGTTGCGCGTGCGTTCGCGGAAACGGATACGCCCACGACAGGTGGGCGCGCGGGCATGTCGTGCGCGTATGCGCAATCGGAGACGCCCTGGCAACCGCCGCCGGACTGCACTGGACCCGTCCACCAGTTCGCACGTCCGCGCCGGCACCGTCCGGCGGGGAGGAGCTCCACCATGAAGATCACCCGCCGACCACCTGACATCGCGACGAGACGGGCCGCCCGAGCGTCCGTCGCCGGCCGGTCGGCACCGCGGCGACCGGGCCTGCCGGTGCTCTCCGCGGTCGCCGTCGTGCTCGCCGTCGCCGCCATCACGCTCGGCCCGGCCGAGGTCGTCGCCGACGCCCGCCGGACCGTGACGGCCGGGCTCGAGGCCCTGCTCGCCCCGTGGGTGGGCACCGTGCCCCGGCGTCCGGTCGAGGTGGTGGCGAACGTGCTGCTCTTCGTCCCGGTGGGTGCGCTGGCCGCCCTGGTCCTCCGGCGCTCGGGTCCGGTGCTGCCGCTCGCGCTCGGAGCCGCGACGTCGGTGCTGATCGAACTGGCGCAGGGGGTGCTCCCCGGCCGCGTGCCCGACCTGGTCGACGTGGCCGCCAACACCGCCGGCGCGTCCGTGGGCGTCGTGCTCGTCACCGTGCGCCTGGCCGTCTCCCGCCGGGCCGGGCGCCGTCGGCGTCGCGGACTGCGCGTCGCCCTGCTCACCACCCCCGCCCTGATCGCGGCCCTGGCCGGGTGCTCGCAGACCGCACCGGCGGGGGTCGCCGACGCGCCGGCACCACGCACGTCGGACGAGGGGCCACTGACCGTGGAGCACGGCTACGTCGCCGACGGCGACGAGCTGTCACCCTTCGCCGACGTCCCGGCCATCACCGGTCTGGACAGCGCGCTGCGCACGGCGGTGCAGGACGCGGCCCGGGACGCGACGGCCGACGGGGTGGACTTCCACGTGTCCAGCGGGTGGCGCAGCGCCGCCTATCAGCAGGCGCTCTTCGACGCCGCGGTGGCCGAGCACGGCAGCCCCGCCGCGGCCCGGGAGTGGGTGCTCGGTCCCGACGAGTCATCCCACGTCACGGGCGATGCGGTCGACATCGGTCCCACGGACGCGATGAGCTGGCTGGCTCAGCACGGGTCGGACTACGGCCTGTGCCAGACCTACGGCAACGAGATGTGGCACTTCGAGCTGGCCGTCGAGCGCGGTGGCCGGTGTCCGGCGCCGTCCGACGACCCCAGCACCGGCTGACCGCGTGACGTCTGCCCGCGAACCGGCCAGCGTCGTCGCGGCCCGGCAGTTGGCCGCCGAGGCCCACGAGCGTCGCTGGGCGGCCTGCCGTCCCGGTCGCCCCCGTCCCGCAGGGCGCGCAGATACGCCGCCGATACAGCGGGCTCCCTACCCTCGTCCCATGCGGGTGCTGATCGCCGAGGACGAGCCCTACCTGGCCGATGCCATCCGGGACGGCCTGCGCCTGGAGGCGATCGCCGCCGACGTGGTCCACGACGGGGACAGCGCGCTGGAGAACCTGGCCGTCAACAGCTACGACGTCGTCGTCCTCGACCGCGACCTGCCGGGTACATCCGGGGACGACGTCGCCCGGCGGATGGTCGCCGACGGCCGACCGAGCCGCATCCTCATGCTGACCGCGGCCGACCGGCTGGAGGAGAAGGTCGCCGGCTTCGAGCTCGGCGCCGACGACTACCTCACCAAGCCCTTCGCGATGCGGGAGCTGGTGGTGCGGTTGCGCGCGCTCGGCCGCCGGCCGGTGGACGGCGCGCCCCCGGTGGTGGAGTTCGCCGGCCTGACCCTCGACCCCTTCCGCCGGGAGGTCTACCGGGACGGCCGGTACGTGGGGCTGACCCGCAAGCAGTTCGCGGTGCTCGAGGTGCTCATGGCCGCCCGCGGAGGTGTGGTCAGCGCGGAGTCGCTGCTCGAGCAGGCATGGGACGAGAACGCGGATCCGTTCACCAACGCCGTCCGCATCACCATCTCCTCGCTGCGCAAGCGCCTCGGCGACCCGTGGCTCATCCACACCGTTCCCGGCAGCGGCTATCGGGTGGGACCACCGACGGACGGAGTCGACGGCACGAGCGGTGCCAGCGGTGCCGACCGACGGTGAGCGCCCGGCTGCGCCTGACGCTCAGCTACGCAGGCTTCCTGCTCGTCGCCGGACTGGCCCTGGTGGCGGTGCTGGTCTCGGTCATCTGGTTCGTCCCCGAGGGCAACCTCACCGGCGCGGCCGGGTTCATCCCGGACCGGAACGACCTGCTGACCGCGCTGTGGCCGCGGGCCACGGCAGGACTCGGCGTGCTGGTCGTCGTCGGTCTGATCGGCGGCTGGTTCCTGGCCGGTCGGATGCTCCGTCCGCTGCACCTGATCCACGCCGTCGCACGGCAGGTCGCGGCCGGCTCGCTGGAGCACCGGGTGCGCCTGCAGGGCACTCGCGACGAGTTCCGGGAGCTCGCCGACACCTTCGACACCATGCTCGACCGGCTCCAGGCCTCCCTCGACGAGCACCGCCGGTTCGCCGCCAACGCCTCCCACGAGCTGCGCACCCCGTACGCCGTCGAACGCGCCATGCTCGACGTCGCGCTGGCCGACCCGGCCGGCGTGGACGTCGAACGGCTGCTGCGCCGGCTGGACGAGACCAACCGGCGGGGCACCGAGACGGTGGAGGCGCTGCTGGCCCTGGCTGCCCTCGACCAGGGCCGCACCCCGTCACGTACCCCCGTCGACCTCGCCGAGCTCACCGCCGACGTCGTCTCGGAGCTGACGACGGTCGCCGATCAGGCCGGGATCGTCGTCGAGGCGCACCTGGGCGAGGGCGACCTCGACGGGGCCCCGCCCCTGGTCCGGCAGCTGGTGGCCAACGTGGTGCTCAACGGGATCCGCCACAACACCGGCCCCGGCGGGTGCGTCCAGGTCACGACCGGCACGACCGCCGAGGGCCGGGCCGAGCTGCGCGTGCTCAACACCGGCCCGGTGGTTCCACCGCACCTGCTGGCGAAGCTGACCGAACCCTTCGTGCGGGGAGAAGGCCGGACGTCGGCCGGTGGGGGCGGCCCCGTCCCGCCCGGCAGCGGACTCGGGCTGGCGATCGTGGCCAGGGTGGCGGAGGCCCACGGTGCGGCGCTGGAGCTCTCCGCGCCGCCGCAGGGCGGCCTGTCCGTGCGGGTGTCCTTTCCCGCGCCGGGGACCTGAGGGTCGGTGGCCGGACCGCCGTTCGCCGGAGCAGGCGCTTCCCCGACGCACGATGCTCAGCGGCTGGTGGCCGCCGGTGGTGGAGGTCGCCCGCGAGCCGGGGCGAGCTCCGCGCGGCCGGTCACACCGCGATGGCCGCCGCCCGGCAGTCAACCGTCCGCGTCCGGGGAGTCGGCGGTCGACCCCGCACCGGTCTGCAGGCTGTGCCAGGTGCCGAAGGCGACGGCGGCCGCGCCCGCCACGTCGCCGGCGGCGCAGAGCCGGATGAGCTCGTCGTGCTGCGCGACGGATGCGTGACCCTGGGTGGAGCCGAACCGGAGCCGCTCCGCCCGGCGCAGCATGGGGGTGAACTGCTCGAGGACCGCGGCCAGCGCGCGGTTGCCGCAGATGGTCACGGGCACGCCGTGCAGTTCGTCGTCGGCCCGCACGGCCGACTCGACGTCGCCGCTCTCGACGGCGGCGGCGAACCGGCGGTTGGCGTCGCGCATGGTGGCCACGTCCGCCTCGGTGAGGGCGGGGACGGCCTCGCGGACGGCCACCTGGTGCATCGCGGCGACGACGTCCCGGGCGTCTCGGACCTCCCGGACGTCGAGCGGGCTGACGATGGTCGAACGGCCGGGCTGAGCCAGGACGAGCCCGCTCTGCGCCAGGCGCAGCAGTGCCTCGCGGACGGGGGTCCGGCTGACGCCGAGCCACGCGGCGAGTTCCTTGTCCTTGAGCTGCTCACCGGGCTCGAACGTGCCGTTCTCGATGGCATCGCGGAGTCGGCGGTACACGTCGTCGCGGAGCAGGCTGCGATCGGAACTCGGGGCAGTCGCGGGAATGGGCACGCAATATATTGCGCCGCCCCCCGACCTCGCGGCAACCCGCACAGCTGAGAGCGAGCGTGGTGACCGACACCGAGCCCCTCGCCTGGCCGACGGGCAGTCGGATGGGACGTCATCTGACGTACGCGAGGAGGGAGATCCGCTTCCTACGGTCGATATATCAGCGCTGCGGCGGCCACTCCGGCCGTTCCGGACGCTGGGGATCGGGAGGAACGACGATGACCATCACCAACGACGAGCGCCCGGCGGCCCAGGAGAAGCCCACCGTGGTGCTCGTGCACGGCGCCTTCGCCGAGTCCGCGAGCTGGAACGGGGTGATCGAGCAGCTCAGGGGCGACGGCTACCCGGTCATCGCCGCGGCCAACCCGCTCCGGGGCCTGCGCTACGACGCCGACCAGCTGCGCAGCATCCTGGACCAGGTGCGCGGCCCGATCGTGCTGGCCGGCCACTCCTACGGCGGCTCGGTGATGAGCGTGGCGGCCGACGGGCACCCCGGCGTCCGGGCACTCGTCTACGTGGGGAGCTTCCTGCTGGAGGAAGGGGAGAGCACCGGTGAGCTGGCCGGGAAGTTCCCCGGCAACGAGCTGGGGTCCGCGCTGGACCCCGTTCCCGTCCCCGACGGGAACGGGGGCACGGTGACCGACCTGTACATCCAGCCGGAGAAGTTCCGGCAGGTGTTCGCCGCAGACGTTCCCGCGGAGGTCGCCGAGCTGATGGTCGCGACGCAGCGGCCCATCACCAGCGAGGCGCTGGAGGAGAAGGCCACGGCGGCGGCCTGGCGGACGATCCCGTCCTGGACCCTGGTCACCCGGCAGGACCTCGCGGTCCCCGCCGAGGCGCAGGTCTTCATGGCCGAGCGCGCGCAGTCCACGGCCGTCGAGGTCGACGCCTCCCACGCCGTGGCGGTGTCCCGGCCCGGCGCGGTCGCCGACCTGATCCGCCAGGCCGCCCGCGCGACGGCCGGCTGAGCCGCTGCCTCACGACCGTCCCGCCCCCTCCGGCAGCCGGACTGCCGGAGGGGGCTCGGGACGGTGGGCACGGCTCCGCCACCCAGCCACCTGGAGGTCGGTGACGACATGCAGGTCCTCGATCTGATCGGCATCTTCGCCTTCGCGGTCTCCGGCGCCCTGATGGCGATCGGACGCGACTACGACGTGGTGGGGATCGCGATCCTGGCGGTGGTGACCGCGCTGGGCGGCGGCATCGTCCGGGACCTGGTGCTCGGCGACACGCCGCCTCCGGCGTTCACCGGGTGGCAGTACCTGGTCGTGGCCCTGGCGGCGGCCGCGGTCACGTCCGTCGCCCACCCCTGGTTCGGGCGGCTGAGCAGGCCCCTGCTCGTCTTCGACGCGGCCGGCCTGGGGCTCTTCTGCGTCGCGGGGACGGAAAAGGCCCTCGACCACGGCCTCGCGCCCGTGGCAGCCGCCCTGCTCGGCGTCACGACCGCCGTGGGCGGAGGCGTCCTCCGCGACGTCCTCGCGCGCGAGACCCCGGCGCTGTTCCGGTCGGACTCCGAGCTCTACGCGGTGCCGGCGCTGGTCGGCGCCTCCGTCATCGGCATCGCCTCGACCTTCGACGCCGACGGCCCGGCGCTGGGCACGGGAGTCGCCGCCGCGATCTTCGTCGTCCGGGTGCTCGCCCTGCAGCGCCACTGGCGCGGTCCGCGGGCGCGCCGGCGGCGATCCCCGGTCGGCCCGTCGCCGGTGGGCGGACCGCCACCTTCCTGAGGCAACGAGCGAACAGCGCGACATGACACCGGGCGAGCGGTACGACGTGGTGGTCGTCGGCGAGCACCGGCGGAGCACGTGCACAACACAGGCGTCCGAGGAGCCCGGGCGTGGATGACGACGACGAAGGAGCAGAGATGGGAAGCGTGGACCGCGGACGGCTGGACGGGCGTCGAGCGCTCGTCACCGGCGGGTCGAAGGGATCGGGTGGCGCCGTGGCATCGCGGCTTCGCGAGCTCGGCGCGGACGTGCACGTGACGGCCCGGACGATGCCCGACGGGTACGAGTTCCCGGACCGCTTCATCGCGGCCGACACCTCGACCGTCGAGGGCACCGCGCTCGTCGCGTCGCGGATCGAGCAGGCAGGTGGTGTCGACGTCCTCGTGCACGTCGTGGGAGGAGCGTCCACGCCGTCCGGGGGGTTCGCGGTGATCACGGACGAGCAGTGGATGACCGAGCTGCAGCTCAACTTCCTCGGCGCCGTGCGGCTGGATCGAGCGCTGCTGCCCGCGATGATCCGGGCCGGGCACGGTGTGGTCCTCCACTTCACGTCCATCCAGCGGCAGCTGCCGCAGTACGACGCGTCTCTCGCGTACGCGGCGGCGAAGGCCGCGTTGCGCACGTACAGCAAGGGCCTGGCCAACGAGCTCGCGCCGCAGGGTGTGCGGGTCAACGCGATCAGTCCGGGTGGGATCGAGACCGAGGCCTACGAGAGGTTCGTGGACCGGATCGCGGAGGGGAACGGGCTGAGCCGGGAGGGGGCGAAGGAGAGGATCTTCGACGACCTCGGCGGAGTGCCGCTCGGCCGTTTCGCGAGGACGGAGGAGATCGCCGATCTCGTGGCCTTCCTGGTGTCCGACCAGGCGTCGGCGATCGTCGGCGCGGAGTACGTGATCGACGGCGGGACCGTCCCCACGGTCTAGCACCACCCGGACGCAGGAGACGTGCTCCAGGAGAGGAGGAGTCGCCGTGGGCGCCATGGACGAGCTGATCAGCCCCGTCGTCGTCGGCCGGCTGCGGGCTGCGTTGGAAGCGGTCGCGCCCACCGGCGACTTCCCCGCTCTGGTCCAGGCGGAGGGTGCCGTCCGGGGTGTCCGCCTCCGGGAGCGGGTGGACGTCGTCCGCGATGCGCTCCTCGACGACGTCCCGGCGGGGTTCACCGCCGCCGAGCGCGTGGTGCTCGACCTGCTGGACGAGCCTCGCTTCGAGGGCTGGATGATCTGGCCCACCACGGAGTTCATCGCCTCGAGAGCGCTCGAGACCGGGTCTGCGCGGGACTTCGACGCCGCCATGGATCTCCTGGCCCGGCTCACCGTCGGGCTGACGGGCGAGTTCGCCGTCCGCGAGCTGCTGAACGCGCGGCCCGAGCGCGGCCTCCGCATCATGCAGACCTGGACGCGACACGACAGCGAGCACGTGCGGCGGCTCGCCACCGAAGGCTCGCGCGCGTACCTGCCCTGGGCCAAACGGGTCCCGTGGCTGCTGGCCCATCCCCGTGCGACACGGGGCATCCTCGACGCCACCTACCGCGACCCGGCCGAGTACGTGCGGCGCTCGGTCGCCAACCACCTCAACGACCTCAGTCGCGTCGATCCCTCCGTCGTCACGGAAACCGCCGCCGCGTGGGCCGCCGAGCCGGACGCCGACACACCCTGGGTGCTCCGGCACGGCCTGAGGACGCTCATCAAGCGGGCCGATCCCACCGCGCTGGCACTCGTGGGGTTCACCGGGAACGACCTGCACGTGGACCGGCCGCGCCTCGCCGGTGAGGTCGTTCCCTGGGGAGGTGATCTGACGTTCACGGCCGTCGTCACCAACGACGGGGAGACGGACGCGACCGTGGCGATCGACTACTCCATCGGGTTCCGACGCGCCAACGGGTCCGTGCGCGCGAAGACCTTCAAGCTCGGGTCACGGCGCATCGCCGCCGGCGGCAGCACCGTCGTCACGAAGACCCACTCGTTCCGCCCCATCACCACCCGGACGTACCACCCGGGGTCACACTCCGTCACCGTGCAGGCGAACGGGGTTCTCTCTCCACCCGAGTGGTTCGTCCTGGGGAGCGCGGACGCGGCAGTGCGGGGAGCATCGTGAACGACGTGGCCGAGCGGGTGCTGCGCACCGTGTCCTCGATTCCCAGCGGGCGCGTGATGACCTACGGCGACGTCGCCGAGGCGGCGGGAACGGGTGCGCGCGCCGTCGGTCAGGTCATGCGCAACGGCGGTCACGACGTGCCGTGGTGGCGGGTGGTGGACGCCATGGGGCGGCCGGTCAGGGGCGCGGCCCATGAGGCGCGCGCACGGTTCCTCGCGGAAGCGACCCCGTTGCTGCACCGCGGCGACGACGTGCGGGTGGACCTCGCGCGAGCATCGTGGAGCAGCCACGACGCTGTGAACGGCACGTGACCTGGCTCCGGCGAGCGCGCGGGTGACCACCGGCCGACGGCACCCCGGCGAGGTCAGCACCGGCACGAGGCGTGCACCGGACAGCTGGTCACCGCGGCCCTCGGACGTTGGTGTGTCAGAGCCGGTCGAGCCAGGGGGTGGCCGGGATGCGCGAGCCGAAGAGCGTCCGCCAGGCACGCCCGGTGCGCACCGTCGAGCAGCGGCAGGCAGGCGTCGAGGTCCTGCTCGTCCTTCGGGCGCAGTCCCGGCGCCTTGTGCAGCAGCTGCACCTCCGGCCGCAGGTAGTCGATGCCGTCCGCCGGGAACGTCGGTGACGACAGAGCGGTCGCGGTCGGCCACGGGCGGCGGTGGATCGGGGGTTCAGCCGTACCAGGCGACGACGCGGTCCCCGAAGAAGCCGAAGGCGATGCCCCAGACGGTGATCGCGATGCCCATCCACGCGTAGACGGCACCTCTGCGCGCGCCGAGCGCGATCAGGGTCGGTGCGGTGATCTGCGTGGGCAGGAGGGTCGCTCCGAGCAGTGAGACACCAGGAACACCCAGCCGCTCGAGGTACTTGGCGACCTTCCGCTTGCGCTTGGACGTGTCCCTGCCCGGCCGACCCCGGGTGGCGGCGTCTCGGACACCGCTGGCGAGGGCGATGGTCAGGAAGGTGGCCATGATGTTGCCGATGACGGCGGCGGGCACGGCCAGGAGCGGGTCGAGGCCGACGACGGTGCCGATGAAGCTGCCCAGGTAGGACTCGACGAACGGGATCATGCCGAAGAGCAGGAGCGCGCCGAGCTGTTGCCACTGCTCCAGTCCGGCGGCGAACTCGGTGAGCTGGGTGAGGAGGTCTTCGACGAACTCGGAGTTCATGAACCCATCCCACCGGGCCGCGGGGCTCCGGCTGAGTGCGTGCTGTCACGCCTTTGGCATGACGATGTCATCACGGCACCGGGCTCCTGGTCGATGCCCGCAGTGGATGCCTGGTGCCACGGTGGTCGGCGGGTGCCGACCGATACGGTCGGAGGGTGACCAGGTTCCGGGGCGCGCTCCGCACTCTCGTGACCGTGCTCGTCGCCCTGGCCGGCAACGCCGTCCTGGATCTCGCGTTCGACCTGCCCATGCTGGTTCGCTGGGCCGTCGTCGTGTCGGTGGTGCTCCTCGCCAGTGTGCTGATCGAGGTCCGCCGCCGGCGGGTAGACGCATCGCGGGCCGATCAGGACGCTGTGTGACGCCGCCGCCAGGCGCTCGCCCACCAGACCTCCGCGGATCACCCGGCGGTCTGATCCGCCTCGGCTGAGGCGACGGCGTCCTCGCGACTGCCGAACGGACCTGCGGTGCGGCCGTCGGCGCGGCAGGTCCACCGGTAGCCGTCCGGGGCGAGCTCGATGAGGTAGCCGTCCGGGTCGGCGGGGCCGTGGCCCGGGCGTTCCTGCGGGTCGGTCATGTGAACACCACGTTCCTGAACCGGACCCCGGCGAACGCGCTGGCGAGGTGGACGACGGGCGCGGGTCGGCAGGTGGTGTCCGCCACCGTCAGCACCTCTGCGTCGGTGTCCGTGCGCGTGACGGCGAGGTCCGCGCCGGTGACGGTGATCCGCAGCTGAACGTAGCTGCCCGGCTGTGGGGCCGTTCCCCGCGTCGAGGACGCCAGGGTGGCGGCGACACCATCGACGACCCGTCTGATGTCCAGGGTGCCGTCTGCCCGCACGAGGAAGCGGTAGCCGTCGGCGCCGGGCGACGAGCCGGATGACGGCCGGTACCGGTGGTCGTCGGTGCTCAGGAAGACGAACGCACCGCTCCCGCGGCTGCCTGCCCCGAGCTGGTCGACCCGGACGTCGAGGTCCAGCGTGAACGCCTCGGGGTCCGGCGGTGCGAGGAAGCCCATGAGCGTCGAGTGGACGGTGTCGGAGACGTCGAAGCCCCAGGACCGGTCGTCCGGGAAGAACCGGCCGCGGCTGGTGTCCGGCAGCATCCCGGGCAGCCAGGTCTGATCGGCGAACAGGTCCGAGGTGCGACGGCACCCGTCGTCGGCGAGGTAGCTGGGGTCGTCGGAGAAGATCGCGTCCACACCGGCAGCGAGGACGGCGTCCCGCTGGTGTCGGCGGTTCACCGTGTAGCAGGCCACTTCGATCCCCGCCGCATGTGCCGCCGTGCAGACCGCCGGGGTCACGCGGTCCGCCGGCGGACCGATCCAGCCGATGCCCTCGGCGGCGGCCCGGGCGACGTCGGTGCTGCCGAGCCAGATCACCTCCCACCCCCGCGAGCGCGCCAGCCGGCAGTCGGCGAGGGCGAACGACTGGAGCAGCACGGACGCCGGGCTGACCCCGTGGCGGTCGAGCGCGTCGATCATCGGCCCCATCGCATCGCCGCTCTTGGCCTCCGCGCAGAGGAGGACCACGTTGCCGAACTCGGTGAGCACCTCCTCGAACAGCGGAGGGCGCAGCCCGTCGGGCCAGCCTCCGCCGAGGATGGCCGAGGCGTCGATGTCGAGCTGCTTCCAGGACGCCGACGTGTGATCGGCGACGTTGCCGGCGGAGGTGGTCATGCGGTCCACGGTGCCGTCGTGCATGACGCCGAGACCGCCGTCGGCGAGGGTCGACACGTCCTGCTCGATGACCACCGAGCCCTGGGCCACGGCGAACCGGTAGCCCTCCATCGTGTGCTCGGGCACCTGCAGGGACCCGCCGCGGTGGGCGATGACGAACGGCCGGTCGAGCTCGGCGAAGGACACGCGCGACCCTAACGGGACCCGCCGTCCGACTCTCTGCCGTGCTCGGAGGAGGCCGTCACCGCCGGGCGGCGATGACCTCCAGGCCGCGGTCGGAGGTGGCGAAGCGGTCGATCATCGCGCGCAGCTCCTCGGCGTCGACGTCGGCGCCGAAGGGCTCGGTACCCGGTTCGAGGCGCACGCCGTGCGCGAGAGGGCCGGCGACGACCGGGTCGAAGCCCAGGTCGGAGACGATCCGGGCAACCACGCTGAGGTCGGTCGCGTCGTCTCCGGCGATGGCGATCGCCTTCCGGCCGGGGGCGCCGGCGGGGAGAGCTCCGCCCTCGAGGTCGTGGTAGCCCATGTGGTTGAACCCCTTCACCACCCGGGCCTTCGGCAGGAACGCCTGCACGACCTCACTGGTCGAGGTCCGCGGATCGGTGAGGTCGTCGCGGATCCCGTCGACCTCCCACCAGTAGTTCATCGCGTCGATGACCAGCTTCCCGTCCAGGGCATCGACGGGCAGCGTGCGGTGCTTGCCCAGCGGCAGGGCGAGGACGACGACATCGGCCTCGCGCGCGGCGGCAGCCGCCGTCGTGGCGGTCGCTCCCGGCACGAGCACTTCGACGGTCAAGGCGATCTTGGCCGGGTCGCCCGAGCCGGCGATCAGCACGTCGTACCCGGCCCCGACCGCAAGGCGGGCCAGCACGGTGCCCACCTTGCCGGCGCCGAGGATGCCCAGCGTGGCCATGCCCCCACCCCGCGCGTGGCGACGGCGGAGTGGGGACGGCGGTCCGCGCCCCGGTCGGTGTGCGTGGTCATGGGTGAGCCTCTTCCTGGCGGCATGAAGTTGAGCATTCATCTTCTCCCAACGGCTCGACGCTCCCGGTGTTCCAGCCGGCCGGGTGGCGGCACCCGGAAGGCCGGGGCGCTCCCCGGCGACTAGCGTCGCGTGGCATGGCGGAGAACGCGGGAGGACCGGGGCCGGGGTCGGTCGGCCGCCGCCCGTCGGTCCCCTCGGACGACGAGGAGTCGTCGTCCGCGCCGGCCATCCCGTCCTTCGCCTCACTGCGGGCCACGCGGCAGCGGTCCGCGGCCGACATCCTGGTGTCCGGGCCGGACGAGGCCGTCGAGCCGTCGCCCCGGTCATCCCCGGTGGGGGCCACCCGGCCGCCCGAGTGGCCCGACCTCTGGCACCTCGGCCTCCGGGTCGCCCGGTGGTGCGTGCGGCAGCCGCTCGTGACGGCCCGCCGCCTGCTCGGCTGACGCAGGCGCCCGTCGCCCGGCCCGGACTCCGGGCCGGACGACGTCAGACCCGCTCGTAGCCCTCCAGCAGCGCCAGCGAGCTCCATCGTCCCGGGAGCTGCACGACCTCCTGCTCGGACAGGTCCAGACAGTGGTCCGGATCCAGCAGCGCCACCTCGGCGCCGTCCAGCTGCAGGCGGCGGAGCATCTCGGCGAGCATGCGTCGAGCGACGTCGTCCACCGACGACACCCGCCGGAGGTCCAGGACGAACACCGCGACGGGGACGCCGTCGGTCACCGTCCGCAGCACCCGTTCCACGCTGCTGAACTGCATCGAGCCCTGCAGGCTGCACACGCGGGCGAGGGAGCCATCCGGCCCGCGGAGGGTCCGGTCCCGTCGCACCGTCGACCGTGCCGGCTCCGGGGCCTGCATGATGTGCAGCCCCATGTCGGTCGACATGCGGGTGCACAACGTGACCCCCCGCGTGCTGTTGCCGTGGCGGTCCAGCCTCGGGGAGAAGGTGGCCATCCCGAGCTGCCCGGGCATCACCCCGAGGATGCCTCCGGAGACACCGCTCTTCGCCGGGAACCCGACCGTGGTCATCCAGTCCCCGGCCGCGTCGTACATGCCGCAGCTCATCATCACGCTCAGCACCTGTCGGGCCACCTCCACCGGCACGACCTGCTTGCCGGTCATCGGCTGCACACCACCCGCAGCCAGCGTGGCCGCCATGGTCGCCAGATCAGCCGTGGTCACCGAGATCGCGCACTGCTGGGTGTAGCCGCAGACCACGTCCCACGGATCCTGGGTGATCACGCCGTAGCTGCGGAGCATGTTGGCGATGGCCAGATTGCGGTAGGCCTGCGACATCTCCGACTCGTAGATCGTCCGGTCCACGTGCAGTTCACGGCCGGCGAAGTCCGACATCAGCCGCCGGGCCCGCTCCACCCGGGTGTCGACGTCGTCACCGGGGTCGCCGATCAAGGCGTGTGCGGTGAGCGCCCCAGCGTTGATCATGGGGTTCCGGGGCCGCCTCGACTCCCGTTCCAACGACAGCTCGTTGAACGCCTCGCCGCTGGGTTCCACGCCGATCCACTCCAGGACGTCGTCCAGCCCGCGCTCGGCCAGGGCCAGGGCGTAGACGAACGGCTTCGAGATCGACTGGATGGAGAACTCGGTGTTGCTGTCGCCGGCGCGGTAGAGCGTCCCGTCGATCGTCGACAGGCACACGGCGAGCCGCTCCGGGTCGGCCGACGACAGCTCGGGGATGTAGTCGGCCAGGGCGCCCGCGTCGTCGCCGCAGGCGTCCAGGATCTCCGCCAGGTAGTCGGGCACCGGTGATCTCACCGGAGTGACCATTCCACGAGATGCTCTGCTGACACGGGGGCGTGACCGGGGACGGGGCGGTGGCCCGCGCAGCGTCAGCCGCCCGGCGAGCGCTGCGACGCCGGGTGCCTCCGTCGGCGTGTCGCAGGTCGGCTCGATGGGCGGCGCGAAGGCCCGTGAGTGGTGGTCGCCCGCACGCCCGCGAGCGGAGCGCAACTGCCCGGGTCGTCAGCCAGTGATCTTGTGTCCGAGGGGCGACACGGTACATACGCACACGTCTGCGAGGCGCCCGCTGACGGATCCGCCGTGGTCGCCACGGACTGCCCCGGCACGTCGGTCAGCCCCCGACCCTGCGCCCCGGTCAGGCGCCCCCCGGAGCGTGTCCGTCCTCAGCCCGACCGGGGGCGCCGGGAGGCCTGGGTGAGGCGCAGGAACGCATCGACTGCCACCTGGGCCCGCCGCTGCCGGTCCGGGCCGCTCGGCGGCGCCTCACCCAGCAGGGCGCGGATCTGCACGTCCTGGATGACCAGCCCGTAGAAGAGAGCGAAGGCGCTGCCTGGGTTCTCGATCTCGAGCACACCGTCGTCGGCGAGCCTGGACAGGTAGGCCTCGACCAGCGGACCGGTGGTGTGCCGGCCGTGGCGCAGGAGCACGACAGCCAGCGTCGACGAGGTCATGGCCGCACGGTTCAGGGCCAGCGACGTCTCGCTGGTCAGCAGGTCCAGCAGCCCGCGGGCGATGCCGAGCAGGACGTCCGACGGGGCTCCACCGCGGTTGACCGCCTGCTCAACCAGTGCGTTCGTGGCAGCCGACTGGCGCCGGATGAGTGCGGTGACCATGCCCTCCTTGCTGGCGAACCACGAGTAGAGGCTCTCCTTCGACGAGCCCGCGCGGGCGGCGACGGCGCTCATGGTCATCCGCTCGTAGCCGGCCCGGAGGATCTCGGCGAGGGCAGCGTCGAGCGCCTGATCGCGTCGTTGCGCACGCTCGGCCTCGGGGGGTCGGCCGCGTCGTCGTTCGCCGGGAATGGGCACTTGACAACCGTACCGGACAGTTCGAATCTATCCGAACCAGTCGGTACGATTCCAAGGAGCAGCTCATGCTCGGCACATCCACGTACCCCGCGACCGACGCCAGCAGCGGCGGCGCACGACGCTCCCGGATCGAGTCGGCACTGCTCGCTGCGTCGACGGTGGCCACCGGGCTGATGGCGGGTTTCTTTTTCGCCTACGCCTGCTCGGTCATGGTGGGCCTCGCCAGGACGGAGGACCGGACGTTCATCGAGGCGATGCAGTGGATCAACGCCACGGTGCGCAACGCGGCCTTCGGGCCGGTCTTCTTCGGCGCTCTCGCGCTGACCGTCGCGGCCGCCGCGCTCGTCCTGGCGCGTCGGCGCCCCGCTCGGTTGTGGGTGGTCGCGGCCGCCGTCCTCTACGCCGGCGCATTCCTCGTCACCATGGGCTTCTCGGTTCCGCTCAACGAGCAGCTGGCCTCAGCCGGTCCGGTCGAGGCGATCGCCGACCCGTCCGCGGTCCGGGCAGCCTACGAAGGACCGTGGGTCGCCTGGAACCTGGTGCGCACCGCGCTGAGCATCGCCGCCGTCGCCGCCCTCGTCGCAGCCCTGGTCCGGCGCCGGCGCTGACCTCGCGGCAGCTCGGCGCCGGCTACGCGCGCCTTCTGCGCCCGATTCCCATCTGATCTCGGTGGTTCTCGACCGAACGCTCGACTGCCGCGCCTGCCGCATAGCCGGTTCGCGTACGCGACCGCCAGCCAGCGAAGGGTCGAAGGCGTCGGCGAACGTGCCGAGTGCGAAACAGCAGAACCCCCGCCGGTCTGAAGACCGTGGGGGTTCAACTCGGTGTTCGAGGGGCGACACAGCACTTCCGCACACGCCTGCGGTCCCGGTGAGGACCATCGCGCGGTGTGCCGGACGCCTCAGGCGACGCGTCCTTGGTCTTGCAGGGGTACGCAGTCATGCCGGGCCTCTCCCATGCTGGCGCCGCCCGTAGGTTTCGATCATGCAGCTACCCCAGGCGTCCTCGTTGCGCGGTGACCTGAGCCTCGCGGACCTGCTGAGCGTGGCGGGCGTCGCGACGGACGACGTGCTCCTCGTCCGGCACACCTACAGCGCCGACGGCCTCACCGGCCCGCAGGACGCCACGGTTGAGAACGTCCTCACCTACTCCCGAGTCCAGGCGCTCCGGCAGAGCAAGATCCCTAGAGATCCGCCTGCCTTGTGGCTCAACTTCGTGGCGGACGGCAAGCGGCGGTCCCGTTTCCTCGCGGCGTACGAGAACAGGGGAGAAGTCCTCGCTGAGCGGACCGACGTCCAGCGGTACTTCGATCTCCACCCGTCCGACGTTCTCGTGTCGCTTCGGAACCGGCTCGTCATCGAGTGGTCGAACGACACGATCAACTGGGCCAAGGCAGGCGGGAAGGCCGATCAGATGCCCGTGGTCGAGATCGCCGACCCTGCCCGAGTGCCGTTCCCGGGCTTCGACGAAGTCCTCATCACGTACGACGAGCTGTTGGCCATCGCTGAGGACTCGCGATACGCGGAGTGGAGGACAGCGCTCACCGCCGTCCAGGGCGTCTACCTCGTCGCAGACACCAGCAGCGGCGAGCTGTACGTCGGGAAAGCGGACGGCACGGAGCGCCTCCTGGGTCGGTGGAGCGCCTACGCCCGCGACGGCCACGGCGGCAACGTTGCGCTTCGCGAACTTGCGGATGTCGACGTGGCCCACCGTCGGCACTTCGTCTTCAGCATCTTGCGTGTGTTCGGCCCGACTGCGACCACCGCTGAGGTCGACGCCGCAGAGGCTCATTACAAGCGGGCGCTCCTCACCCGGCAGTACGGCCTCAACCGGAATTAGCAGGCGGGTGCTCCGGTGCATCGTCGCGGTGGGTCGGAGCTTGGCCCACCGCGACAACCGCCCGACGCGGGCAACTGCCCGACAGTCGCACGGCACGGCACGGCCCGATGTCGGGCCGGCCTGTCAAGAGGTGTGGAGCGCTGTGGCGCGCCTGCATCCGATCGTGAACGACAGGGCGGGCCACCACGGTCAGTGACCATGGGACCCTCTGCTGTGTCCGAGGGGGGACTTGAACCCCCACGCCCCGCAAAGGGCACTAGCACCTCAAGCTAGCGCGTCTGCCATTCCGCCACCCGGACAGGTGGGCCACCCTCGCGGGCGCCGTGAGCAAGCATAACGGAGCCCGACGGCGACCCGGGACAGGCCCCGGTGGCACCATCGTCGGCATGTCCGAGACCACGCCGCAGCCCCTCGTCACCGCCCAGGCCGAGGTCGCGGACCTGCTGTCCGACCTCATCCGGATCGACACCACCAACACCGGCTCCACCGCCACCAGCGCGGGGGAGCGGGCCGCCGCGGAGTGGGTGGCCGGCAAGCTCGACGAGGTCGGGATCAGCAGCGTCATCCACGAGTCCGAGCCCGGCCGCGCCAGCCTGGTCGCCCGGATCGAGGGCACCAACCGCGACCGGCCGGCGCTGCTGGTGCACGGCCACCTCGACGTCGTCCCGGCCGATCCGTCGGAGTGGAGCGTGCACCCGTTCAGCGGCGAGCAGCGCGACGGCTACGTGTGGGGCCGCGGCGCGGTCGACATGAAGGACATGGACGCGATGACCCTCGCGCTGGTGCGCGACTGGGCCCGCACCGGCGTCAAGCCCGACCGCGACATCGTGCTGGCCTTCGTCGCCGACGAGGAGGCGGGCGGCCGGCACGGCGCGCACTACATGGTCGACCACCACGCCGACCTGTTCGAGGGCTGCACCGAGGCGATCAGCGAGGTCGGCGGCTTCAGCATCACCGTCCGCGACGACCTCCGCCTGTACCTCGTCCAGACCGCCGAGAAGGGGCTGGCCTGGATGAAGCTCACCGCGCAGGGCCGCCCCGGCCACGGCTCGTTCGTGCACGATGACAACGCGGTCACCCGGCTGGCCCAGACGGTGAGCCGCATCGGCTCCAGCCGGCTGCCCACCGTGGTGACCCCGCCGATGAAGCAGTTCCTCGCCGAGGTGGGCGACGCCTACGGCATCCAGATCGACCCGGACAACCCGGACGAGGCGCTGGCCCGGCTGGGCAGCATCAGCCGGATGATCGGCGCGGCGCTGCGCAACACCGCCAACCCGACCATGCTCGACGCCGGCTACAAGACCAACGTCATCCCCGGCACCGCCAGCGCCACCATCGACGGCCGCTTCCTCTACGGCCAGGAGGCGGAGTTCGAGGCCCAGCTCGACGAGCTGATCGGCGAGGGCGTCACCCGCGAGTGGATCACCTACGACCAGGCGGTCGAGACCACCTTCGACGGGCCGAGCGTCGACCTGATGATCCAGGCGCTGCAGGCCGAGGACCCCGGCGCCCGCGCCGTTCCGTTCACCATGAGCGGCGGCACCGACGCCAAGAGCTTCGAGACCCTGGGCATGCGGTGCTTCGGCTTCTCCCCGCTGAAGCTCCCCGCCGACCTGGACTTCGCCGCCCTCTTCCACGGCATCGACGAGCGGATCTCCATCGACTCGATGCAGTTCGGCATCCGGGTGCTCGACCGGTTCCTGCGCGGGGCCTGACCGGCGCAGGCATGATGCCGGGATGACCGCGACCACCCCGGGCAGCGTCGCCCTGATCACCGGCGGCACCGGCGGCCTCGGCCGTGCCCTGGCCGCGCTGCTGCGCCGGCAGGGCGTCACCGTCGTGCTCGCCGACCTCGACGGCCTGCGCTCCCGGCAGACCGCCGCGGACCTCGGCGCCGCCTTCCTGCCGCTCGACGTCACCGACCGGGCGGCCAACGCCGACGTCGTCGCCCAGGTCGAGGCCGACCACGGCCGGTTGGACGCCGTCTTCCTCAACGCCGGCATCGCCGGCTCCGGTCAGCAGCCGCTGGACGTCGACGACCTGCTGCGCGTGGTCGACGTCGACCTGCTCGGCGTCGTCTACGGCACGGAGGCCGCGTTGCCGGCGCTGCGTCGCGCCGGCGGGGGCGCGATCGTGGTCACCGCCTCGCTGGCGGGTCTGGCGCCGCAGGCCACCGACCCCGGCTACAGCATCGCCAAGGCCGGCGCGGTGGCGTTCGTCCGGTCGCTGGCCCCCCGGCTGGTGGGCGACGGCATCACCCTGTCCGCGGTCTGCCCCGGGTTCGCCGACACCGCGATCATCGACCCGCTGCGGGAGGCGTTCGCGGCGGCCGACTTCCCGGTGCTCAGCGCCGAGGAGGTCGCCGGTGCGCTGCTCGGCGCGTGGACGGCCGACCGGCCGGGAGCCGCGTACGTCGTCCAGCCCGGCGTCGGCGCGGTCCCGTTCCGGTTCCCGGGGGTGCCCAGCGCGAAGACCGCCGACGGGCAGACCGCGACGCTGCCCATCGGGCTGGTGCCGCCCGGCCGGTCCTGAGGTCGGTCAGCCGCGCACGCGCACGGCCAGCACCGCGACGTCGTCGTCCAGCCGGCCGGACATCCCGGTGACCAGTGCGTCGCAGAGCTGCTCGAGCGGCTGGTCGGCGAGGCGGCCGAGTTCCGCGACCAGCCAGTCGGTGCCGGCGTCGAGCGGAGCGTCGCGCCGCTCGACCAGGCCGTCGGTGTACAGGACGACGGTGTCCCCGGCCGACAGCACGGCCCGGTGATCGGTGCGGGGAACGTCGACGGTCAGCCCGAGCAGCAGTTCGGCCGGCCGGTCGAGCAGCTCGACGTGCCCGGCCGCGGTCACCCGCACCGGCGGTGGGTGCCCGGCGTTCGACCACCGCAGCAGCGTCCCGGTCGATCCCGGCGACGGGCTGGCCGTGGCGGTCACCGCGGTGACCAGGGTGTCCAGCTCCAGCCGGTCGAGCGCGCCGTCCAGCGCCCCGAGCACCGCTGCCGGTGACGTGCCGTCCGGCCCGCCGGAGACGGTCAGCGCGATGCCCCGCAGCACGCCGCGGGCCTGGGCCATGGTCGCGGCGGCCGCGACGTCGTGCCCGGCCACGTCCCCGATCACCAGCATCGTCGCACCGTCGGGGAGCGTGAAGGCGTCGTACCAGTCGCCGCCGACCTGGGCGTTCTTCACCGCGGGCAGGTAGCGGACGGCGATCTGCAGGCCCGGCACGGCAGGTGGGTCGGTCAGCAGGGCTCGTTGCAGGGACTCGGCGAGCTCGACGGCGACGCGGGACTCGGCTGCCTCGGCGCTGAGCCGGGTGAGGAGCGCTTCCCGGCGCAGCCGCAGCGTCACGGTGCCCATCGCGAGCACGCCACCCCCCAGGATCGCCGCCAGCCGGACGAGCATGGCCGGCAGGGCGTCCGGCTGGTACTGGTCCTCGTGCAGGCCCAGCAGCAGGCCGACGACGAGGGCGGCCACCCCGTAGCCGGCCGTGGCGCGCCGGCCCAGGATGGTGGCCGTGGTGAGCGGGGCGACGCACACCAGCCCGAGGATGATCTGCCCCTGGCTCAGCGCCAGCTGGGCCACGGCGAACACCACCAGGATGCCCAGGGGCAGTACGTGCCGGCGGGTCGTTCCCCGATCCACCTGCGTCCGCCTCTCGTCCTGGGGTCCGCAGCTACGGATCGTGACCGTTGGTGGACTGTGCGCACTCTAGCCAGCCGACCCGGGTGACCCGGGTCACTGTGCACCTGGCAGGGTCGGGGGATGCGTGCCTGGCGAGTCCATGCCCTCGGTGACCCGGCCGGGGTCCTCACCCTCGACGACGTCGAGCCACCGGTCCCCGGGAACGGACAGCTGCTGGTGCGGGTACGCGCCGCCGGCCTCAACTTCCCCGACGTGCTGATGGTCCGGGGGGAGTACCAGGAGCGGCCCCCGCTGCCGTTCGTCCCCGGGGTCGAGCTGTGCGGGGAGGTGGTCGGCAGCGGGCAGCGGGTGCTCGGCTCACCGGCCGACGGGCCGGGGGCCTTCGCCGAGTACGCGCTGATGGACGCCGCCGCTGCCTGGCCGGTGCCCGACGCCATGCCCGACGAGCAGGCCGCCGCCCTGCACCTGACGTACCAGACCGGGCACGTCGGGCTGCACCGCCGGGCGCACCTGCAGGCGGGGGAGTGGCTGCTCGTGCACGCCGGAGCGGGCGGGGTGGGGTCGGCCGCGATCCAGCTCGGCAAGGCCGCCGGCGCCCGGGTGATCGCCACCGCCGGCGGACCGCGCAAGACCGAGGTGTGCACCCGGCTGGGCGCCGACCACATCATCGACTACACCGACGAGGACGTCGTCGCCCGGGTCAAGGAGATCACCGGTGGCCACGGCGCCGACGTCGTCTACGACCCGGTGGGCGGCGACGTCTTCGACGCGTCCCGGAAGTGCGTGGCCTTCGAGGGACGGATCGTCGTCGTGGGGTTCACCAGTGGCCGCATCCCGCAGGCGCCGGCCAACCACCTGCTGGTGAAGAACTACAGCGTGGTCGGGCTCCACTGGGGGCTCTACCGGCGGCACGACCCGGCGTTGATCGGGACCGTGCACGAGGAGCTGTGCCGGCTCTTCACCGCCGGTGCGATCTCGCCGCTGGTCGGTGACGTCCGCCCGCTCGACGAGCTGCCGCAGGCCATGGCCGCGATCGCCGACCGCGCCACCGTCGGCAAGGTAGTGCTGACGCCCTGACGGCCCCGTCGCAGGGGCCCGCCGCGAGCCTGCGAGTGGTGGGGGGCGACGGGGTCCTTCCTCAGATCATCGGGCGGGGGAGGTACGACAGCCGCATCCGCCGGCGCATGATGATCTTCCGGCTGCCGTCGGCGTGCAGCTGCAGCCGCGCCAGCTCCCACCCGCCGGTGTCGGACTGGAGGCTCATCAGCTGCGCGGCGGCCGAGCGTGAGGTGCCCGGCGGGATGCGCAGCGGGGCGTACTCGTACTCGGCGGCTGCTGACACCCGCCCGATTGTGCCCGTCGTTGGGCCCGTGGTCATGTGGGCGTCACCACCGGTCCACCGGCCGGGGTGTGAGCCCGCGTGGGGCCGGGCAGGGGAGACGGCGGGTCCGGCACCGCGCCGGGCCCCCTGAACGGGAAGGAGACGGCCGTGACCGAGCCGAACGCGACCGAGGCCGACCGCCAGGAGCAGGAGCAGACCGTGGGATCCGGCGGACCCGAGCTCGCCGACGAGGTGGGCCCTGTCGGCGACGGCGTCCCGGAGGCCGACGTCATCGAACAGCGCCTGACCGCGGTGCCCGGCGGTGGGTCCAGCTACCGGGGCACGGCGGTCGAGGCCGACGAGTACGACGTCCTCGAGCAGCAGGCGGTCGTCCCCGACGACGAGGACGACCTGCGCACCTGACGGCCGCCGGGGCGACGAGCGGCTCCTGGCACCGCGCTGACCTGCGAAGTCGATCACCGTCGGTCATGATCATGGATCGTGACCGTCGCCGTGATCATCGCGCTGCTGCTGATCGGGCTGCCGCTGCTCGCCTGGTGGCTGGGCAGCCGCGACTTCTGGAGCCGGCTCCGCCCTCGCCGGGACGACGACGCGTGGGGCGACGTGGTCCGCGCCCACCGGCTCGGCGCGGCCGAGATCGTGCAGGTGCAACGTGCGGTCACCTGGGGTCGTGAGCTGTCCGACCAGCGGTTGCGGGCCGCCGCCGTCGACTGGGCGACCCGGGCGCGGCAATGGCGGGTCCCGCCGAGCCGGACCGCCCGGGTCGCCCTGCTGCTGGTCCTGCTCTGGCTGATCGGCCAGCTCGTGGGGCTGGCGGTCGCGCTCGCGCAGAGCCGCTGGTCCGACGCGCTCCCCCCGGCGGTCCTGCTGGGGGTCGGGGTGGTGCCCGCGCTGTGGTTTCGGCGCAGGACCGGGCGCGCGATCGAGCTGAACAGCCGGCCGGCGCCGTGACCGCCTGGGTGGCCGTGGTCGCGATCCTGGTCGGGCTGCCCCTGCTGGCCTGGTGGGCGGGCCGACGGGGGCTCTGGGACCGGCTGCGCCCCTCGGGGCTGGACGACGGCCCGGGCGCGGAGTGGCGGCTGCGCCGCGAGCTCGCCCGCCGACATGGTCTGGACCAGGCCGAGCTGCGCACGGTGGAGGACGCGGTGACCTGGGGCCGCGAGCTGACCGACCCGAGGCTGCGCGCCGCGACCGCCCGAGTGGGCCGAGCAGCAGATCGAGCTGCGCGCCTCCCGCCCGCACTGGATCGACGGCCGGTGGCTGCCGGTGCTCCTCGTCGCCTGGGGGCAGCGGGATCGCCGCCTACGTCGTCTTCGCCGTCGTCCAGGGCAACGCGGGCGACGTGAACTGGTTCTCCGGGCTCGGCTGGCTCGCCTGGGGTGTCATCGGGTGGCGCAGACGCGGCGGGCCGCAGCGCGCTCTGCAGCGCAACAGCGGCCCGCCGTCGCCGGATCAGCGGGAGTAGTACTCCACGACCAGCTGCTCCTCGCAGATCACCGGCACCTCGGAGCGCTGGGGCCGGCGGGCGACCACGCACCGCAGCTGGCTCAGCGACACCTCGAGGTACTTCGGGGCCTCCGCGTGCGCACCGGAGGCGGCCACCTGGAACGGCGCCTTCTCCCGGCTGCGCTCGGCGATCTCCACGACGTCGTAGGGCTGCACCTGGTAGCTGGGCCGGTCGACCCGGCGGCCGTTGACCGTGACGTGCTGGTGGCTGACCACCTGGCGCGCCTGGTAGATGGTCCGGGCGAAGCCGGCCCGGAGCACCGTGGCGTCCAGCCGCGACTCCAGGTCGATGATCAGCTCCTCACCGGTCTTGCCGCCGGTGCGCTTGGCCCGGTCGAAGGCGCGGCGCAGCTGCGTCTCGCTGATGTCGTACTGGGCGCGCAGCCGCTGCTTCTCCAGCAGCCGCGTCTTGTAGTCGCTGGTGTTCTTGCGCTTCCGCCCGTGCTCGCCCGGCGGGTAGGGGCGCCGCTCGAAGTAGCGCACGTCCTTCGGGGTGAGGGGGATGCCCAGCGCACGGCTGCGCCGGACCTTGGGGCGAGACTGGTTCACACGGACCTCCGGGTTCGGTTAGGCTCACCTTACCCCGACGATGGATCGGGTCGAGCCCGGAGTGACCAATGACGCGATCGACCCGCCCTGGCGCCCAGGTTCCCCCCGCGGAGCCGGTCCGGCCCTCCGCCGCCGAGCGCGCCCGCACGGTCGCCGCCCGCCCCGCGGCCGCGGTCTGCGCCGCCGGCATCGACGGCAGCCGGGTGCTCGCCCACACCGTCACGTCCGACGGACGGGTGCTGCTCGTCGTGCCGACCGGCGGCGAGGTGTGCACCGCGGTCACGCACTGCGCCGACGGCGACCTGGCCGCGCTGCTGCTGGTCACCGACCACGCGCCGGTCCCGCTGCGCGACCCGGTCCGAGGGCAGGTCTGGCTCTCCGGCTGGCTGACCGCGCTGACGGGGGAGTCAGCCCTCGAGGCGGCGCTCGCCTTCGCCGAGGTGGCGCCGGTCGCGGCGCTGCTGGACGTCGGCCGGGGGGCCACGCTGCTCGCGCTGGAGCTGGCCGAGGTCGTGCTGGGGGAGAGCGGCGCCGTCCTGGAGATCGACCCGGCGGACTTCCTGGCGGCCGAGCCCGACCCGCTGGTGGAGCTGGAGGAGGACGCGCTGCGGCACCTGGCGGAGTCGCACCCCGAGGAGCTGGCGCTGCTCAGCTCGCGGATCCCGGCCGCGTGGCTGGGCCGGGGCGCCGTCGTCCGGCCGCTGGGGCTGGACCGGTGGGGGTTCCGGCTGCGCATCGAGCGGTCCCGCGGCTGCTGCCGGGACGTGCGCATCCCGTTCGCCCGGCCGGTCACCTCGGCCGAGGACCTCGCCCCGGCGATGCACCGGCTGATGTGTGCCGCACGGGGCGGCTGCCCGGGGCACTGACCGCGGTCAGCACCCCGGGCCGGGGGTCAGTGCCGCGCCGAGCTGCGGCCGCCGGTGATGCTCTCGGCGACGCCGATCAGCAGCACCGCGGCGATGATCGCGACGATCGAGCCGATGATGTTCAGCTCGCCGAAGTCACCGGTGCCGAGCGCCACGGCGACGACGCCGCCGATCAGCGAGCCGACGACGCCGAGGCCCAGGGTGGCCAGGACGCTGAGGTTCTGCTTGCCGGGCTTGATCAGGCGAGCCAGGGCGCCGACGACCAGACCGAACACGAGGAAGCTGATGATGCCCATGGTCTCGTGGTTGCCCGACGTGACCGCCACGGTAAACGGACAGTGATCAACCTTCCAGTTCCGTCAGCAACCGGGCCAGCCGGGTGCGCCGCGGCCGGACGTCGACCTCCCGCACCGCCCGGGCCAGCGCCGCTCCGCTCGCGTGCACGATCGACAGGTGCTTCTGCGCCCGGGTGAGCGCGGTGTAGACCAGCGGCCGGGAGAGCATTCCGCCCGCCTCCGGCGGCAGCACGACCACCACCCCCGGCCACTCCGAGCCCTGGGCGCGGTGCACGGTGATCGCCCAGCCGTGCCGCAGGTCGGGGAGCGCGTTGCCGGTGACGGTGACCGGCCCCGAGCTGAAGTCGACGGTCAGCGACCCCTCGCCGGTGCCGGTGACCACGCCGACCTCGCCGTTGGCGAACCCGATGGGCTCCAGGTCCAGGTGGTTGGCGGTGGCCACCACCCGATCGCCGACGTCGAAGCCCCACACCGTGCCGTCGCCGGGGTTGAGCTGCGCCTTCAGCGCCTTGTTCAGCTCGATCGTGCCGGCCGGGCCGCGGTGCACCGGGGTGACCACCTGCACCGTCGCCGGGTCGATCCCCAGCGCCCGGGGGATGGAGTCGGTGACCAGCTGCACCACCCGTTTGGCCGCCTCGGCACTGCCCACGGCCGGGACGATGACGACCTCCCGGTCGGGGGACTCGACCTGGGTGAGCTCGCCGGCCCGCACGCCGGTGGCCAGCCGGGCGATCGCGCCACCGGCGGCCTGCCGGTGCAGCGTGGTCAGCTCGGTCACCGGGACGGCCCCGGAGTCGATCAGGTCGCCCAGCACGTGCCCCGGGCCGATGGAGGGCAGCTGCGCGGGGTCACCGACCAGCAGCAGGTGCGTGCCGTCGGCGCAGGCCTCCAGCAGCGAGGCGGTCAGCTCGACGTCGAGCATGGAGGCCTCGTCGACCACCACCACGTCGGCGTCCAGTGGCCACTCCTCGTTGCGGGCGAACCCGCCGGTCATGCCCTGCGCGCCGAGCAACCGGTGCACCGTGACCGCGGGGTGGTCGGTGAGCTCCTCCAGCCGCTTGGCCGCCCGCCCGGTGGGTGCGGCGAGCGCCACCTCGGTGCCCTTGCTCTGCAGCAGTTGCACCAGCGAGGCGACCGTGCGGCTCTTGCCGGTGCCCGGCCCGCCGGTCAGCAGCGAGAACCCGGCCCCGAGCACCTGGGCGACCGCCGCCTGCTGCGCCGGGTCCAGCCCCTTGGCCACCGCGCGCACCGACGCCGGGTCGGCGATCCGCTCGGCGGTGGCCATCAGCCGGTGCACGTTCTCCGCCACCGCCTCCTCGGCCATCCCGAAGCGGGCCAGGGACAGGGTGCGCAGCGCCGGGTCCGGCTCCGGCAGCTCGTCGTCCGGGCCGAGCGTGTCCTCGTCGAACTCCGGTTCCGGCGGTTCGTGCTCGAGCACCTCACCGGACTCCACCGCCGCGACGATCGCCGCGGCGGGGTCACCGATGCCCTCGGCGCGCAGTGCGGCGACCACCAGGTCGGCCGGCAGCACGGTGTGCCCGTCGCGCGTCGCTGTGCGCAGGGTGAGCCCGACGATCGCCCTGCCGCGGCGCGCGTCCTGACGGTCGGCGCCCTTGAGCACCGCGATGGCCAGCCGGTCGGCGTCGCCCAGGGACACCCCGGACAGGCCCAGCAGTGCCCACGGGTCGTCGCGGAGCCGGCGGGCGGCGTCCGGCCCGAGCGCGTCGGCCACGCCGGCGGCGAGCTTGGCCTCCAGGCCGGCGCCGACCAGCAGCCCCACCACCTCGTAGGTGGGCGCGGAGGCGAGGAAGGAGGAGAACAGCCGCTCGGCGCGCTGGCGCCCCACGCGGGGGAGCTTCAGCAGCCGGTCGGCGGTGACGTCGTCGGGCCGGGTGATGCCGGCGGCGGGCAGGTCGGCGGCGGTCCGCTTGCCCAGCCCGGGCCACAGGCCGGCGGCGCAGAAGGCGGCGAAGACCGGGTCGCCACCGGCGGGGGGAGGGGTGCTCACGTCGGTCAGTGCTCCACGTCGGTCAATGCTCCAGGCGGCGCTCGGGATAGGAGAAGTGCGGCGAGGAGACGTCGTCCAGCGCCGTGACGATCGCCGGGGGCAGCCGCACTCCGTCGGTGTCCAGCACCTCCTGCAGCTGCTGGGCGGTGCGCGCGCCCACGACCGGGGCGACGACGCCGGGGCGGTCGCGCAGCCAGGCCAGCGCCACGCCCACGGGGGTGGTGCCCAGGCCCTCGGCCGCGGTGATCACCGCCTGCACCACGCGGTCGGCGTGCGCCGAGCGCAGCTGGTCGATGAAGCCCTGCCACTGCGGGGACGCCCCGCGGGAGTCCTCCGGCGTGGCGTGCCGGTACTTGCCGGTGAGCAGTCCCCGGCCCAGCGGGGACCAGGGCAGGATGCCCAGCCCCAACGCCTCGGCCGCCGGGGCGACCTCGCGCTCGATGCCGCGCTGCAGCAGCGAGTACTCGACCTGGGTGCTCACGACCGGGGTGCGGCCGGGCCAGGCGCGCTGCCAGGTGGCGGCCTGCGCGGTCTGCCAGCCGGTGTAGTTGCTGATCCCGACGTAGCGGGCCCGCCCGGAGGCGACCGCCGCGTCACAGGCGGCCAGCGTCTCCTCCAGCGGCGTGGCGTCGTCCCAGTCGTGCAGCTGCCAGAGGTCGACGTGGTCGAGCCCGAGCCGCCCCAGCGAGGCGTCCAGCGCGGCCAGCAGGTGCCCGCGGGAACCCCCGCGGCCCATCGGGCCGGTGCCGGTGCGGCCGACGGCCTTGGTCGCGACCAGCACGTCACCCCGGGGGACGACGTCGGCCAGCAGCCGGCCGAGGGTGCGCTCGCTGTCGCCCTGCCCGTAGACGTCGGCGGTGTCGACCAGCGTGCCGCCGGCGTCGACGAAGGCGGTCAGCTGCATCGCCGCCTCGTCCTCGTCGGTGTCCCGGCCCCACGTCATGGTGCCCAGGCCCAGCCGGGAGACGACCAGCCCGCTTCGTCCGAGCGCGCGCTGTTCCACGACCGGTCAACCTACCGTCGACCCGGGCGCCGGCCCCGGATCGCCGGGACACCGGGAGGTCGCCCCGGTCGGCACAGCCACGGGCCCTAAGGTGTGCTGCCGTGCCCACGACCGTCCCGCCCCGTCCCGCCCGCCCGGCCCGGGGGATCTGACCGTGGGGTGGATCGAGGCCGTCGTCCTCGGGGTGGTGCAGGGGCTCACCGAGTTCATCCCCGTCTCCTCCAGTGCGCACCTGCGCGTGGTCGGGGAGGCCTTCGGATGGGACGACCCGGGAGCGGCCTTCACCGCGATCACCCAGATCGGCACCGAGGTGGCGGTACTGCTCTACTTCCGCCACGACATCTGGCGGATCACGAAGGCCTGGGTGCGCGCGCTGCACGACCGGGAGGCGCGGGGTGACCACGACGCCCGGATGGGCTGGCTGATCATCGTCGGCAGCATCCCGATCGTCGTCCTCGGCCTGCTGTTCCAGGACTCGATCGAGACGACCTTCCGCGACCTGCGGATCGTCGCGATCGCCCTCGTCGCCTTCTCCCTCGTGCTGTACGCGGCCGACCGGCTGGGCAGCACCGTGCGGGAGCTGCCCGACCTCACCGTCAAGCACGGTCTGATCTACGGGCTGGCCCAGTCCATGGCGCTCATCCCCGGCGTCTCCCGGTCCGGCGGCACGATCAGCGCAGGCCGCTTCCTGGGGTACTCCCGGCCCGCAGCGGCGCGCTACTCGTTCCTGCTGGCCGTGCCGGCCGTGCTGGGCGCCGGCTTCTACCAGACCTACGAGGCGCTCACCGGCGGCACGGAAGGCGGGCCGATCGCCTGGGGGCCGACCATCCTGGCCACGGTGATCGCCTTCGGCGTCGGCCTGGCGGTCATCGCCTGGCTGCTGCGCTACCTGGCCCGGGGCAGCTTCACCCCGTTCGTCGTCTACCGCATCGTGCTCGGCCTGCTGGTGCTCGCGCTGGTCGGCGCCGGGGTGCTCGACCCGATCTGATGAAGGTCGGAGGGCCCCGTGCCCCCCACCACTCGCGAGCTCCCGGCGGGGCCCTGCACGGGGCCATACGCTGGGCCAGTGACGACGCTGATCCTGCTGCGGCACGGACGCACGACGGCCAACACCTCGGGCGTGCTGGCCGGCTGGACCCCCGGCGTGCGGCTGGACGAGTCCGGCGAGGCGCAGGTCCGGGCGGTCGCCCGGCGGCTCGCCGGGGTGCCGCTGGCCGCCGTCGTCAGCAGCCCGCTGGAGCGCTGCCAGCAGACCGCCGGCGCCGTCGTCGAGGGGCGCGAGCTGGAGGTGCAGACCGACGACCGGCTCGGTGAGGCCCGCTACGGCGACTGGACCGGCCGGCCGATCAAGGAGCTGGCCAAGGACCCGCTGTGGAAGGTCGTGCAGCAGCACCCCTCCGCCGCGGTCTTCCCCGGCCCCGAGGGGGAGGGGCTGGCGCAGACCCAGGCCCGCGCGGTCGCCGCCGTCCGGGAGTGGAACGCGAAGCTCGGTCCCGACGCGGTGTGGCTGGCCTGCAGCCACGGCGACGTGATCAAGGCGGTGCTCGCCGACGCGTTCGGCATGCACCTGGACTCCTTCCAGCGGATCGTCGTCGACCCGGCGTCGATCTCGGTGGTCACCTACACCGACACCCGGCCGTTCGTCGCCCGGGTCAACGACACCGGCGGCGACGTCTCGGCCCTGATCCCCCCGAAGAAGCGGCGCGGCCGGCGGAAGGCCTCCTCCGACGCGGTCGTCGGCGGCGGCGCGGGCGCGGGCCACCCCTGATCGAGCCGCGTAACCTGATCCGCGTGCCACGTCAGGTCTTCCTCTTCGACCGTCCCACCCGGTTCGTCGCCGGCACGGTGGGCCAGCCCGGTGACCGCACCTTCTACCTGCAGGCCTCCGACGAGGCCGGCCGCACCGTCAGCGTGGCGCTGGAGAAGACGCAGGTCCAGGTGCTCGCCGACCGGATGAGCGAGCTGCTCGACGAGATCGCCACCCGGGCCACCGTCGTCGTCCCACCCGAGGTCGACCCCGACGACCTGGAACCGCTCACCGCGCCGGTCGACGAGGAGTTCCGGGTCGCCGCGATGGGCCTGGCCTGGGACGGCGAGGCCGCAGCGGTCGTCGTCGAGGCCGTCGCCGCCGGCGACGAGCCGGTCGAGGAGGACGTCATCCTCTCCGACAGCGACGAGGGGCCCGACGCGCTGCGGGTCACCATCACCCCCGCCGCCGCCCGGGCGTTCGTCGCCCGCGCCCGCCGGGTGGTCGCCGCCGGCCGGCCCTCCTGCCCGCTGTGCTCGCTGCCGCTGGACCCGGCCGGGCACGTGTGCCCCCGCCAGAACGGCTACCGCCGCTGACCGGCGGCCGGCCGCCCCGATGACCGACCCCGGCCCGCGCCCCGAGCAGGAGCGCGACGAGGACGTCGTCCTGGAGTGGATCCCCGACGACGAGCTAGACGACGAGGATGCCGAGGACGACGACGTCCGCACCCTGGACCCCGCCGCCTTCGACCACGGCGACCGCCGCGCCCCCCAGGGCCGGGCCGAGATCGACGCGCTGCTGCGCGACGGCGAGCTCGACATGGAGGGCCGGCTGCTCGACGCCAGCAACGTCACCCTCGTCGGGGCCATCCGCACCGACACCCTGGCCGCCACCTGCGTCTACAAGCCGGTGGCGGGGGAGCGGCCGCTGTGGGACTTCCCCGACGGCACGCTGGCCGGGCGGGAGATCAGCGCGCACCTGATCAGCGAGGCGACCGGCTGGTCGATCGTGCCGCCCACCGTGCTGCGCGACGGCCCGTTCGGCACCGGCATGGTGCAGCTGTGGATGGACGGCGACCCGACGGTCGACCTGGCCGAGTTCGTCCGCCGCGACGACCCCGCGCTGCGGCGGATGGCCGTCTTCGACGCGGTGGTGAACAACGCCGACCGCAAGGGCGGCCACATCATCCCGATGCGCGACGGCCACGTGTACGGCGTCGACCACGGCATCTGCTTCTCCGTCGACCCGAAGCTGCGCACCCTGCTGTGGCAGTGGGCCGGCCGGCCGATCCCGGTCGCCCACCTCGAGGTGCTGGAGCGGCTGGCCGAGCAGCTGCGCGGGGACCTGGGTGAGCAGCTGCACGAGCACCTCACCCGGCGCGAGGTGCACCGCACCCAGCAGCGGGTGGCCCAGCTGCTGCGCACCGGGCTGCACCCGCAGCCCTCCGGAGACTGGCCCGCCCTGCCCTGGCCGCCCTTCTGACGGTCGCCCCACGGGATCAGCTGAGCTGATCGTCGTTGCTCCTGGCTCACGGTGTGCGGTGAGCCAGGAGCACGCCCGGTGAGCCAGGACGGGCCAGCGGGCGTTGTCCGCGGCGACGGCCCCTGCCAAGGTGACCGCGTGCCGCATCGCAGCCGTCTGGCGATCCTCCTCATCGACCTGCCCCCGGAGCTGCACGCCCGGGGCCAGCAGTTCTGGTCCGCGGCCACCGGCCACCCGATCGAGCCCGATGCCATCGACGACGTCTGGTCCTCCCTCGGCTCCTTCGCCGACGGGTTCCACCTCGAGGTACAGCGCACCGGCCCCGGCACCGCGCCGCGCTGGCACGTGGACATCGAGACCGACGACGTCCCCGCCGAGGTCCGCCGGCTGGAGGCCCTCGGCGCGGTGCGGATCGCCGACATGGGCGGCTTCTGGCAGATGAAGGACCCCGCCGGGCTGCTGTTCTGCGTCGTCGGCATCCAGACCGGCGAGGAGTTCGAGCGGCACGCCACCACGTGGCCCTGACCCGGCCGACCCCCGTGGAGGGTGACCGGGCACCGGGCGGCCTGCGGTGGTGTCGGCGGTCGGTCTTAGGCTCCTGACGTGCTCTCCTGGCCCGCCCCGCTCCTCCCCACCCTGCCCGGGTCCGGTCCCGCCCTGCGGCTGTTCGACACCGCCCGCGGCACCGTCGTCGACACCCGGCCGGGCCGGATCGCGCGGATGTACGTCTGCGGCATCACGCCCTACGACGCCACGCACCTCGGTCACGCCGCCACCTACCTCGCCTTCGACCTGGTCAACCGGGTCTGGCGGGACGCCCGGCACGGGGTCCACTACGTGCAGAACGTCACCGACGTCGACGACCCGCTGTTCGAGCGGGCCAACCGCGACGGCGAGGACTGGATCGTGCTCGGCATGCGCGAGACCGCGCTGTTCCGGGAGGACATGACCGCCCTGCGCGTGCTCCCGCCGGAGGACTACCTCGGCGCGGTCGAGTCGATCCCGCGGATCGTCGGCAAGGTGGAGGAGCTCTGGGACGCCGGGCTGGCCTACCAGCTCGACGACGGCACCGGCGACGTCTACCACGACGTCTCGCAGGCCCCCGGCTTCGGCGGGGAGTCCCACTACGACGAGGCGACGATGCTGCGGCTGTCCGCCGAGCGCGGCGGCGACCCCGAGCGCCCGGGCAAGCGTTCGCCGCTGGACCCGCTGCTGTGGCGCGGCGCCCGCGAGGGCGAGCCGTCCTGGCCCGGCCCGCGCGGTGTCGTCGGACGTCCCGGCTGGCACGTCGAGTGCGCCGCCATCGCGCTGGACACCCTCGGCATGGGCTTCGACGTCCAGGGCGGCGGCAGCGACCTGGTGTTCCCGCACCACGAATACTCCGCGGTGCACGCCGAGGCGCTCACCGGCACCAAGCCCTTCGCCCAGGCGTACGTGCACGCGGCGATGATCGGCCTGGACGGCGAGAAGATGAGCAAGAGCCGGGGCAACCTGGTGTTCGTCTCCCGGCTGCGCGGCGACGGCGTCGACCCGATGGCGATCCGGCTGGCGCTGCTGTCCGGGCACTACCGCACCGACCGCACCTGGACGGCGGAGCTGCTGACCCGGGCGGAGGAGCGGCTGGACACCTGGCGCCGGGCCGCGGCCCAGCCCACCGGCGCTCCCGCCGGTCCGGTGCTGCGGGCGGTGCGCGAGCGCCTGGCCGACGACCTGGACAGTCCCGGTGCGATCGCCGTCGTCGACCGGTGGGCCGCCGCCACGCTCGACACCGACCGCGCCGCCGGGGAGGACGGGGCGCCGGCCGTCGTCGCCGACCTCGTCGACGCGCTGCTGGGCATCGAGCTCTGACCGTGGGCCAGCCGCTGCCGGACGCCGGGCGAGCACCGTTCCGGCTGGCCGACCGGGCGGCGCGGGAGCGCGCCGAGGAGCAGCTCGCCCCGGCCGCCGCCCGCGCGGCGGCGACCCGCGGGCGCGCCCGCCCCGAGCCGGAGGATGCGCTGCGCACCGCCTACGAGCGCGACCGCGACCGGATCCTGCACGCCAAGGCGTTCCGCCGGCTCAAGCACAAGACCCAGGTGTTCCTCCACCCTGACGGCGACCACTTCGTCACCCGCCTGACGCACACCCTGCAGGTGACCCAGGTGGCCCGCTCGCTGGCCGCGGCGCTGTCGCTGAACGAGACGCTGGCCGAGGCGATCGCACTGGCGCACGACGTCGGGCACTCACCGTTCGGGCACATCGGCGAGGACGCGCTGGACCCCTACGTCGCCGGCGGTTGGCACCACGCCGCCCAGGGGGTGCGCATCGTCGAGGTGCTCGAGGACCTCAACCTGACCTGGGAGGTCCGCGACGGCGTCCGGGCGCACAGCTGGAAGATCAGCCCGCCGCCGGCCACCCGTGAGGGCGAGTGCGTGCGCTACGCCGACCGGATCGGCTACCTCTCCCACGACGCGCTGGACGCCGTCCGCGCCGGGGTGCTGCGGGTCACCGACCTGCCTGCCCGCGCCCGGGCCGTCTTCGGCGACCCGGGCAGCGCCATGGTGGGCTCGATGATCGAGGCCGTGGTCGAGGGGAGCCTGTCCCCGGCGAACACCGCCGGGGCGGTGGTGATGGCGCCCGACGCGCTCGAGGCGATGCACGAGCTGCGGGTCTTCATGTTCGAGCGGGTGTACGAGTCCGACACCGCGGCCGGCCAGAAGCACCTGGCGGTCGACGTCATCCGGCGGCTGGTCGACCACCACCTGGCCCACCCGGAGCTCATCCCGGCCAGCTACCGGGACACCGAGGCCGACGTGCTCACCCAGGTCGTCGACTACGTCACCGGGATGACCGACCGGTACGCCCTGGCCACGCACGACCGGCTCTTCGACGACACCGCCGCCCTGCGGATGCGCCCGCTGCTGACCAGCTGACCGGTCGCGGAACCACCGGGCCGGCCCCGGGTCCGGCTCGGGCGTCGTCCTCAGGTCAGGGCGCGGTCTGCCGGTTCCGCCGCCCGGCGGACTGGAGCAACCGGTCGAGCAGGAAGCCCACCGCGCCGATGAGCACGATCGTCGCGGCCAGCCGCCCGTAGTCCAGTTGGTCCCGGGCGTTGAGAACGGCGTAGCCCAGCCCCGAGTCGACGCCGAGCATCTCCGCCGGCACGAGCACCACCCAGCCGATGCCGAGCGCGAGCCTGAGCGCGGCGAGCAGGTGGGGACGCAGCGCGGGCAGCACCACGGTCCCGAAGACCTCCAGCCGGCTGCCGCCGAGTGACTCCGCGATCCGGATCGACGCAGGATCCAGGGTGCGCACGGCGTGCGCCGTCGTCAGCGTCATCGGCCAGACGGCCGCCAGCGCGACCAGCGCGACCACCGGGGCGTCGCCCACGCCCAGCAGCACGACGGCCAGCGGCGCCCAGGCCAGCGGCGAGGTCATCCGCAGGACGGCGAGAACGGGTGCGGCGGCGTGCTCCAGCGTGCGGCGGCCGCCCAGCAGCAGGCCCAGCGGGATGCCGACCCCGGCAGCGAGCAGCAGGCCCCCGATCAGCCGGCGCAGACTCGCCGCGGTGTCGACGGCGGTGGCGCGGTGACCGAGCAGGTCCCACAGCGCGACCGCCGTCGATCCCGGGCCCATGTGCCCGAGCACCGGGTTGCCCCGGGCCAGGACGTCGCACAGCAGCCACCACCCGGCGAGGACCGCGGCGAGGAGAGCCGGCCGGGCCCACCAGGTGCCGGCGCGGACCGGACGGCCCCCCGACAGGCCTTGCGTGGACCGGTCCGGCCGGGTGCTCGTGGTCGTCACGGTGCGAGCTCCTCGGTGCGCTCCAGCCCGGCGAGCCCGAACGCCGCCGGCCCGCCGGCGGACCGGATGGCCTGCCGCGCCAGGTCGTCGTGGACGAGGTCCGCGTGCACCCTCGCCGGGTCGAGCCCGGCCAGCCAGCCGGTGTCGCCCACCACGGCGGTGCGGGACATCGCCCGAACCAGCTCCGCGGTGTACGTGGGGAAGGGGAAGGGGGTGAAATCGATTCGGCGCTGGTCCCACTCCGGGTGCTGGACCGCCCCGTCGGTGCGGTAGGCGGCGTCCTGCTCGGTGGCCAGGGTCCGCTGCAGAGCCGGCAGCGGCTGGGGGAGGTAGCCGCCGGCGGACAGGGTCCGCGCCGCGCGGTCGCCGTCGACGCGCAGCCGTTGCTGCGCGGTGACCAGCGCCTGCACCGCTGCGGCAGCGGCGTCGGGCCGGTCGTCGAGCAGCTGCTGGCGCACGACGGTGACGCAGCAGGCGTGGTCCCGCCAGACGTCGCCGGTGAACCGCAGCACCCGGCCGATCCCCTGCACCTCGGCGGCGGCGTTGAACGGCTCGGCGACGATGAACCCGGCGATCTGCCCGGCCGCGAGCGCCGGGGGCATGTCCGGCGGGGCCATGAGCACCAGCTTGACCGTGCCGGCCGGCGCGGAGGGCTCGCCCTCCAGGACCGGGGTGAGCCCGGCCGCGCGCAGCAGCTGCTGCACCACGATGTTGTGGACGGAGTACCAGAACGGCACGGCGACCGTGCGGCCCGCCAGGTCGGCCACCGACGCGATGCCCTGGTCGACCGTGAGCGCGGAGCCGTTGACGTGGTTCCACATCAGCACCCGCACGGGCACCTTCGCGCCGTATCGCAGCTGCACCGCCAGCGGCATGAGCAGGTGGACGACGTCCACGGTGCCGCCCTGCAGGGCCTCGACCAGGTCGGGCCACGACCGGAACATGACCGGCCGCGGGACCTCCAGACCGGCCGCGGCGAAGTCGCCCTCGGCGTGGGCCGTCAGCAGCGGAGCAGCGTCGGTGATCGGCAGGTAGCCGATGCGCAGCGGCCCCCCGCCGACCGCGGCCGCCGGTCGCGGGCGGACCGCCGCCGACCGGTCGCCGGGTGTCGCCGCCACGACGAAAGGCACCGCGAGCAGCGCCGCGGCCCCGCCGGCGGTCAGCAGTCGTCGCCGGCTGAGCCCGGCGGGGGCGGACGCCGAGGACGCCGTGGAACCGGTGGGTTCCCCGGCTCCGTCCGTGCTCAGGTCCCGCAGGTCGCGGTCGGCGGGGAAGCGGGCCAGCAGGGACCGGTGGGCGCGGCCGTCGGCGAGATCCGCCCGGTCGGTGACCGGGCTGGCGACGAGGTCCAGCGGTCCGGGGCGGGTGCTCAGCAGGCCGACCCGGTCGCCGAGGAGGAGCGCCTCGTCCAGATCGTGGGTGACCAGCACCGTGGCCAGGTCACGCCGCTGCCGGAGCGCGATCAACCAGTCCTGCAGGTCCCGCCGGGTGACCGGGTCGAGCGCACCGAACGGCTCGTCGAGCAGCAGCAGCCGCGGCTCGATCACGATCGCCCGGGCCAGGGCCACCCGCTGCGCCTGCCCGCCGGACAGCTGGCCGGGCAGCCGGTCGGCCAGGTCGGCGATGCCCAGCTCGTCCAGCAGCGTCGCGACCCGCTCGTCGGCACCGGGGCGCGAGCGGGGCCAGCGGCCGCCGTTGCGCCGGTAGCCGAGCCCGAGGGCCACGTTGCCGGTCACCGTGCGCCAGGGCAGCAGGTGCGACCGCTGGGCGACCAGCCCGGTCGTGCCGCCGTCACCCTCGGGGCGGCGCACCGTGCCCGTGTCGGGACGGCGCAGCCCGGCGAGCACCTGCAGCAGGGTCGACTTCCCGGCTCCCGAGGGCCCCACCACCGCCACCAGCTCACCGGGCTGCACGGCCAGGTCGACGTCGTGGAGCACCTGTCGATCACCGAACCGGACGCCCACCCCCTGCAGGCTGACAGCGGGCTGCCCGGGTTCGCTCACGGGGAGCATGCCTACCACGGGGCGGTCCCCGGGGGGCACCGCCCCGTGGGCCACGATGGGACGGTGACGCCGACCGCGCCCGTGAGCCCCGCAGCCCTGCTCGACCACTTCGCTGCCAGCGCGGCCGAGGTGGACGACGGCACCCGGGACGTGCGCGACGGGCTGCGCTGGCTGGGGCAACGGGGGCTCTTCGCTCCCGCTGCCGACCGCGCCACCCGGGTCGGGCGGGCGGTGGAGTCGCTGCGGGCGGTCGCCACCGCCAGCCTCGCCGACGCGTTCGCCGCCTGGTCGCAGACGATGGTCGTGGAGTACCTGACCTGCTGCCCTCCGGACCCCGCCTCCGCGGTCCTGGACGATCTGGTCGCCGCTCGCCGCCCGGGCGCGACCGGGCTGGCGCCCGCGATCGACGACGTGGCCGGTGGCCCGCCGGTACCGGTGCTGGCCGAGCCGGCGGGCGACGGGTGGGCGCTCACCGGCCCGGTGCGGTGGGCCTCGAACCTGTTCCCGGGCGCGCTCCTGGTGGTGCCGGCGCGCACGGCCGACGGCGGCCGGATGGTCGCCGCGGTGCGGCTGGACGCCCCAGGGGTCCGGGTCGCGCCGGCCAGGCGGCTGCTCGCCCTCGACGCGACCGGCACGAGCAGTGTGGAGCTGGCTCAGGTGCCGGTCGCTGGTGCGGCCGTGCTGACCCGGGACCTGGCCGGCTTCCTGGCGTTGTGCCGGCCCACCATGGTGGTCACCCAGGCGGCGCTGGCCCTCGGCGTCGCCGATGCGGCGCTGGCCTCGACCGCGGACGCGCTCGACGGGCCGGCTGCGGTCCTCGGCCCCGACCACCACGAGCTCACCGCCCGCCGCGACGCCGTCGCCGCGGAACTGACCGCGCTGGCTGCCGACCTGGACGCCGCCGGTCCACGGGACGTCGCGCGGGCCCGGCTCCGAGCGCTGGAGCTCGCCACCCGGGCCGTCGAGGTGGAGGGGCTGGCCCGCGGCGGCACCGCCTTCGCCGCTGCCAGCCCGACGAGCCGCCGCCGTCGGGAAGCGGCGTTCCTCCCGCTCCAGGCCCCCAGCCTCGTCCAGCTGCGCGCCGCTGCCTCGGGGGCCGGCCGTCCCTGAGCTCGACGCCGGTTCCGATCGGCGCCGGTCAGGCGGGGGAGCAGCCGAGGGACCTCGTCGCCCCCACCTGCGACGAGGCCGAGGTCAGCCCGCGCCTGTGCCGCCGCGGCGGCGCAGGTACCGCTCGAACTCGCGGGCGATCTGGTCGCCGTTGGCCTGGGACAGGTCGGTCGCGGTCTGCCGCTCCTCCAGCGAGCGCACGTACTCCACGACCTCGTCGTCCTCGCTGGCCATCTCCGAGACGGTCGTGACCCACTCCTCGGCCTGCTGCGGCAGCACGCCCAGCGGGATGGTGAGCTCCAGGACCTCCTCGACCCGCCGCAGCAGCGCGACGGTCGCCTGCGGCGAGGGCGGCTGGGACACGTAGTGCGGCACCGCGGCCCAGAAGCTGATCGCGGGCAGGCCGGCCTGCACGCACGCGTCCTGGAACACCCCGAGGATGCCGGTCGGCCCCTCGTAGCGGGAGGTCTCCAGGCCCCACTTCTCGGCGGACTCCGCGTCGTAGGCCGACCCGGTGACCGGCGTCGGGCGGGTGTGCGGCGTGTCGGCGAGCAGCGCGCCCAGCCCGATCACGGTGTGTGCGCCCAGCTCCTGGCACAGCTCGATGAGCTCCTCGCAGAAGCTGCGCCAGCGCATGTTCGGCTCGATGCCGCGGATGAGCACCACGTGCCGGTCGCTGCCCTCGGGCTTGGCCACGGAGATGCGGGTCGTCGGCCACTCGAGTCGGCGGCTGACCCCGTCGACGAGGGAGACGGTCGGGCGGTTCACCTGGAAGTCGTAGTAGTCCTCGGGATCCAGGGCGGCCAGCGGATCGGCGTCCCAGATCAGCTCCAGGTGCTCCACCGCCCCGGTGGCGGCGTCCCCGGCGTCGTTCCACCCCTCGAAGGCGACGACCACCACGGGGTCGTCCAGCTCGGGCAGGTCGTCTGCGGTGGACTTCGGATCGATCACTCTGACCAGCCTACGTCGATCCGTCCGACCCGCCCGGCCACCGGCACCGGCGGCGCAGCGGGCCGCGGACACGACGCGTGGCCTCCGTCACCACCCGGCGGCGTCGAGGTGCCATCATGGACGGGCTGTTCGAGGACGACGAGGCACCGCCGCCCGTCGGAGTTGCCAGGGCCCTGGCGCCGGACGCGTTCGTGACCGTGACCGAACGACCTCCCCGAGGACCGCCGTGCCCGACTCCGCTGTGCCCGACCGCGCCCTGCCCGACCGCGCCCTGCCCGACTCCGCTGTGCCCGCTGCCGCCTCCCACCGCCCCGACGCCACCTCGGAGCTGAGCGACCTGCTCCGACGGCGCATCGTCGTGCTGGACGGTGCGATGGGAACGGCGATCCAGCGCGACCGGCCCTCCGAGGCCGGTTACCGCGGCGCGCGGTTCGCCGACTGGCCCACCGACGTGCAGGGCAACAACGACCTGCTGAGCATCACCGCCCCGGCGATCATCACCGGCATCCACCGCGAGTACCTCGAGGCCGGCGCGGACCTGATCGAGACCAACACCTTCAACGCCACCAGCATCTCGCTGGGCGACTACGGCATGGCCGATCTCGCCTACGAGCTGAACCTCGCCTCGGCCCGGCTGGCCCGCGCCGCCTGCGACGAGATGACCGCGCGGACGCCGCACCAGCCCCGTTACGTCGTCGGTGCCATCGGCCCGACCAGCCGGACGGCGTCCATCTCCCCGGACGTGAACGACCCGGGCGCCCGCAACGTCACCTACGACGAGCTGGTCGAGGCCTACCTGGAGCAGGCCGGCGGGCTGGTCGACGGCGGCTCCGACGTGCTGCTCGTCGAGACGGTGTTCGACACGCTCAACGCCAAGGCGGCGATCTTCGCCCTGGAGACGCTGTTCGAGCGGCACGGTCGCCGCTGGCCGGTGATGATCTCCGGCACGATCACCGACGCCTCCGGCCGGACGTTGTCCGGCCAGGTCACGGAGGCGTTCTGGCACTCGGTCCGGCACGTCGAGCCGCTGCTGGTGGGGCTCAACTGCGCGCTGGGCGCCAAGGAGATGCGGCCCTACATCGCCGAGGTCGCGCGGGTCGCCGACACGTTCGTCTCCTGCTACCCGAACGCCGGGCTGCCCAACGCCTTCGGTGAGTACGACGAGGCGCCCGTGGAGACCGCCGCCGTCCTCGAGGAGTTCGCCGCCGCCGGCTTCGTGAACCTGGTCGGCGGTTGCTGCGGCACCACCCCGGCGCACATCGCGGCGATCGCCCGGGCGGTCGAGGGCAAGGCACCGCGCACCCCGGTCGAGGTCGGCCCGGCGCTCCGGCTGTCCGGCCTGGAGCCGGTGACGGTCGACGAGCACTCGCTGTTCGTCAACGTGGGGGAGCGCACCAACATCACCGGCTCGGCCCGCTTCCGGAACCTGATCAAGGCCGGTGACTACCCGGCTGCCCTGGCCGTCGCCCGCCAGCAGGTCGAGGCCGGCGCGCAGGTCATCGACATCAACATGGACGAGGGGATGATCGACGGCGTCGAGGCGATGGACCGCTTCACCAAGCTCATCGCCGCCGAGCCGGACATCTCCCGCGTCCCGACGATGATCGACTCCTCGAAGTGGGACGTCATCGAGGCCGGCCTCAAGAACGTCCAGGGCAAGGCGATCGTCAACTCCATCTCGATGAAGAACGGCGAGGAGGAGTTCGTCCGCGAGGCCCGGCTGTGCCGCAAGTACGGCGCCGCGGTGGTCGTCATGGCCTTCGACGAGGACGGCCAGGCCGACACCCTGGAACGCCGCAAGCAGATCTGCCGGCGCGCCTACGACCTCCTGACCGAGGAGGTCGGGTTCCCGGCCGAGGACGTCATCTTCGACCCGAACGTCTTCGCCGTCGCCACCGGCATCGAGGAGCACGCCGACTACGGGCTGGCGTTCATCGAGGCGACCCGCTGGATCAAGCAGAACCTGCCCGGCGCGCTCGTCTCCGGCGGCATCTCCAACGTCTCGTTCTCCTTCCGCGGCAACAACAAGGTCCGCGAGGCGATCCACGCCGTCTTCCTGTACCACGCCATCCGGGCCGGCCTGGACATGGCGATCGTCAACGCCGGGCAGCTGGAGGTCTACGACGAGGTCCCCGAGCTGCTGCGGGAGCGGATCGAGGACGTCGTCCTCAACCGCCGCCCGGACAGCACCGAGCGGCTGCTGGAGATCGCCGGGGACTTCGCCGGCGACGGCTCGGTGCAGGAGGTCGCCTCCGAGGAGTGGCGGTCGCTGCCGGTGGCCGAGCGGATCACCCACGCGCTGGTCAAGGGCATCGACGCGTTCGTCGAGGACGACACCGAGGAGCTCCGCCGGGAGATCAGCGCCCGCGGCGGCCGGCCGATCGAGGTCATCGAGGGCCCGCTGATGGACGGCATGAACGTCGTCGGCGACCTGTTCGGTGCCGGCAAGATGTTCCTCCCGCAGGTGGTCAAGTCCGCGCGGGTGATGAAGAAGGCCGTCGCCCACCTCATCCCGTTCATCGAGGCGGAGAAGCAGCCCGGCGACGCCGAACGGAGCAACGGCACGGTCGTCATGGCCACCGTGAAGGGCGACGTCCACGACATCGGCAAGAACATCGTCGGGGTCGTCCTGCAGTGCAACAACTACGACGTCGTCGACCTCGGGGTGATGGTGCCCGGGCAGCAGGTGCTGGACGCCGCCAAGGAGCACGGCGCCGACGTCATCGGCGTCTCCGGGCTGATCACGCCGTCGCTGGACGAGATGGTGAACCTGGCGTCGGAGATGGAGCGGCAGGGGTTCGACATCCCGCTGCTCATCGGCGGTGCGACGACCTCCCGCGCGCACACCGCGGTCAAGGTGGCCGAGCGCTACCACGGCCCGGTGATCTGGGTGAAGGACGCCTCGAGGTCGGTGCCGGTGGTGGCGGCGCTGCTGTCCGACGAGCAGCGCCCGGCGCTGCTGGCCGAGACCGACGCCGACTACGCGGCGCTGCGCGAGCGGCACGCCGCCCGGACCGACACCCGTGCGCTCCTGCCGCTGGCGGCCGCGCGGCAGGCCGCCACGCCGATCGACTGGTCGGCCTACGACCCGCCGCGGCCGCGGATGCTGGAGTCGGGGAGCGGCTCCGGGTGCGTCCGGCACTTCGCCGACTACCCGCTGGCCGAGCTGCGCGACTACATCGACTGGCAGCCGTTCTTCAACGCATGGGAGATGCGCGGCCGGTTCCCCGACATCCTGCACAACCCCACCACCGCCGACGCCGCCCGCCGGTTGTACGCCGACGCGCAGGAGATGCTCGACCGGATCGTCGACGAGCGGTGGCTGCGCGCCAACGGGGTGTTCGGCCTGTTCCCGGCCAACCAGGTGGAGGGCGAGGATATCGCCGTCTACACCGACGACTCGCGCACCGCCGTCCGCACCACGCTGCACCAGCTGCGCCAGCAGACCGAGGGCCGGGACGGCGCGCCGCGGAAGTCGCTGGCCGACTTCGTCGCGCCGGCCGGGACCGAGCTGGCCGACCACGTCGGCGCCTTCGCCGTCACCGCCGGACTCGGCGCCGCGGAGCGGGTCGCCGCGTTCAAGGCGGCCAACGACGACTACAGCGCGATCATGCTGGAGGCGCTGGCCGACCGGCTGGCCGAGGCGTTCGCCGAGCGGCTCCACCAGCGGGTGCGCACCGAGTTCTGGGGCTACGCGCCCGACGAGGGCCTGGACAACGAGTCGCTGATCGCCGAGCGGTACCGGGGCATCCGGCCGGCGCCCGGTTACCCGGCCTGCCCGGAGCACACCGAGAAGCAGACGATCTGGGAGCTGCTCGACGTCGAGGCGCTCACCGGGGTCCGGCTGACCGAGAGCATGGCCATGTGGCCGGGCGCCTCGGTCAGCGGCCTCTACTTCTCCCACCCCGAGTCGCGGTACTTCGTGCTGGGCCGGGTGGGCCGGGACCAGGTCGAGGACTACGCCCGGCGCAAGGGCTGGACGGTCGCCGAGGCCGAGCGGTGGCTGTCGCCCAACCTCGGCTACCGGACCGTGGACGAGTGATGGCCCCTGGCGCCCCCCACCACTCGCGAGCTCGCGGCGGGCCCCTGCACCAGGGCCGTTCCAGCACCTTGCTGTCACTGAAAGCAGTGCTGTTCGACATGGACGGCACGCTGGTGGAGACCGAGGAGCTGTGGGGCGAGGCGATGACCGCGCTTGCCGCCCGGTTGGGCGGGATCTTCTCCGCCGCCGGCCGGGAGCGCACGGTGGGCACCAGCATGCGGGTGGCGATGGGCATCCTGTACGCCGATCTCGGGGTGGAGCGCTCCGCCGAGCAGCTGGCGGTCGACTCCCGCTGGGTCGAGGACGAGACGGCGCGGCTGATGAGCGCTCGGGGCATCCCGTGGCGTCCCGGGGCGCGCGAGCTGCTCGCCGAGGTGCGGGCAGCCGGGCTGACGACGGCGCTGGTCACCACCACCCCGCGCCGGGTCGCCACGCTGGTGCTCGACCGGATCACCGAGGACCTCGGTGGGTCCCCGTTCGACGTCACCGTCTGCGGCGACGAGGCGCCCGCCCGAAAGCCCGACCCCGCGCCCTACCGGCAGGCGATGGCGGCGCTCGGGGTGACCGCCGACCAGGTGGTGGTCGTCGAGGACTCGGAGGTGGGCGTCACCGCAGGGCTGGCCGCCGGCGCCGCGGTGCTCGGCGTCCCGTCGTTGCAGTCACTGCACCCACGCGACGGACTCACCCTGCGGGAGTCGCTCGCCGGGCTGACGGCCGAGGACCTCTCGGGACTGCTGCGCCACCCCGCGGCACCGCCGCCGGGCTCCTGACCTGCGTGTTGGTGCGGGTGGGTGCTGTCGCTGGAACGACGCGTCGCTGAACCCGGCCGGTGCGCGACACGCTGGTGGAGGTCCGTGGTCGCCGAACGCACGGGCGGTCCTGGCCCGCCGCGGAACTCGACGGCCGGGGCGACCGCGCCGCTGGCAGTATCCGCCGGATGGACTTCCTCCGGGCCAGCGACATCGCGCACACCCACCACCCGATCGCCGCCCCGATCGCGCCGGAGGCGCTCGGTGAGCTGGTGCAGCGGCTGGCGCCGGTCGATCGGGGAGCTGCCTTCCTCGACCTCGGCTGCGGGTACGGCCGGTGGCTGCTCGCGGCGCTGGCCGCTCATCCGGGGACGACCGGTGTCGGTGTCGACCGCGCCCTGCCCCCGGGCCTGGCCGAGGCGACCGCCGCCCGGGGACTCACCGACCGGGTGCACTGGGTGCAGGCGGACGCGCAGGGCTGGGCCACCGACGCGGTGTTCGACGTCGTCCTGTGCGTGGGTGCCACGCACACGTTCGGTGGGCTGGACGGCACGCTGGAGGCGGTTCGTCGTCTCCTCCGCCCCGGTGGCCAGCTGCTGCTGGGCGACAGCATCTGGGCCGCCCCGCCGTCCCCGGCCGCCCAGGCCGCACTGGAGATCGGCCCGGAGGACATGCCCGACCTCCCAGGACTGGTCGACCGGGTGCAAGCCGCCGGCTGGGAACCGGGCCACGGGCACGTGAGCTCGCTGGCCGAGTGGGACGAGTACGAGCTCTCCTGGACCGGCTCACTCGCCACCTGGGCGCTGCGCGAGGCGCCGACCGAGCAGGAACGGGACGAGGCGCTGGCCATCGCCCGGGAGCACCGCACCGCCTGGCTGCGCGGATGGCGCGGCCACCTGGGGTTCGTGACGCTCGTCCTGCACGACGTCCGCGGGCAGCCGCCCGCGGTGTGATCACTCCGTCGGCGGCATCGGCGGCATCGGGGGCCGCGCCGGGCAGCCGGCGCGGCCGTCAGCCGGTGACGGTCAGCGGCAGGGTGGTGCGCCAGCCTGCGGCCGCGGCCGCCTCGGCCGGGAACGGCGGGGGAGTGCCGCCGAAGGCCGGGCACAGCGCCTGGTGGTCGCACCAGCTGCACAGCCGGCTCTTGTTGGCCCGGAAGTCGCCGGTGGCCACGGCGCGCTCGATCGCCGCCCAGATGGCCTGCAGGGTCCGCTCGAACCGGACCAGCTCCGCCTCGTCGGGGGAGTAGGTGAGTGCGTCGCCGTCCTTGAGGTACAGCAGCTTCAGCTGAGCGGCGACCACGCCCCGGGTGCGCCACAGCACGAGCGCGTAGAACTTCATCTGGAACAGCGCCTTGGCCTCGAAGGCCTCCCGCGGCACCCCACCGGTCTTGTAGTCGACCACCCGCAGCGCCCCGGTCGGGGCGACGTCGAGCCGGTCGACGTACCCCCGCAGCAGCAGCCCGTCGGGCAGGGTGACCTCGACCAGCTCCTCCCGGCCGTGCGGCTGGATGCGGGTCGGGTCCTCCAGCCGGAAGTAGGTCTCCACCAGTTCACCGGCCGAGTCCAGCCACGCCTCGAGGCTCTCCGCCGCGGGCGCGCCCTCCTCGGGCGCCTCGAACAGCTCGACGACGCCCGGCTCGTCGCGCAGCTCTGCCCAGGCCGGCTCGACCAGCGTGCGGGCGGCCTCGACGGTGCGCTGCGCGGGCGGGAGGTCGTAGAGCTTCTCCAGCACCGCGTGCACCAGGGTGCCCCGCACCGCCGCCCGCGACTTCTTCTCCGGCAGCCGGTCGATGGTCCGGAACCGGTAGAGCAGCGGGCAGGACTTGAAGTCCGCGGCGCGGGACGGGGACAGCGACGGGCGCCGGGGCGTGGCGTCGTCCGCCGTCGTCCGTTCCGCCGGGGACTCGGGGCCCGGCCCGGTCGCGGACTGGTCCGTCTCCACCGTCACGGTCATGGCAGCGAGGCTAGGTCGCCCCTCCGACAGTTCCGAGCGTCCGCGCCGCAGGTCACACAGATGGGCGTCCGTACCCTCGCCTCCCGTGAGCGCAGAGCAGGAGCACCCGCTGGAACTGGCCCCGGAGACCCCGGCGGAGGCGCCGACCGCGGGCTCCGCCGTCGGCGAGGCGCTCGCCGAGGCGCCGCTCGAGCCGGTCGTCGCCGGGGAGGTCCCGCCGGGGGAGCCGGTGGAGGGGGCCTTCCAGGTGGGGGACCGGGTGCAGCTCACCGACCCCAAGGGCCGGCACCACACCGTCGTCCTGGAGCCCGGCAAGGAGTTCCACACCCACCGGGGCGCGATCAGCCACGACGACCTGATCGGCGCGCCGGAGGGCTCGGTGGTGCACTCGACGGCGAACACCGGCTACCTGGCGCTGCGCCCGCTGCTGGCCGACTTCGTGCTCTCGATGCCCCGCGGCGCGCAGGTGATCTACCCCAAGGACGCCGCGCAGATCGTCGGGTTCGGCGACGTCGGCCCGGGCATGCGCGTGCTGGAGGCCGGCGCCGGGTCCGGCGCGCTGTCGTGCTCGCTGCTGCGCGCCGTCGGCTCGACCGGCAGCCTCACCAGCTACGAGCGGCGCGAGGACTTCGCCGACGTCGCCCGCGGGAACGTCGGCGCCTTCTTCGGCGAGGTGCCGGCCAACTGGTCGCTGCGGCTGGGCGACCTCGCCGACCACCCGGCCGCGGAGGTCGTCGACCGGGTCGTGCTCGACATGCTGGAGCCGTGGGCGGTGCTGCCCACCGTCGCCGCCGCGCTGCGCCCCGGGGGCGTGCTGATCGGTTACGTCGCCACCACCACCCAGCTGTCGGCGTACGTGGAGGCGCTGCGGGCCCAGGGCGTCTGGACCGAGCCGTACGCCTGGGAGACGATGCTGCGCCCCTGGCACGCCGAGGGCCTGGCGGTGCGACCCGAGCACCGGATGGTCGCGCACACCGCCTTCCTGGTCACCGCCCGCCGGCTGGCCGAGGGCGCCGTCGCGCCGATGAGGCAGCGGCGCAAGAAGCTCGCCTGACCCGGGGCCGACAGGGCCGGCACGTGTCGGGGGGATGACGTCCGGACCCACCGTGCGCGGCCGTTCCGAGCCTGCGGCGCCGTCACCTCCCGCGTGTATAGATTGGCTCCCTGGCTCCCCCCGAGTGTGCGGAGGTGCGCGATGGGCCTCGGTCCTGGCACTGGTCCTGACGAGTTCCGAGCGCGGCGTGAGCGTGACGTCGCCTCCCTGGTGAACCAGATCTCCTACCTCGAGGAGGAGATCGCCCTCCTGCGGCGCAAGGTGACCGACAGCCCGCGCCACGTGCGTGCGCTGGAGGAACGGCTCGCCGAGGCGGAGGGCCGTGCGGCCTTCCTCTCCGAGCGCAACGACAAGCTGGCCGGCACGCTGCGCGAGGCGCGCGAGCAGCTGGTCACGCTGAAGGAGGAGATCGAGCGCCTCGGCCAGCCGCCGTCGGGCTACGGCGTCTTCCTGGAGCGCTTCGACGACGGCACGGTCGACGTGTTCACCGGTGGCCGCAAGATGCGCGTGTCGGTCTCCCCGGACGTCGTCCTCGGCGAGCTGATGCACGGCCAGGAGGTCATGCTCAACGAGGCGATGAACGTCGTCGCCGCGCGCGGGTTCGAGCGCGCCGGTGACGTCGTCACCCTCAAGGAGCTGCTCGAGCCGGTGGCCGGTGAGCCGCGCCGGGCGCTGGTCATCGGCCACACCGACGACGAGCGGGTGGTGCGCCTGGCCGACTCGCTGGAGGGGCAGCCGCTGCGCAGCGGCGACTCGCTGCTGCTGGAGAACCGTTCCGGCTACGTCTACGAGCGGATCCCCAAGAGCGAGGTCGAGGAGCTCATCCTCGAAGAGGTCCCCGACATCGACTACGAGGACATCGGTGGCCTGGGCCGGCAGATCGAGCAGATCCGCGACGCCGTCGAGCTGCCGTTCCTGCACGCCGACCTGTTCCGCGAGTACGAGCTCCGCCCGCCCAAGGGCATCCTGCTGTACGGCCCGCCCGGCTGCGGGAAGACGCTGATCGCCAAGGCGGTGGCCAACTCGCTGGCCAAGAAGGTCGCCGAGGTGCGGGGCGACGCCGACACCAGCCAGGGCCGGTCCTACTTCCTCAACATCAAGGGCCCGGAGCTGCTCAACAAGTACGTGGGCGAGACCGAGCGGCACATCCGGCTGGTGTTCCAGCGGGCGCGGGAGAAGGCCAGCGAGGGCACGCCGGTCATCGTGTTCTTCGACGAGATGGACTCGATCTTCCGCACCCGCGGGTCGGGGGTCTCCTCCGACGTCGAGTCGACGATCGTGCCGCAGCTGCTCAGCGAGATCGACGGCGTCGAGGGTCTGGAGAACGTCATCGTCATCGGCGCCTCCAACCGGGAGGACATGATCGACCCGGCGATCCTCCGGCCCGGCCGGCTGGACGTGAAGATCAAGATCGAGCGGCCGGACGCCGAAGCGGCGCGGGACATCTTCAGCAAGTACCTGACGACGACGCTGCCGATCCACGCCGACGACCTGGCCGAGCACGGTGGCAGCCGCGAGGCGACCATCGCCGGGATGATCCAGTCCACCGTCGAGCGGATGTACTCCGAGACCGAGGACAACCGCTTCCTGGAGGTCACCTACGCCAACGGTGACAAGGAGGTCCTGTACTTCAAGGACTTCAACTCCGGGGCGATGCTGCAGAACATCGTCGACCGGGCGAAGAAGATGGCGATCAAGGACCGTCTGGAGACCGGCACCGGAGGCCTGCGCGTGGGGCACCTGATGGCCGCCTGCGTCGACGAGTTCAAGGAGAACGAGGACCTGCCCAACACCACCAACCCCGACGACTGGGCGCGCATCTCGGGCAAGAAGGGCGAGCGGATCGTCTACATCCGCACGCTCATCTCCGGCAAGGGCGCCGACAGCGGCCGCGCCATCGACACCGCGACCAACACCGGCCAGTACCTGTAACCACCCGACCAGCCCAGCGACGGCCCGGCCCCCCACACGGGAGCCGGGCCGTCCGTCGTCCATCCGTCAGGTGCGGCCGAGTGCCCTTGGCACCGTGGTGATCAGTCTCTACCTTCCTCCCTGTCCGGAAGGGCTCTCCCAGCACCCGACCAGGAGAGGACCGACCAGTGAAGGCGATCGTGCGGGAGAGGTACGGCGCAGCGGACGTCCTGGCGGTGGCGGACGTCGATGAGCCGACGATCCGCGCCCACGAGGTGCTCGTGCGGGTCCGGGCGGCCGGCATCGACCGCGGGGTGTGGCACCTGATGACCGGTACGCCGTACCTGCTGCGCCTGGGCACCGGGTTGCGCCGCCCGCGGACACGGGTCCTGGGCGTGGACGTCGCCGGGACGGTCGTGGCGGTGGGCGACGAGGTGACCGGTGTGCAGCCGGGCGACGAGGTGTTCGGCAGCTGCAGCGGCTCGTTCGCCGAGTACGCGGCCGTGCCCGGCGACCGCTGCACCAGGAAGCCGGCGGAGCTGGGCTTCGAGCAGGCGGCGGCGCTGCCGTCCTCCTCGGTCACGGCGCTCCAGGCGCTGCGTGACCAGAGTCGGGTGCAGCCGGGACAGCGGGTGCTGGTGATCGGGGCCGGCGGCGGCGTCGGTACGTACGCCGTGCAGCTGGCCGCGGCGTTCGGCGCCCAGGTCACCGGCGTCTGCAGCACCGCGAAGGTGGAGCTGGTCCGGTCGCTCGGCGCGGACGAGGTCATCGACTACACCCGGGAGGAGCTCACCGGACGGTACGACCTCGTCCTCGACATCGCCGGGAACCGCACGCTGCGCCGGCTGCGGCGGCTCCTGACCCCCCGGGGGACGCTGGTCATCGTCGGCGGCGAGGGTGGCGGGCGCTGGACGGGCGGACTGGACCGCCAGCTCCGTGCTGTGCTGTGGTCCGCGGTCCTCCGCCAGCGGATGAGGTTCTTCGTCTCCACCGCGCGACGGGCCGACCTGGAGGCCGTCCGGGAGTACGTCGGCAACGGTCAGGTGACCCCGGTCCTCGACCGGACCATCGCCCTGGGTGACGTACCCCGGGCCATGCGCGACCTGGAGCGCGGGCTGGTACGCGGCAAGGCCGTCGTCGCCCTGTAGCGGGCCGCCTAACCTGAGCCCATGAGCGTGCGACGGGTCATGGGGACCGAGCTGGAGTACGGCATCTCGGTGCCCGGGCAGCCGGGGGCGAACCCGACCACGCTGTCCAGCCAGGTCGTGAACGCCTGGGCGGTGGCCGAGGCGCCGGTGCCCCGCCGCCCGCGCTGGGACTTCGAGGAGGAGTCGCCGCTGCGCGACGCCCGCGGGTTCGACCTCTCCCCGGCGACCGCGCTGGACCACAACGACCCCGACGAGGACTCCGGGATGGCCAACGTCATCCTGACCAACGGCGCCCGGCTGTACGTCGACCACGCGCACCCGGAGTACTCGACGCCGGAGGTGACCAGCCCGCGCGACGTCGTCCTCTGGGACAAGGCGGGGGAGCGGATCATGGCCGAGGCGGCCCACCGGGCGGCGCGGGTGCCCGGCACCCAGCCCATTCAGCTGTACAAGAACAACACCGACGGCAAGGGCGCCTCGTACGGGGCGCACGAGAACTACCTGATGGACCGGCGGACGCCGTTCATCGACATCATCAAGGGGCTCATCCCGTTCTTCGTCACCCGCCAGGTGTTCGCCGGGGCCGGCCGGGTCGGGATCGGCACCGAAGGGCGCACCAACGGGTTCCAGCTCTCCCAGCGCGCCGACTTCTTCGAGGTCGAGGTCGGTCTGGAGACGACGCTCAAGCGGCCGATCATCAACACCCGCGACGAGCCGCACGCGAACCCCGACGAGTACCGACGGCTGCACGTGATCATCGGCGACGCCAACCTGGCCGAACTGTCCACCTACCTCAAGGTCGGGACGGCGGCGCTGGTGCTGGCGATGATCGAGGCGCGGGCGCTGGACCGCGACCTGACCATCGAGGAGCCGATCGAGGCGTTGCAGGCGATCAGCCACGACCCGTCGCTGACCCACCGGGTGCGGCTGCGTGACGGCCGGCGGCTGACCGCCATCGAGGTGCAGCGGGAGTACCTGGCGATGGCGCAGCGCTTCGTCGCGGCTCAGGGCGACGACGACGCGCAGACCGCCGACGTGCTGCACCGCTGGGCCTCGGTGCTCGACGACCTGGAGACCGACCCGATGCTGCTGGCCGATCGGTTGGACTGGCCGGCCAAGCTGCGGCTGCTGGAGGGCTACCGCCAGCGCGACGGCCTCGCCTGGGGCGACGCCCGGCTGAAGCTCGTCGACCTGCAGTACTCCGACGTCCGTCCGGATAAGGGGCTCTACCACCGGCTGGTGGCCCGCGGGGCGATGCAGCGGCTGGTCACCGACGAGGAGGTGACCCGGGCGATGACGGCCCCGCCGGAGGACACCCGGGCGTTCTTCCGCGGCGAGTGCCTGCGCCGCTACCCGGCCCAGGTGGCGGCGGCCTCGTGGGACTCGGTGGTCTTCGACGTCGGCCGGGACAACCTGGTGCGGATCCCGACCATGGAGCCTCTGCGGGGCACCCGCGAGCACGTCGGCGCGCTGTTCGAGTCGACCTCGACCGCCGCGGAGCTCGTGGACACGATCACCGGCGGCTGACACCGCCCGACCCGCTCGGCCCCGCCGGGCAGCTCATCCGCTACGCCCGTACGACCGTTATCCCCAACTGGCCGACTGGATCACCGGATGGGTCCCCAACGTTGACCGCTCACGTTCACGGACGAACTCCGACCCACCACGGCGCTGGGTGCGGCGTTGCACCGGCGGCGAACCGTCACACCCCGCGGGTAACTTCTGCGGCAGCGCACCACACCAGCTCAGGAGGGTGACATGGCCACCAGGGACACCGGCGGGCAGCAGCGGTCCACGCGTTCGCGCGAGGAGACCGACGAGGTCGAGGCCTCGGTCGACACCGAGGCGAGCGAGCGCACCAAGGAAGTGACCGACGACGTCGACTCGCTCCTCGACGAGATCGACGGGGTGCTCGAGGAGAACGCCGAGGAGTTCGTGAAATCCTACGTGCAGAAGGGCGGAGAGTAGTCAGTCCGCTACCCCAGGTCATTCCTGTCATGAAGACCTGCCCCGACTGCGGCGAGGAGAAGCCGACCAGGGGAGTTCGGCCGTAACCGCACACGCCCCGACGGGCTCTCGTTCTACTGCCTGGCTTGCAACCGCCGGCGCAACGGGGCGTGGTACAGGCAGTCGCGGGTGGCCGTCGGTAAGACCGTGCGCGACCACTCCTGGATCCCCAAGGGTTTCCGCTGGTGTCCCGGTTGCCGACAGGCTGTGGCACACGGCGGGTTCTCCCGGAACTCCCGGCAGCGGTCGGGCTTCGGGAGCCTCGGTCTCAGGTGTCACCGCAAGTCGAGCAACGACGCCTACTGGAAGCGGCAGTACGGGATGACGCGAGCTGAGGTGGCCGCGCTCCGAGCCGGCCAGGGAGACGCCTGTGGCATCTGTAGCGCGTCCGCACCAGAACAACTCGACCACGACCACCAGACCGGCCGGGTCAGGGCCCTGCTCTGTCAACGGTGCAACCAGGGTCTGGGGCTGCTGCAGGACGACCCGACGGTCCTGAGGGCGGCCGCCGACTACGTGGAAGAGCATCGCGAGCAGCCGGCCGGCGCGGCTCCAGGGCAGATCAGCGAGGTGTCTCGCGGCGACGGCAGGAGCCCGGGATACGTGCGCTGGCTGGCGATGCGCACATCGGCCTGAGCCCTCCCGACGGGTCGACCACACTGGACCGGTTGGTCATCGGCGGGGTGATCGGCTCGCCGGTAGGGTCGGCGGCGCGCCGCGCGCCGCGTGGACCGCGCCGGTGCAGGTCAGCGAGCAGCACGGACAGCCGCCGGACGGCGGCAGGAGAGGCGGATGGGTGAGCGAGTTCGCAACCGGTCGGAGCGGGTTCCCGCCCGCGTACCTGGACCGCGTCGGGTCCTCCTTCACCGACTTCCTCGGCACCACCGCACCCGACCTGCTGCCCGGCCGCCGCACCCTGCCGAGCACGCCGATGGGTGACCTCGCCCCGCACGGCACCACGATCGTCGCGGCCACCTTCGACGGCGGCGTGCTGATGGGCGGCGACCGCCGCGCCACCATGGGCAACCTCATCTCCAGCCGCGACATCGAGAAGGTCTACCCGGCCGACTCCTGGTCGGTCATCGGCATCGCCGGCGCCGCCGGCATCGCCATCGAGATGGTCCGGCTCTACCAGGTCGAGCTCGAGCACTACGAGAAGATCGAGGGCGTCACCATGTCCCTCGACGGCAAGGCCAACCGGCTGGCCGCGATGATCCGGGGCAACCTCGGCGCGGCGATGCAGGGCCTCGCCGTGGTCCCGCTGTTCGCCGGCTACGACCTCGACGCCGCGGAGGGCGCCAGCCCGGGCCGGATCTTCAGCTACGACGTCACCGGCGGGAACTACGAGGAGCGCGGGTACGCCTCGGTCGGCTCCGGCTCGCTGTTCGCGAAGAACTCGTTGAAGAAGACCTGGCGTCCCGGCCTCTCGGCCGACGCCGCCACCCGCACCGTCGTCGAGTCGCTCTACGACGCCGCCGACGACGACTCCGCCACCGGCGGCCCGGACCCGGTGCGCCGGCTGTACCCGATCGTCTACCGGGTCGACGCCGAGGGCGCGGTCCGGCTGACCGACGCCGAGGTGGCGGGCTACGCGGAGGCGATCGTCGCCGAGCGCAGCGGTGGCAGCGAGACGCGCTCGATCGGGAACGGGGAGGTCTGAGCCATGACGATGCCGTACTACGCCTCCGCCGAGCAGGTCATGCGCGACCGCTCGGAGTACGCCCGCAAGGGCATCTCCCGCGGCCGCAGCGTCGCCGTCCTGACCTACGACGACGGTGTGCTGTTCATCGCCGAGAACCCCAGCTCCACGCTGCACAAGGTGGGCGAGATCTACGACCGGATCGGGTTCGCCGCGGTGGGCCGCTACTCGGAGTTCGAGAGCCTCCGGGTCGCCGGCGTCCGGCTGGCCGACGTCCGCGGCTACTCCTACAACCGGCGTGACGTCACCGGCCGGATCGTCGCCAACGCCTACGCGCAGACCCTCGGCGCGATCTTCACCGAGCAGATGAAGCCCTACGAGGTGGAGCTGTGCGTCGCCGAGGTGGGCGACACCGCCGACAGCGACCAGCTGTACCGGCTCACCTTCGACGGCTCGGTCGTCGACGAGCCGGACTTCGTGGTGATGGGCGGCCAGGCCGAGGCCGTCAGCGGCAACCTGCGCCAGCACTTCGCCGCGGGCATGGGGCTGGCGCAGGCGCTGCGCGTCGGCGTCCAGGCGCTGTCCGCGGTCAGCCCGGCCACCAGCGCCAACGGCGGCGGCCACGACCAGCTGCCGGCCGAGCAGCTGGAGGTCGCGGTGCTCGACCGGCGCCGGCCCAAGCGCACGTTCCGCCGGGTCACCGGCGCGGCGCTGCGGGCGCTGCTCAGCGACCAGCCTGCCCCCGAGCCGGCCCCCCCGGCGCAGGCCGCCGGGCACGCCCACGCGCCCAGCACCCCGGCACCGGGCACCCCGGCCGGCCTCGGCGACCCGGCGGCGGTCGACAGCGCCGGTGGCACCGAGCAGGCATCCGCGCAGCCGGCCACCACCGACGGTGTCGGCGGCGGCACCGAGGGCACCCGGCCCGAGCCGGGCCCGGACACCGACGACACCAGCGACCGGTGAACGGCGCGGCGCGCTCGGCACACGAGCCGAGCGCGCCGCGGCGGCATAGGCTCGGTGAGGTGGAACGACGGATCTTCGGCATCGAGACCGAGTACGGCGTCACCTGCACCTTCCGGGGTCAGCGCCGGCTCTCCCCTGACGAGGTCGCCCGGTACCTGTTCCGCCGGGTGGTCTCCTGGGGGCGCAGCTCCAACGTCTTCCTCCGCAACGGGTCCCGCCTCTACCTGGACGTGGGCAGCCACCCCGAGTACGCCACCGCCGAGTGCGACGACCTCACCGAGCTCGTCGTCCACGACAAGGCCGGCGAGCGGATCCTCGAGGGGCTGATGGTCGACGCCGAGCAGCGCCTCAAGGAAGAGGGCGTCACCGGCGACATCTACCTGTTCAAGAACAACACCGACTCCGCCGGCAACAGCTATGGCTGCCACGAGAACTACCTCGTCGGCCGGCACGGCGAGTTCGGGCGGCTCGCCGACGTCCTCATCCCGTTCCTGGTCAGCCGGCAGATGGTGGTCGGCGCCGGCAAGGTGCTGCACACCCCGCGCGGCGCCGTCTACTGCGTCAGCCAGCGCGCCGAGCACATCTGGGAGGGCGTCTCCAGCGCCACCACCCGCTCGCGGCCGATCATCAACACCCGCGACGAGCCGCACGCGGACGCCGAGAAGTACCGCCGGCTGCACGTCATCGTGGGCGACTCGAACATGAACGAGACGACCACGCTGCTCAAGGTCACCATCACCGACCTGGTGCTGCGGATGATCGAGCAGGGCGTGGCCGTCCGGGACATGACGCTGGAGAACCCGATCCGGGCGATCCGCGAGATCAGCCACGACATGACCGGACGGCGCAAGGTCCGGCTGGCCAACGGCCGGGAGATGTCGGCGCTGGAGATCCAGACCGAGTACCACGACCGGGCCGCGGAGTTCGTCGACCGGGAGGGCCTCGGCCCCGTGCACCGGCAGATGCTCGAACTGTGGGGCCGCACCCTCAAGGCGGTCGACACCGGCGACCTCGGCCTCATCGACCGGGAGGTCGACTGGGCCAGCAAGTACCGGCTCATCGAGCGGTACCGGGCCAAGCACGACCTGCCGCTGTCCAGCCCACGGGTGTCCCAGCTCGACCTCGCGTACCACGACATCCGCCGCGGCCGGGGCCTGTACTACCTGCTGGAGAAGGCCGGGCAGGTGGAGCGGGTGGCGCACGACCCGCTCATCTTCGAGGCCAAGAACGTGCCGCCGCAGACGACCCGGGCCAAGCTGCGCGGGGAGTTCATCCGGCGGGCGCAGGAGAAGCGCCGCGACTTCACCGTCGACTGGGTGCACCTCAAGCTCAACGACCAGGCGCAGCGCACCGTGCTGTGCAAGGACCCGTTCAAGTTCGTCGACGAGCGGGTGGAGAAGCTCATCTCGAGCATGTGAGGGAGGACCCGTCCTCCTCGACCCGCGCACGCTCGGGACGGGCCTCAGGGCGAGGCCATGCTCCGCAGGTGTCCACCGCGTTCGTCACCGGGGCCGGCCGACGCGCCGGCATCGGGTTCGCCATCGCCCGCCGGCTGCTCGACCGGGGTGAGCGGGTCGTCGTCTCCTCCTGGTCGCCGCACGACGCCGGCCGGCCTGAGGCGCCGAGGACCTGGCCGCCGTCCTGGCCGAGCCGGGCGACCCACCGCACGTGCCGGCCGACCTCGCCGACCCGGCCGCCACCACCGTCACCGGGCAGACCACCCATGCCGAGGGCGGCTTCCGGCGCTGGTGATGAAGCCGCCGCCCCCGGGTCATGCGCCACCCGCATCCCCTGTCCACGCGCTTCCTCCGCTTCCCACGCGCCGCAGATCGCGGGAAGCGGACGAAGCGCGTGGCAGGCAGGGCGCAGGCGGGAGCGCGGGGGAGCGGCCGCAGGGCGCGAGTCAGGCCGGCGGGGCGCCGAACAGGGCCAGCTGGGCGGCGAACCGGCCGGCGGCGGCCGCGGCCAGGAAGTACGCGCGGTCCTCGGCGACGCCGCGGCCCATCGTGGACAGGGTCACCGGTGAGCCGGCCAGCGCGTCGTCCAGCCCCTCGGTGTCCACCCACTCGACCAGGTTCCGCTCGGGCTGCCCGGCGAGGTCCTCCTCGACCTGCTTGCCCAGCTCCGACCCGATGCCGCGGGGCGCCACCAGGGTCACCCCGCCCATGGCCACCCGGCCGAACGCGGTCAGCGAGTGGTGGGAGACGCCGCGGTGCCGGGGCCGCGGGTCGGCGTCGGAGATGCGCAGCGCCCCGATGGTCTGCCCGCCCAGCACGTGCACGGCGTTGCACGCCTCCCCGGCGGCGACCCCGGAGAAGCCCCACGGCGTCCCGGTGCCCAGGTTGCCCGGGCCCTGCGCCACCACGGTGACGTCGGCCTGCAGCACGTGCCGCGCGGCGAGCAGCCCGGTGTGCACGGTCACCGCCTCCAGATCACCGCCGAACGCCTGCCCCACGGTGACCACCCCGGCCAGCGACCCGGCCAGCGCGTCCAGCGTCCGGGAGAACGCCGCGGGCAGCGCCCCGCCGTCGGTCATCACGTAGGCCACCCGCAGCGCCGGGTCGGTGACGTGCACGCCGGCGAGCACGGCCGGCAGCGCCGAGTGCAGGTCGGCCACCACGACCGGCATGCCACCGAGGTCCTCGGCGGCGGCGATCGCCTCGTGGTGCTCGGTCTCCTGCTCGTCGACGCCCTGCACCGTCACCTGCAGCGGCGTGTAGCGGCCCTTGACCAGGTGCCCGGGACCCTCGGGGTCGGCCGGCAGCCGGTCGGGCACGGCGACGACCAGCGCGTACCCGCCCGTGCCCAGCTTCTGCGCCCACGCGGTGGTGTTCAGCAGCACCTCGTCGCCGACCTCCGGAGTGCCCACGAGCGAGGGGTGCGCGAGGGCGCGGATCGCGCCGTCGTCGAACACCTTGACGGTCATCTCCTGCGCGTCGCGCCAGGACCGGCCCAGCTCGGTGACCCGCCCGCGTCGCCAGCGGATCCGGGAGGCCGGGGCAGGGGAGGAGGGAGTCGTCACCGTCGCAGGCTAACCAGCGGGCGAGCCGCGGGCAGCCGGAGCCGTAACCTGTGCGACGTGGCAGCCAAGCGGGCGGAACGACTGGTGAACCTGGTCATCGCCCTGCTGGGCACCCGGCAGTACGTGTCGGCGGCCAGGATCCGGGAGACCGTGCCCGGCTACGAGCCCGACGACGGCACCGACCGCGCCGACGAGGCGTTCAAGCGGATGTTCGAGCGGGACAAGGCCGAGCTGCGCGAGATCGGCGTCCCGCTGGAGACCGGCCGCACCAGCGCCTTCGACACCGAGGACGGCTACCGGATCGCCCGGGCCGACTACGAGCTGCCCGAGATCACCCTCACCGGCGAGGAGGCCGCTGCGGTGGGCCTGGCCCTGCGGCTCTGGCAGTCCGCCCAGCTGGCCGGCGCCGCGCAGAGCGCCCTGGTGAAGCTGCGGGCCGCCGGTGTCGACGTCGACCCGGGCCGCGTGCTGCCCATCCAGCCGCGCCTGGACGCCGGGGAGCCGGCGTTCGAGCCCTGCTACGCCGCGGCCCGCGACCGCCGGGTGCTCGCCTTCGACTACCGCCGTCCCGACGAGCAGCGCCCGGCCCGCCGCCGGGTGCAGCCCTGGGGCGTGGTCGCCTGGCACGGTCGCTGGTACCTGGTCGGGCACGACCTGGACCGGCAGGCCGCCCGGGTCTTCCGGCTCTCCCGCGTCGTCGGCACCCCGAAGGCCAGCGGCCCGGCGGGGGCCTTCGCCCCGCCCGCCGACCTGGACCTGGCGTCGGTGGTGGCCGGCTCCGAGCAGCGCGAGGAGCAGGTCGTCGTCGTCCGGGCCCGCCCGGGGACGGCGATCGGCCTGCGCCGGCACGCGACGGTGGTGGGCACCGCCGAGGACGGGGACGACCGCCTGGAGCTGCGCACGACCGAGCCGTGGGCGCTCGCCGACCAGCTCGCCGCCTACGGTGCCGACGTGCTCGTCGAGTCCCCACCCCGCATGCGTGCGGCGGTCGTCGAGCGGCTCACCCGGCTGGCTGCGCTGGGGGAGCGGGCATGACCGCGCCGAGCACCGCCGAGCGGATGACCCGCCTGCTGGCCCTGGTGCCCTACCTGCAGTCCCGGCCGGACGGCGTCCGGCTGGCCGACGCCGCCGCGGACTTCGGCGTGCCCGAGGCCCAGCTGCGCCGCGACCTGGACCTGCTGTGGGTCTGCGGGCTGCCCGGCCACGGCCCGGGCGACCTGATCGATCTGGCGTTCGAGGGCGACCGGGTGCGGGTCACCTTCACCGCCGGCATGGTGCGCCCGCTGCGGCTGACCACCGACGAGGCGGTCGCGCTGATCGTCGCGCTGCGGACCCTCCTGGAGCTGCCCGGGCTCGCCGAGGGCGAGGCGGTCAGCCGCGCCCTGGCCAAGGTCGCCACCGCCGCCGGGCAGCCCGCCGAGCTCGCCGCACCGGTCGCGGTCAGCGTGGGCGCGGGGGAGGAGTCCCTCGCCGTCGTCCGGCAGGGGCTGGAGCGCCGGCGGGCCCTGCACCTGCGCTACTACGTGCCCAGCCGCGACGAGCGCACCGACCGGGTCGTCGACCCCATGCGCCTGCTGCTCGTCGACGGCCACTGGTACCTGGAGGCCTGGTGCCGCAACGTCGAGGGCGTGCGGCTGTTCCGGCTCGACCGCATCGACGACGTCACCGTGCTCGACTCCCCGGCCGCCCCACCGCCGCAGGCCCACGAGCGCGACCTCGAGTCCGGCCTCTACCAGCCCAGCGGCGAGGAGCCGCTCGTCCGTCTCCGGCTGGCCCGCGCCGCCCGCTGGGTGGCCGACTACTACCCGGTCGAGGAGCAGTCCGAGGTCGACGACCCGCCCGGCGGGCTGGCGGTCGCGGTGCGGACGTCGGACCTGGGCTGGGCACGGCGCCTGGTCGCCTCCCTCGGGGGTGCCGCCCTCGTCGACGAGCCGGCCGGGCTGGCCGGTCAGGTGGCCGCCGAGGCGCGGGCGGCCCTGGCCCGCTATGCGGACCGGCCGACGGCGGACTGACGACGGCGGTTCCCCGCCAGGCGCACAGTGCGCGCCGGGCCGTGCCCGTTATGGTCGTGGCGTGCTGCTGACCGTCTGGATCGTCGTCGCCGTGCTGGCCGTCGTGGTGCTCGGCAGCATCGCCTACAGCCTGTTCGGGGCGCTGGGCCGGCTCACCCGCGAGCTGCGCCGGCTCGACGGCGAGGTGCGCCCGGTCCTGGCCGAGGTGCAGGCCACCCTCGACCGGGCGGCCGCCCAGCGCGCCGCGGACCCGGCGCCGGCACCTCGCTGACCCGGCGCCGGCACCTCGCTGACCCGCTGGCTGAACAACAGGTGGACGGCGGCTGCACACCCTCGCCGAGGGGCTGTCCGGGCGTCTCCCCGGCGTAGAGTCAGCGCCACCACGACCACTCGGAGGACCCCGATGAACCTCGGCCCGATGGAGATCGGCCTGATCATCCTGGCCGTCCTGCTGCTCTTCGGCTACAAGAAGCTGCCGGAGGCATCCCGCTCGATGGGGCGCTCGATGCGCATCTTCAAGAGCGAGATGAAGGGCATGAAGGACGACGACGTCCGCACCAAGGACGAGGCCAAGACCACGCCGGTCCGCGGCGAGATCGTCCCCCCCACGCCGGTCACCCCCGCGGCCACCGACTACGAGGCGGAGCTCCGCGCCGCCGAGGCCCGGGCTGCGGAGGCGCGTGCCCGCGCCGAGCAGGCCCGCGCGTCGGCCGCCGCCGACGGCCGCTGACCTCCCGCACGTCCGGAGCACCCGCCCGTGACCCTGGCAGGGCGAACGCGTGATCGCCGTCCGCGGCGTCCCCCTCGGGACGCCGCGGCGACGATGTCCCTCATCGGCCACCTCCGCGAGTTGCGCAACCGGGTCGCCAAGGCGCTGCTGGCCCTGCTGGTCGGCACCGCGGTGGCCTTCTGGTGGTACGAGCACGGCCTGGGCGACTTCATCCGCGCCCCGTACTGCGGGCTCCCCGACGACCTGCGCTTCGACGGCGGCAGCGAGCAGGAGTGCGGCCTGCTGATCACCGACGTGCTGAGCGGTGTCTTCATCCGCCTGAAGGTCAGCTTCCTGTGCGGTGCGGTGCTCTCCGCGCCGTTCTGGCTGTACCAGCTGTGGGCGTTCGTGACCCCGGGGCTGAAGAGGAACGAGAAGGCCTACGGCTTCGGGTTCGTCGCCGTCTCCTCGACGCTGTTCGCCCTGGGGGCGGCGCTGGCCTACATCTCCTTGTCCACGGGCCTGGAGCTGCTGCTCGGCCTGGCCGGCAGCGGCACGGTCATCGCGCTGACCGCGCAGGACTACATCGGCTTCGCGCTCTCCCTGCTGATCGCCTTCGGCGTGAGCTTCGAGGTCCCGCTGCTGGCGGTGGCGCTGAACCTGGTGGGCGTCCTGAGCCACCAGACGTTGTCCAAGGGCCGGCGGTGGATCTTCTTCCTCACCATCGTCTTCGCCGCGTTCATCACCCCCACCCAGGACCCGTTCACCATGCTCGCGATGGCCGGGCCGATGATCGTGCTGTTCGAGATCGCGATCCAGATCGCCCGTTTCGTCGACCGTCGGCGGGCGAAGAAGGCGGCGGCCGCAGGCCTGGCCGGGATCGACGACGACGAGGCGTCCCCGTTCGTCGGCGGACCGTCGGCGCTGGACACCACCCCCAGCGACCTCGACACCACCCCGAGCGACCTGGGCACCGCCTCGAGCAACCTGGACGAGCCGGACCCGGTCGAACGATCCTGACCTGACGGCCTTCCTGCAGGAGCCCGCCGCGAGCGTGCGAGTGGCGGGGGGCAGGAAGGTCCTTACTGTGGAGGGCATGTCCAGCCCGGCCGAGCGGTACGCGGCTGCCCGCCGACGTAGCGCGCACCCCACCCTCGCCGACTTCACCGCCGAGCTCGGCTTCAGCCTGGACCCCTTCCAGGTCGAGGCCTGCGAGGCGCTCGAGCGCGGCTCCGGCGTGCTGGTCTGCGCGCCCACCGGCGCCGGCAAGACCGTGGTCGGGGAGTTCGCCGTCCACAAGGCGCTGAAGGAGGGCCGCAAGGCCTTCTACACCACCCCGATCAAGGCGCTGTCCAACCAGAAGTACAACGACCTCGTCGACCGGTACGGGTCGGCGCGGGTCGGCCTGCTGACCGGCGACAACGCCATCAACGGCGACGCACCGATCGTGGTGATGACCACCGAGGTGCTCCGCAACATGCTCTACGTCGACTCCCCGGCGCTCACCGACCTCGGCTACGTGGTCATGGACGAGGTGCACTACCTCGCCGACCGGTTCCGCGGCGCGGTCTGGGAGGAGGTGATCATCCACCTCCCCGAACACGTCCGGCTGGTCTCGCTGTCGGCGACGGTGAGCAACGCGGAGGAGTTCGCCGACTGGCTGGTCAGCGTCCGCGGGGACACCGCCGTGGTGGTCAGCGAGGTGCGCCCGATCCCGCTGTGGCAGCACATGCTGGTCGGGGGGCGGGTCTTCGACCTGTTCGCGCTGCGCCCCGCCGCGCACGCGGGGGAGTGGGAGCAGACCCCGCGCGGGCAGTCGACCCGCGAGCGCGGCCGGGCCGTCGTGGACCCGGAGCTGGTCCGCTTCGTGCACGAGCAGGAGCGCCGGTACGACTCCTTCTCCGGCGGCGGGGGCGGCTCCCGGGGCGGGTTCAGCCACAAACCGCGCTTCCGGCCGCCGTCGCGGCCCGACGTCGTCGAGCGGCTGGACCGCGCCGGGCTCCTGCCGGCGATCACCTTCGTGTTCAGCCGCAACGGCTGCGACGCCGCCGTCCACCAGTGCCTGGCCTCGGGCATGCGGCTGACCGACGAGGTCGAACGGTCGGCGATCGCCGAGGTCATCGACCGGCGCACCGGGTCGCTGCCCGAGGAGGACCTGCACGTCCTGGGCTTCTGGGAGTGGCGGGAGGGGCTGCTGGCCGGGTTCGCCGCCCACCACGCCGGGCTGGTGCCGGCGTTCAAGGAGACCGTCGAGGAGTGCTTCGTCCGCGGCCTGGTCAAGGCCGTGTTCGCCACCGAGACCCTCGCGCTGGGCATCAACATGCCCGCGCGCACCGTCGTCCTCGAGCGGCTGGTGAAGTGGAACGGCGAGGCGCACGTCGACGTCACGCCGGGGGAGTACACCCAGCTCACCGGCCGCGCGGGACGGCGCGGGATCGACATCGAGGGCCACGCGGTGGTGGTCTGGGCCCCCGGCGTCGACCCGGCGGCCGTCGCGGGGCTGGCCAGCACCCGCACCTACCCGCTCAAGTCCTCCTTCCGGCCCAGCTACAACATGGCGGTCAACCTCGTCGGCACGCTGGGCCGGGCGCGGGCGAGGGAGCTGCTCGGCTCGTCCTTCGCGCAGTTCCAGGCCGACCGCTCGGTGGTCGGGCTGGCCCGGTCCGCCGCCCGACACGAGGAGACGGCGGCCCAGCTGCAGCGGGAGATGAGCGGCGGGCTCACCGACGCCGCCCTGGACGTCGCCGGCTACGCCAAGCTGCGGCTGGAGATCTCCGAGCGGGAGAAGGCGCTGTCCCGCGACACCCAGGCCCGCCGCCGGCTCGAGGCCGCGGAGTCGCTGGAGGCACTGCGCCCCGGCGACGTCATCCGGGTGCCGTCCGGGCGCCGCCAGGGCCTCGCCGTGGTGCTCGACCCGGGCGTCACCGAGCTCGCCGACCCCCGTCCGCTGGTGCTCACCGAGGACCGCTGGGCCGGTCGCCTGGCCGCGGTCGACTTCCCCAGCCCGGTCAGCGCGCTGGCCCGGGTCAAGGTGCCGAAGAACTTCAACCACCGCAGCCCGCACGCCCGCCGCGACCTCGCCTCCACGCTGCGGAACGCGCGGGCGGAGAACGGGCTGGGTGCGCGCCGCACCAAGGGCCGCTCGGCCGCCGGCGACGACCCGGTGCTCACCGACCTGCGGCACGCCCTGCGTGCGCACCCCGTGCACGAGCTCCCCGACCGGGAGGAGCGGGTGCGCGCCGCCGACCGCTGGCTGCGCGAGGTGCGGGACGCCGAGCGGCTGCACCGGCAGATGGCCGAGCGCACCGGCTCGCTGATCCGCCAGTTCGACCGCACCTGCGACGTCCTCACCGAACTGGGCTACCTGGTGCCCGAGGCGCCCACCGCCGAGCAGGGGGAGCCCGACCGGGTGACCGACGCCGGCCGGCAGCTGGCCCGGCTGTGGACCGAGACCGACCTGCTCACCGCCGAGTGCCTGCGCGCCGGGGCGTTCCGCGGCCTGACCCCCGCCGAGCTCGCCGCCTGCGTCTCGGCGCTGGTGTTCGAGGCCCGTCGGGAGAGCCCGGCCACCCCCTCGGTGCCGGCCGGCAAGGTCGCCGGCGCACTGGCCGAGATGCGCCGCGTGCGCGCCCGCCTGTTCGACGTGGAGACCGAGCACGGCGTGCCGGCCACCCGCGACCTCGACCTGGGCTTCGTCTGGGCGGCCTTCCGGTGGGCCGACGGGCAGTCCCTGGACCGGGTGCTCGCCGGCGCCGAGCAGGCCGGCACCGAGCTCTCCGGCGGGGACTTCGTCCGCTGGGCCCGCCAGCTCATCGACCTGCTCGACCAGCTGGCCAAGGTCGCCGACGAGCCGCTGGCCGGGGTGGCCCGGTCCGCCGTCGGCCGGGTGCGGCGCGGGGTCGTGGCGGTCGCCGTCACGGGCTGACCGCCGCGGCGCCCAGGCAGTCGGGCAGGATCCCAGCCGCCGCCCCCTCGACGGAGGAGCCACGATGAGCCAGCCCCCGCAGGGACCGCCCGAGCCCGGCCCTCACCCGCGCCCGGCGGCGCCCGGCTGGGGCGGGCAGGGCGGTGGGGGCGGCTGGGGACCACCGTCGGGCCAGCCGGCCCGCCTGCCGCCGTACGGGCAGCCGGGCCGCCCCGGGGCACCGCAGTACGCACCCCCTCCGCAGTGGGCACCGCCCGCCTACGGGCAGCCCCCGTACGGGCAGCCGGTCGGCTGGGGCGCACCGCCGGCCCCGCCCCGCCGCGCACGCCGGGGGGTGCTCGCCGTGCTCGCCGTTGCCCTGTTCGCCCTGGTGGTGCTGGTGACGCCCGGGTTCGGCTCGACCCGGCTGGACCCCGACGCGGTCGAGCGGGACGTCGCCGAGCAGTACGAGGAGCTGCGTGGTGTCCCGCTGGAGCTGCGCTGCGAGGAACCGATGCCGGTGGCCGAGGGCGGGACCTACGCATGCGCCGGGACCACCGGTGACGGTGACGAGGTGACCGTCACCATCGAGGTCACCGACACCGACGGCGACTACACCTGGGAGGACGGCTGACCTGGCTCAGCCCGGCGCGTCGTCCGGCCAGCCCAGGGCGGCGCCCAGCCGGCGGACCGAGGACCCCAGCCCGTGCCGCTCGGCGAGCACCGCCAGGGTGTCCGGGTCGGCCGGGCGGGACGGCAGGTCGCCGCTCACCGGGGGCAGGTCGATCGAGCTGACCACGGCGACCACCGCGGGCGCGGCGTCGAGGTAGTCGGCGGCGGCGGTGAGCTTCTTCAGCACCGCAGCGGTGAGCGGCGCCTTCGGGACGACGGTGCGGGTGGCGGCCGCCCGGATCCCGGCGAGGGATCCGTACTCGTTGATCAGCGCGGCGGCCGTCTTGGCGCCCACCCCGGCGACCCCGGGCAGCCCGTCGCTCGGGTCGCCGCGCAGCACCGCGAAGTCGGCGTAGGCGCGGCCGGGGATGCCGTACTTCGCCGACACCGCTGCCTCGTCGACGAACTCCAGGTCGGTGATCCCGCGGTTGGTGTAGAGCACCCGCACGCCGCGGGCGTCGTCGACCAGCTGGAAGAGGTCGCGGTCACCGGTGACGACGTCGACCGGGCCCCGCGCGCGGGTGGCCAGCGTGCCGATGACGTCGTCGGCCTCGTACCCCGGCGCACCCACCCGGGCCAGCCCGGCGGCCGCGAGCACCTCGACCAGCACCGGCACCTGCGGCGCCAGTTCGTCCGGGGTCTCCTCCCCGCCCTCCGGCGCCACCCGGTGCGCCTTGTAGGAGGGGACGGCGGCCACCCGGAACGCCGGCCGCCAGTCGTCGTCCCAGCAGGCGATCAGCCGCTGCGGCCGGTGGGCCACCACCAGCCGGGCGGTCATGTCCAGGAACCCGCGCACCGCGTTGACCGGTCGCCCGTCGGGGGAGGTCACCGATGTGGGGACGCCGTAGAACGCACGGAAGTAGAGGCTGGCGGCGTCCAGCAGCATCGTCGTCACGGGCGCGACGGTAACGGCCTGGTGACGACGGCCGATCACGTCGGTGGCCGTGGTTAGTCTGCCGAGGTGTCCGGATCCGTTCCCCCTTCCCCGCTGGTCTCCATCGACCGGGTGCGCGCCGCCCGCGCGGTCGCCGACGAGGTCGGCGTCGACGTCGTCGTGGTCACGCCGGGCTCGGACCTGCGCTACCTCTGCGGGTACGACGCGCACGCCATGGAGCGGCTGACCGCCCTGGCCGTGCCCCGCCGGGGCGAGCCGCTGCTGGTCGTGCCCCGGCTGGAGGCCCCGATGGTCGAGGCGTCCCCGGCCGGCTCGCTCGGCCTGGAGGTGCTGGCCTGGGACGAGACCGACGACCCCTTCGCCCGGCTGGCCGACGCCCTCACCGCGCGGCTCGGATCCGCGCCGCAGCGGGTGGCGGTGGGCAACCGCACCTGGGCCGAGCACGCGCTGGGCATCCAGCGGGCGCTGCCCGGCTCGACGCTGGAGCTGGCCGCGCCGGTGGTCGACCGACTGCGGATGGTGAAGACCCCGGCCGAGGTCGAGGAGCTGGCGCTGGCCGGTGCCGCGATCGACCGGGTGCACGCCCGGATGGGGGAGTGGCTGCGGGTCGGGCGCACCGAGGCCGCCGTGGGGGCCGACATCGCCGCGGCGATCCTCGCCGAGGGGCACGTCGGGGTCGACTTCACCATCGTCGGCTCCGGGCCGAACGGGGCCAGCCCGCACCACGAGCTGTCCGACCGGGTCGTGCAGGCCGGTGACCTGGTGGTGGTCGACATCGGCGGGGAGACCGCCACCGGCTACCGGTCGGACTGCACCCGCACCTACGTGGTGGGCGGCTCGGCCGACGCCGAGACCGCCGAGTGGTACGCCGTGCTCCAGCGCGCTCAGGAGGCCGCGACGGCCGCGGTGCGACCGGGCGTGACCTGCGAGCAGATCGACGCGGTGGCCCGCGACGTGATCACCGAGGCCGGCTGGGGCGAGCAGTTCATCCACCGCACCGGGCACGGGATCGGGCTGGACACCCACGAGGCGCCCTACGTCGTCGCCGGCAACGAGCTGCCGCTGGAGCCGGGCATGGCGTTCTCCGTCGAGCCCGGCATCTACCTGGCCGGCCGCTGCGGCGCCCGGATCGAGGACATCGTGGTCTGCACCGACGACGGCGTCCGCACGCTGAACGAGGGCCCCCGTGAGCTCGTCGAACTCCCCGGCTGACCCCGGCCCCGCGCCCGACGTCGACCGGGCGCTGCTGTCGGCGCTGGCCCGGGACGGGCGCGCCAGCTACACCGACCTGGCCGAGCGGGTCGGGCTGTCGGTCTCCGCGGTGCACCAGCGGGTGCGGCGGCTGGAGCAGCGCGGGCTGATCACCGGGTACGGCGCGCACCTGGATGCGAAGTCCCTGGGGCTGCCGCTGACCGCCTTCGTGTCGATCACCCCGATCGAGGCCGCCCAGCCCGACGACGCCCCGGCCCGGCTCGCGCACCTCAGCGCCATCGAGGAGTGCCACTCGGTCGCCGGCGTGGAGAGCTACATCCTCAAGGTGCGGGTGGCCTCACCGGACGCGCTGGAGGTGCTGCTGCAGCAGATCCGGGCCGCCGCCAACGTCACCACCCGGACGACGGTCGTGCTCTCCACCGCCTACGAGAAGCGCCCGCCGATCTAGCCGAGCGCTGGACACCGGTTCGAACGTGTGTTCGGATGGTCCGCATGCGGTGGGACGCCCAGAAGCTCGACCTCGACGAGCCGACGGCGCTGCCCGGGCTGCCCACGGTCCGCGGGCTGCTGCGCCGGGTGCAGGTGCCGGAGTTCCCCGGCCTGACGTTCCACGAGGTCCGGGCCAAGAGCGCGCTGAACGCCGTGCCGAAGGGCTCGGCCATGCCGTTCGGGCACACGATCAACCCCTACCGGGGCTGCTCCCATGCGTGCACCTACTGCTTCGCTCGGGGGACGCACGAGTGGCTGGAGCTGGACAGCGGCGCCGACTTCGACCAGCAGATCGTGGTCAAGACCAACATCGCCGAGGTGCTGCGCCGGGAGCTCGCCCGCCCGTCCTGGCAGCGGGAGCACGTGGCGCTGGGCACGAACACCGACCCGTACCAGCGGGCAGAGGGCCGCTACCGGCTGATGCCCGGGATCATCAGCGCCCTGGCGTCGTCCGGCACGCCGTTCTCGGTGCTGACCAAGGGCACGCTGGCCCGGCGCGATGTGCCGTTGCTGGCCGCCGCGGCCCAGGATGTGCCGATCGGCATGGGCGTGTCGATGGCCATCTGGGACGACGACCTGCACCGGTCACTGGAGCCCGGCGTCCCCACCCCGCGGGCGCGGCTGGACCTGGTCCGGGCGATCACCGACGCCGGGCTGCCCTGCGGGGTGTTCCTCGCCCCGGTGCTGCCCGGGCTCACCGACCGGCTCGACCACCTCGAGGCCGCGATCGCGGCGATCGCCGACGCCGGTGCCACCGGGGTCACCGTCCTGCCGCTGCACCTGCGCCCCGGCGCGCGGGAGTGGTTCACCGCCTGGCTGTCCCGGGAGCACCCGGCCCTGGTACCGCGCTACCGGAGCCTCTACGGCCGGGGCGCCTACGTCCCCGCCGACTACCGGTCCTGGCTCGCCGGCCGGGTCGCCCCGGTGCTCGCCCGGTACGGCCTGGACCGGCAGAGCGGCGGTACGGCTCGGGGCGTGGACACCGGTTCGACGACCGGCCTGCCCGGCGACGAGTCGGCCGGGTTCCCCGCCGGCAGCCTGCCGGGCCGCGCAGCGACCGCGGACCGGGGGCCGGCCGCCGAGCCCGAGCAGCTGGCGCTCTGCTGAGCGGCGTCAGCCGGCCAGCCGGTTCGTCCGGTGCACACTCCGCAACGCCCGCACGGTGCCGCGCGACGCGACCGGCGGCGCGCCGGCGGCCAGGGCCAGGCGGCGGTAGGAGTCGTAGGAGAGCGTCAGGTAGACCGTGGCCAGGGCATCGACCGCGTCGCGGCGTCGGGGGAGCGCGGTGGCCTGCAGGTGCCGCCCGGTGTTGGCCGCGTGCTTGGCGAACGTCGTCTGCAGCGCCTGGGTGGACAGCCGACCACCGACGTGGCTGTCCACGCCCGGCCCCCGGCGCAGCGCCGGCAGCACCCACGGGCTGGCGGCCAGGGTCGGGAAGCGGTTCCGGGACGCCTCCCACGCCGTCCACGCCTGGGTGGCGCCGCGGACGGTCCAGTCGCCGTCGTCGGTCCGGATCCGCAGCCCGCGCCCGGACACGTCGACCTGGTCCCGGCGCAGTGACCGGAACTGGCCCACCGTCGCCGGCCACTGCAGGGCCAGTGCGCACCACGCCACGGTGCGCAGGTGCTCGGGGTCGTCACTGCGCAGCTCGGTGAGCGGCCGCAGGTCCAGCACCGGCGGATCCGGCTCGGGGGTGGAGGGGAGCGGCAGGTCCAGCCCGCCGTAGCGCGCGACCTTGCTGTAGAGCGTGACGGTCGCCGGCTTCCACTCCCGCGCGGCGGCGAGCTCCTCGAGCCCTCCGGCGGCGAGGTCGTCCGGCCCCAGGTCGAGTTCCAGCGCGGCCTCGACCAGCCGGCGCCACTGCGCCTCGTACCCCCGGGGCACAGCCAGCCGTTGCCAGGCGCGCTCGGCGGGCGGGGTGGGCATGTGCGGCAGCGGAGGCTGCCACCGACCGGACATGCCGGAACACTACCGTTATGCCCAACAAACTATCCATACGAAACTTGTGCCCACTTGCCGAGAGCGAGATCACGGCACCCTCCGGGCGCCACAGCATCGAGCGGGAGGGAACCACCGTCTCGATGGGCGCCGCCAACGGTGCACCGGTGATCATGGCGACGTGCGCACGGTGGGAGTCGAGGAAGAACTGCTGGTCGTCGCCGCGTCGGGCACTCCCGTGCCGCTGGGCCCCGAGGCGTTGGAGGCCGCCGCGCGCCGCGGGGAGGGGGAGACCGTCGGGGACCACGACCGCGCCGAGCGGGAGGACGACGACGGGACACCCGAGGCGCACCTCGTGCCCGAGCTGAAGGAGCAGCAGATCGAGCTGGGCACCCGGGTCTGCCGGGACCTGGACGAGGTGACCGGCGAGCTCGTCTGGTGGCGGTCCCGGGCCGATGCCGCCGCCGCGGCGGTGGGCGCACGGGTGGCGGCCCTGGCCACGTCGCCGGTGCCGGTGCAGCCGGTCGCCACCCCGGGCCGCCGGTACACCCGGATGATCGAGGCGTTCGGCCTCACCGCCGAGGAGGTGCTGACCTGCGGCTGCCACGTGCACGTGTCGGTGTCCGACGACGAGGAGGGCGTCGCCGTCCTCGACCGGATCCGCGTCTGGCTGCCGGTGCTGACCGCGCTGACCAGCAACTCCCCGTTCTGGGGCGGCCGGGACACCGGGTACGCGAGCTTCCGCTCCCAGGTCTGGAACCGCTGGCCCTCCGCCGGCCCCACCGGGCGGTTCGGCACGCCCGAGGCCTACCACCGGCTCGTCGCCGACCTCACCGCCACAGGCACCGTCCTGGACGAGGGGATGGTCTACTTCGACGCCCGGCTGTCGGCGTCCTGGCCCACGGTCGAGGTGCGGGTCGCCGACGTGGTGCTGCGGGTGGCCGACGCCGTCCTGCACACCGGGCTCGTGCGGGCCCTCGTGGAGACCGCCGCCCGCGAGTGGCGGGCCGGGGTGCCCGCCCCCGACGTCCCCACCGAGCTGATCCGCGTCGCCGCCTGGCGGGCCGCGCGGTCCGGCCTGGACGACGTCCTCGTCGATCCCCGGTCGGGTCGACCGGCGCCCGCCGGCGAGGTGCTCGACGCGCTGCTGGCGCACGTCCGCCCCGCGCTGGACGACGCCGGCGACCTCGAGCGGGTCGGGGAGGGCCTCGCCGAGCTGCTCAGCCGGGGTACCGGCGCGCGCCAGCAGCGGTCGGTGTTCGCCGAGACCGGGAACCTTGCCGCCGTCGTCCGGGAGGCGGTGGCGGCCACCCACGTCGGGTGAGCGGGCCGACCTACGGGACCGTTGGTTAGGGTCCGCTCATGTACACCGCCAGCTGGGGCGACATCGTCCGTCGCGACCTCTTCGGGCCTGGTCCGGACCGGCGCGACCGGCCCTACCGGTTCGTCATCCGGATGGCGCTGGTCGTGTTCCGGCTCTTCGGCTTCCGCTTCGACGTCCGGGGCAGCCAGCACGTGCCCACCTCCGGCGGTGCGATCGTGTGCAGCAACCACGTCAGCTACCTCGACTTCACCTTCCTGGGGCTGGCGGCGCTGCCGCAGCACCGCCTGGTCCGGTTCATGGCGAAGGCCTCGGTGTTCGGGCACTGGTTCGCCGGTCCGTTCATGCGGGCCATGCAGCACATCCCGGTCGACCGCGCGGCCGGCGCAGCGGCCTTCGACTCCGCGGTGCGGGCGCTGAAGGACGGCCAGGTCGTCGGCGTCTTCCCCGAGGCGACGATCAGCAGCTCGTTCACCGTCAAGGACCTGAAGGCCGGCGCCGCGCGGATGGCCCTGGACGCCGGCGTGCCGATCCTGCCGGCCGCCGTGTGGGGCGGGCAGCGGATCGCCACCAAGGGGCACAAGGTGGTGCTCACGCGCGGGGTGGCGGTGACGGTGGTCGTCGGCGAGCCCATCGTTCCCGAGCCGGGGGAGAAGGCGCAGGCCCTGCTGCGACGCACCCGGGCGGCGATGGAGGAGCTGCTGGCCGAGGCCCAGCGGACCTACCCCGACCAGCCGGCCGGCGACGACGACCGCTGGTGGCTGCCGGCCCACCTCGGCGGCTCGGCACCGACGCCGGAGCAGGCCGCGGCGCGGGACACCTCGCACGCCGGGGGCAGCCGGGCCAAGCCGAAGACGCCGCACCCGGTGGCCCGCCTGCGCCGCCGGCTGGCCCGGCGCGGTCGCTGAGTCAGCGCACCGGCCCCAGTTCCGCCCGCGTGACCGGCGGCACGAGCTCCCGCTCGTAGGTGCGATGCCAGAAGGCGCCGGACTTCCGCCGCTCCGCGCGGGTGGTGAACCGGTAGCGGTAGACCAGCACCCGGACGGCGGCCGGTGGCCGGTCCCCGAACGGCGCCGACCGGAGCAGCCGGAGCGTGGCGGGGTCGGCGTCCAGCAGCTTGCCGAGGAACGCGGTCAGCCAGCTGCGGCCGTAGGCGGGGGAGAGGGCGACGAACCACATCAGCCAGTCCAGGCGCAGGTGGTACGGCGCCCACTGCGGGGGGCGACGGTAGGGGTCGCCGGGCTTGCCGCGGAACTCGTACTCCCGCCAGACGGCGTCCGGCCCCGGCTCGTCGGTCGCCTCGACCACCAGCTCCCGGCGGATTCGGGTGACCGACCCGAAGGCGCCGTAGCTGTTGACCAGCCGCAGCGGGTCGAAGCTGGTGTTCATCCGCTGCTGCCGGGACAGCAGGTTGCGCACCGGTGCGACGCTGAGCACGGCGACCAGCACCGTCAGCGCGATCGAGACGGCGGCGAACCCGGGAGGTGAGTCCAGCTGCGCCGGCGGGTCGACCGGCAGCACGGCGTCGTACCAGCGACCGTCGATCAGCCCGAGGGCGAGCACCAGGGTCAGCCAGTTGAGCCAGGCGAAGTTGCCGCTGATGACCAGGTAGCCCTGGGTGACCACGACGACGAGCGCGGCCGCGCTCGCGACCGGCTGCGGCGCGAGAAGCCCGAACACGACCACCAGCTGGGTGACGTGGTTGGCCAGCGTCTCCACCCGGTGCAGCCGCGGCGGCAGCCGGTGGAACCACCAGCTCAGCGGGCCGGGCATCGGCTGGGTCTCGTGGTGGAAGTCCAGGCAGGTCAGGTCGCGCCAGCAACGGTCACCGCGCAGCTTGATCAGCCCGGCGCCGAACTCCAGCCGGAAGAGCAACCAGGCCAGCAGCCACAGCACCAGGGTCGGCGGCGCGACGTGCGCCGGACCGAGGAAGACCATCAGGAAGCCGGTCTCCAGCAGCAGGGTTTCCCAGCCGAAGCCGTACCAGATCTGGCCGACGTTGACGATCGACAGGTACAGCCCCCAGAGCGCCAGCCACAGCGCCATCCAGCCCGCCACCGGCAGCCGGTCGGCCAGCCCGGTCAGGACGGCGAGCGACAGGGCGATGCCCGCCCAGCAGACGCCGGCGAACAACCCGTCGGACCAGCGCCAGTGGAAGAGACTGGGCGCGCGGCGGAACGAGCTGTGCCGGAGGAAGCGGGGGACCGGGGTCAGCCCGTGCGTGCCCAGCAGCGCCGGCCCCTGGCGCAGCGCCGCGACGAACGCGAGCAGGTAGACCACCGCCACGCCCCGGGTGACGACCAGCCGGCCGAGCCAGGCGTCGGGGTCGCTGAACCACTCCACCGGTCGCTCACTCCTCCGGTGCGCTGAGCCGGAACGCCTCGACCTCGGTGCCGTACCAGCGGCGCGTGCGGCCCAGCGGCGCCATGCCCAGCCGGTCGCAGACGGCCAGTGAGCGGGTGTTGTCCGGCCGCACCACCGCGTACACCTCGGCCAGCCCCTCGCCGAACGCCCGGTCGACGACGGCGCGGGCGGCCTCGGTGGCGTAACCGCAGCCCCAGCTGTCCGGGTGCAGGTGCCAGCCGACCTCCACCTCGCCGACCCCGTTGGGCAGCGGCTTGAGCAGCACCGTGCCGGCGACCGCGCCGCCGTCGCGGGGCTCGATCGCCCAGCACCCGTGCCGGGCGTCCAGCTGGTGCACCAGCTCCCAGCGCTGCACCAGCTCGGCCGGCGTCACCGTGGGCGGGCCGCCGAGCCAGCGGGTCACCTCATCCCGGCTGTACAGGTCGGCCAGCCGGGCGAGGTCGGCCTCGTCCGTCGTCCAGGCGCGCAGCCGCAGCCGGTCGGTGCACAGCAGGTCCACCGGTCCTGGCTACCGCCGTCGTCCCGGCCGGAAACGCCCGGCTGGCCCCGGCCCGGCCGCGGGCCCCCGCCCACCCCGATGCCCGTCCTGGCTCGCCGCACGTGCTCCTGGCTCACCACCCACAGTGAGCCAGGAGCACGCATGATCAGGTCACCTGATCCCGGGCTCAGCCCACCGGGGTGAGGGCGCCGGTGCGCTGCGCGGCCCACCACGCCCGCCCCGACGCCGGCAGGGTGTGCACCGGGTCGTAGTAGGCGCGCCGGCGGTCCAGCGCAGCGGCGTCGGCACGCTCGATGCCGGTGCGGTAGTTCTTCGTCCACCAGCTGATGCCGCGCTCGCGGTCGTACTCGGCGACCTGGTGCACCCAGCGCTTCCCGACGTAGGGCACGTCGCAGACGATCCGCGGCGTGGCGAAGCCGGGCAGGTAGCCCATCAGGTCGTGCTGCAGCGTCTGGGCGTGCGCGAGGGAGACCCGCCAGTGCTCGGCGCTGGGGATCATGTCGCACATGTAGAAGTAGTAGGGCGTGATCGAGGCGCCGTCGAGCAGGGCGAAGCAGAGGTCCAGCAGCTGCCCGGCGGTGTCGTTGACGCCGGCGAGCAGCACGCCCTGGTTGCGCACGTCGCGCACCCCGGCGGCCAGCAGGGTCCGCGCGGCCTCGGCGACCAACGGGGTCACCGACTGGGCGGCGTTGACGTGGGTGTGCACCGCCAGCGAGACGCCGCGGGCTCGGGCGGTGGCGGCCAGCCGGCCCATCCCGTCGACCACCTCGCCCTGCAGCCAGTGCTGCGGGAGCCCCATCAGCGCCTTCGTGGCCAGCCGGATGTCCCGCACCGACTCGATCTCCAGCAGCCCGGCGACGAACGCCTCCAGGTTCCGGAACGGCAGGTTGGCCACGTCGCCACCGGAGACGACGACGTCGCGCACCCCGGGGGTCTCGCGCAGGTACTGCAGCATCGCACCCTGCCGGTCGACCGGCTTGAGCTCGAACCTGAGCTTCGGGACGGCCGGGGTCGAGTTGCCCACCAGGTCCATCCGGGTGCAGTGCCCGCAGTACTGCGGGCAGGTCGGCAGCAGCTCGGCCAGGACCTTGGTCGGGTAGCGGTGGGTGAGCCCCTCGACCGCCCACATCTCGTGCTCGTGCAGCGAGTCGCGCGAGGCGTACGGGTGGCTGGCGTCCTCGCCGGTGAGCCGGTCGGAGGCCACCGGGAGCATGTACCGGCGCACCGGGTCGACCAGCATCGCCGCGGTGGTGGGCTCCTCCGCCGGCACCATGGTGTTGAGCAGCTGCGGCGGCAGCAGCAGGGACATGGTCGCCCGCCCGGCCTGGTCGGCCTCGACGTCGGCGTAGAAGGAGTCGTCGAGCAGCTCTCCGTACACCCCGCGCAGCTGCCGCACGTTCTTCACGCAGCGCGCGCGCTGCCACTGGGCACTGCGCCACTCGTCCTCGGGAACGTCGGCGAAGCCGGGCAGCCGGCGCCAGTCCGGCTCGACGAGCTCCCGGGCGACGTACTCGTAGGGCTGCTCCAGCACCGCTGCTCCGTCCTCCGCGGGGAACCCGAGGGCACCCCAGGCGACTCCGTGGGGCGACCATACGGGAAGTCCTTCGGTTCACAGCCCGTTTCGCGATACCTTCTCCGCCTGTCATTGCCGACGAGCGAAGGGACGGGCGCCGGTGGCGATCGACTCGTTGCACCGCGCCCTGGGGGTGCACCGGGTGCTCGACCCGCCCGGTGTGCTGCCGCAGGCGGCCGTCCGGCTCGACCCCGACCCGCGGGTCGGCCCGGACGAGGTGCGCATCGCGGTCTCCCGGCTCAACCTCGACGCCGCCTCGTTCCGCCAGCTGTCCGAGGCGCACGGCGGCGACGGGGACGCCGTCCGGGCCGCGGTGCTGGGCATCGTCGAGACCCGCGGGAAGATGCACAATCCGGTCACCGGCTCCGGCGGGATGCTGGTCGGCGTCGTCGAGGAGGTCGGTGACCGGTCACCGCTGGGCCTGCGGCCCGGTGACCCGGTGGCCACGCTGGTGTCGCTGACGCTCACCCCGCTGCGGATCACCGACGGGCTGGCCCGCTGGGACGGGCGCGGCGAGCAGGTGCCGGCCGAGGGGACGGCGATCCTCTTCGCCCGCTCGATCGCCGCCGTCCTCCCCGACGACGTGCCGCAGCAGGTCGCGCTGGCCGTGCTGGACGTCTGCGGGGCGCCGGCCGCCACCGAGCGGGTCGTGCAGCGTGCCGGGCACCGCCCGTCGGTCGCCGTCCTCGGCGCGGCCGGCAAGTCCGGCTGCCTGAGCCTGGCCGCGGCGCGCGACGCCCGGGCGGGCCGCCTGGTGGGCGTCGTCCGGGACGGCACCGAGGCCGCGGCGCTGCGCGCGGCCGGCCTGGCCGACGAGGTGGTCGTCGCCGACGCCACCGATCCGCTGGCGGTGGCGGCCGCGGTGGGAGAGCCGGTCGACGTCACCGTCGTGTGCGTCGACGTCCCCGGCGCCGAGCACGGGGCGGTCCTCGCGACGGCCGACGGCGGCACCGTGGTCTTCTTCTCCATGGCCACGTCCTTCTCGGCGGCGGCCCTGGGAGCTGAGGGGATGGCGGCAGACGTGACGATGCTGGTGGGCAACGGCTACACGCCGGGGCACGCGGCCCTGGCGATCGACCTGTACCGGCGCACGCCGGGGGTCCGGGCGCTGATCGACCCGCGAGTGGCCCGGTGAACCTGCTGGTGACCGGCGTGACCGTGGGCGACAGTCCGGGCCGGGCGGTGCACGTCGTCGACGGCCGCATCGCCTGGCTGGGCGACGCGGCCGACGCCCCGCAGGCGGACCTCGTCCTGGACGGCGGGGGAGCGCTGCTCACCCCGGCGTTCGTCGACGCCCACGTGCACGCCACCGCCACCGGGCTGGCGCTCACCGGGCTCGACCTCGCCGGCGCCGACAGCCTGCGCTCGGCGCTGGCCCGGGTCGCCGGGCACGCCGCGGCGGCCCCCACCGGCGTGGTGCTGGGCACCGGTTGGGACGAGACGGCCTGGCCCGAGGGGCGCGGGCTGACCCGGCACGACCTGGACGCCGTGGTCGGGGACCGGCCCGCGTACCTGGCCCGGATCGACGTCCACTCGGCGACGGTCTCCACCGCCCTGCTCGACCGCCTCCCGCGGGTCACCGAGCTGCCCGGCTTCTCCGCGGACGGCCGGCTGCGGTTGGACGCGCACCACGCCGCTCGCCGGCTCGCCTACGGCTCGGTCGACCCGGTGCAGCGGCGCACCGCCCAGCGCGCCACCCTGGACGCGGCCGCGGCGCTGGGCATCGGGACGGTGCACGAGATGGCCGGCCCGGAGGTCTCCGGCGCCGACGACCTGTCCGGGCTGCTGCAGCTGGCCGCCGAGCAGCCCGGGCCGCGGGTGCTCGGGTACTGGGGCGAGCTGTTCGAACGCGGCGGCCTCGACGTCGTCGCCGAGCTCGGCCTGGCCGGTGCCGGCGGCGACCTGTTCTGCGACGGGGCGTTCGGCTCGCACACCGCCGCGCTGAGCAGCCCGTACACCGACCGCCCGGAGACAACCGGAGCGCTGCGCTTCGAGACCGGCCAGCTGGTCGAGCACCTGCGGGCCTGCACGAGGGCATCGGTGCAGGCCGGCTTCCACGTGATCGGCGACGCCGCGGTGGCCCAGGTGCTCACCGCCGTCGGCGCCGTCGTCGAGGAGCTGGGGCGCGACGCCGTCCGGGCCTGCCGCCACCGGCTGGAGCACCTGGAGATGGTAGACCCCGACGCGATCGACCAGCTGCGCCGCTGGGGGATGGTGGCCAGCGTGCAGTCCGCGTTCGACGCGCTGTGGGGCGGGCCTGCGGGCATGTACGCCGAGCGGCTCGGGGTCGACCGGGCCGCGGCGACCAACCCGCTGGCCGACCTGGTCGACGGCGACGTCCCGGTCGCCCTGGGCAGCGACGCCCCGGTGACGCCGATGGACCCGTGGGGCGGGGTGTACGCCGCGGTCGACCACACCACCCCCGGCTCGGGCATGCGCCCCTTCGACGCCTTCGACGCCGCCACCCACGGCGGCTGGGTGGCCGCGCGCGCCGAGCACCCGGAGGGGCCGCTGGCGGTCGGCGCGCCGGCGGACCTGGCGCTGTGGGCGACCGAGCAGACCCTGTCCGCGGTGCTCGCCACCCGCAGCCGCCCGGCGTGCCGGCAGCTGATCGTCGCCGGCCACCCGATCGGAGACACCCGATGACCCCCACCGTCCCCGCTTTCGGCGCGGAAAGCGCAGAGCGGTGAGCGGGAAGCTGACCCTCGACCCGGCGCTGGTCCGGCGGGCGCGGGAGCTGGCCGCGCGGGCGGCCGCCCCGGTGGTCGACCTGGCGACGGCGCACACCACCGTCTCCGTGGAGCGGGCGGTGCTGCGGCTGGCCGGGCTGACCGGCACCGACCCGGTCACCGGCGGCGGGGCCGAGCAGCAGGACCGGGTGCCCTGGGTCAACCGCGTGGTGGACGCCGTCCGCGACCAGGTGGGCCTGGAGCACGGTGTCGCGCTGCCGGTCTGGCACGCCCTGCGCGACGGCGGCACGCTGCAGGACCTCGCCGAGCAGGTGGGCGCGGGCACCGCCCGGTTCACCGTGCCCGAGGGCGCCGCCGCCGAGCGGGCCCGCACGGCCGCCCGCGCCGCCGTCGCCGGGGGCATCGCCCGGGTCGACGCCAACCGGGCGCGCCGGGAGGAGCTGGTGGCCACCCACGGCGACCCGCCCCGCCGGCCGTGGATCTACCTGATCGTGGCGACCGGCGACATCCACGAGGACATCCCGCAGGCGCAGGCCGCGGCCCGGGCCGGCGCCGACGTCATCGCCGTCATCCGCTCGACCGGGCAGTCGCTGCTGGACTACGTGCCCGAGGGCGCGACCCGCACCGGCTACGCCGGCACGTACGCCACCCAGGAGAACTTCCGGCTGATGCGGGCGGCGCTGGACGACGTCAGCGCGGAGCTGGGCCGCTACGTCCGGCTGACCAACTACGCCTCCGGGCTGTGCATGCCGGAGATCGCCGTGCTGGCCGGCCTGGAGCGGCTGGACATGATGCTCAACGACGCGATGTACGGGATCCTCTTCCGCGACATCAACCCGCGCCGCACCTTCGTCGACCAGCGGTTCAGCCGGATGGTGCACGCCCGCGCCGGCATCGTCATCAACACCGGCGAGGACAACTACCTCACCACCGCCGACGCCGTCGACGAGGCGCACACCGTCACGGTCAGCCAGCTGCTCAACGAGACCCTGGCCAAGGAGGCCGGCCTCGCCGACTGGCAGCTGGGCCTGGGCCACGCCTTCGAGATCGACCCGTCGGTGCCGGAGTCGTTCCGGCTGGAGCTGGCGCACGCCCTGCTGGCCCGCGAGCTGTTCCCGGACGCCCCGCTGAAGTGGATGCCGCCGACCAAGCACATGACCGGCGACGTGTTCCGCGGCTACCTGCTCGACGGCTTCTTCAACCTGGCCGGGGCGCTCACCGGTCAGGGCATCCTGCTGGTCGGGATGATGACCGAGGCCGTGGTCACCCCCTGGCTGTCCGACCGCGACCTGGCGCTGCGCAACGTCAGGTACGTGCTGGAGGCCGCCGGCAACCTGGCCGAGGACTTCTCCCCGCCGCCCGGCGGCTTCATCGACCGCCGGGCGCACACCGTGCTCACCGAGGCGGTGGGGCTGCTGGAGCGCATCGCCGAGCACCCGCAGGGGCTGATCCAGGCCATCGCCGACGGCACGTTCGGCATCACCAGGCGGTTGCCGGACGGCGGCAGGGGCCTGGACGGCGTCGTCGCCAAGGCCGCGGACCACTACGACCCGGCCACCGAGCTGCTCACCCGCGAGGTGTCCCGTGCCTGAGAACCACCCGGATGGCCGCCTCGGTGAGGCGGACGCCGGGAGCGTCGTCCGGCCGTACGGGGACACCACCGGTGACGGGATGGTGCAGACGTCGTTCACCCTGCCGGTGCCGCCGGGACCGAGGGCCGAGGGCGCGGCGCTGCAGCTGGCGCAGAAGATGGGCATCGAACCCGCGATGGTGGTGCACAGCGCCGGCATCGGTGGTGGGGGTGGGGCGGTGGGCGACGGCGCGGCCTTCACCTTCTTCGTCGTCTACGGCAGCGTGCGGCACCTGGTCGACCTCGACGCCGTCCAGGTGGAGGAGCGGGTCTACCCGCTGCTGTCGCCCAGCGAGGTCGACGCCGCGGTGAAGACCCGCTTGCGCCGCAGCCTCGTGGTGCTGGGGGCGTGCATCGGCACCGACGCGCACACGGTGGGCATCGACGCGATCCTCAACCTGAAGGGGTTCGCGGGGGAGAAGGGCCTGGAGTACTACCGGGAGCTGCAGGTGACCAACCTCGGTGCGCAGGTGGGCGTGCCCGAGCTGGTCCGCGCGGCCCGGGACCGGCGGGCCGACGCCGTCCTGGTCTCCCAGGTGGTCACCCAGCGGGACGCCCACCTGCGCAACACCCGCGAGCTGGCCGGCGCGTTCCGCGAGGCGATGGGGGAGTCCCGCCCGCTCCTGGTGGTGGGCGGGCCCCGCTTCGATCCGGCGATGGCGTCCGAGCTCGGCGTGGACAAGGTCTTCGGCCGGGGGACGACGCCCGGCGAGGTCGCCAGCTATCTCGTGCACGCGCTCGTCCCGGCAGAGGAGGCCCCCGCATGGACGATCCCCGGATCGGTTTGACCGTCACGCACCGCCGCTACGTGCCGCACGCGCACGCCCACTACGGCGGGAACCTCGTCGACGGGGCCTACACGCTGGGCCTGTTCGGCGACGTCGCCACCGAGCTGGCCATCCGCGCCGACGGCGACGAGGGGCTGCTCGCCGGGTACTCGGAGGTCCGGTTCCTCGCCCCGGTGCAGGCCGGGGACGTGCTGGAGGCCTCCTGCGAGGTCGTGCGGGTGGGCCGGCGCAGCCGGGAGCTGCGCTGCTGGGCGGAGGTCGTCGCCCGCGCGGAGCCGTCCCGCGGCGCATCCGCCGCCCGGGTGCTCGACCCGCCGCTGCGGGTGGTCGAGGCGGTCGCGACGCTGGTGGTGCCCGGCCCCACCACCTGAGCACCCGGGGGCGCGCCCGTGTCGACATGGCGACACGTCGACCGCTGCGGATCGCCATGTCGACCTGGCGCGCCGCACCCAGGTAACGGTCGGGTAACGGTCCGACCCGCTGGTCACCGCAGGGCCCCCGGTGGTTCCCTCACACGTCGCCGGTCCCTACTCTCGGCGCGGTCCGTCCCGGGCGGACCGGATCACCTTCCGGTCCCGCTCTGCGGGGCTCCGCGTCACCAGACAACGGCGCAGCGGTCGCATCCAGCCGCTGCTGCACCGGCCCGAAGGCGCGGGGCCCCGAGGCCGACCGGCAGGTCCGGCCGGGACGGCGTCCCGGGATGGGATGCTGGACGGAGGCCGCCGCACCCGGTGCGGCGGCCCCCGGCCCCGTTCGCCACGCGGCCGACCATCTCCCGGACCGTCGTCCGGGCAAGCGCGGAGGGCGGCGGTGTCGGCAGTGACGGTGAGCGGCACGGTGACGGCGGCCTCGGCCGGGATTCCGGCCGAGGGACCCGTGCCGGCCCCCACCCGCCGGTGGCCCTGGCGCACCGCGGTCGCGGCCCTCGGCGGGCTGGCGCTCTACCTGGCGTTCCCCGCGCACGACCTCGCCGCCCTCGCCGTGCTCGGCCCGGCCGCGCTGGCGCTCGCCGTCCGCGGTCAGCGGGTGCGCGGCGGGCTGTGGCTGGGCCTGGTCCTCGGGCTGGTCACCATGGTCCCGCTGCTGTCCTGGAGCGGGATCTACGTCGGCTCCTTCCCCTGGTTGGCGCTGGCGGTCACCGAGGCCCTGTACTTCGCGCTGCTCGGCGGCGCGACGGCGCTGACCTCCCGGCTGCCCGGCTGGCCGGTGTGGGCGGCCGCGCTGTGGGTCGCGCAGGAGGCGCTGCGGGGCCGCTGGCCGCTGGGTGGCTTCCCGTGGGGCAGGCTCGGCTTCAGCCAGGCGGAGGGGCCGTTCACCGCACTGGCCGCCTACGGCGGCGTTCCGCTGGTCGGGTTCGCCGTGGCGCTCACCGGGACGCTGCTGGCCGCCGCCGTCGTCCGGGCGCGGAGGGCCGGAGCGGGGGGCAGCCGCCGGACGGCGCTGCGTTCGGCCGCCGTCCCGCTCGTCGCCGCCCTGACCGTGCCGGCCGTCGGTGCGCTTGCCTGGTTGCCCTTGGCCGGCTCCTCGCTCACCGAGGGTGGCCCGACCCGCACCGTCGCGGTGATCCAGGGCAACGTGCCGCGCGCCGGCCTGGACTTCAACGCTCAACGGCGGGCGGTGCTGGACAACCACGCAGCCGAGACGATCCGGCTGGCCGACGCCGTCGCCGCGGGGGAGGCCGACCAGCCCGACCTGGTGATCTGGCCGGAGAACAGCTCCGACATCGACCCGTACACCAACGCCGACGCCGCCCGGGTGATCAGCGGCGCCGCCCGGGCCATCGACGCCCCGATCCTGGTCGGCGCGGTCGTCCGGGGGCCGGGGGAGAAGATCTCCAACACCGGCATCGTGTGGGACCCGGTCACCGGCCCGGGGGAGACCTACGTCAAACGGCACCCCGTGCCCCTGGCCGAGTACGTGCCCGCCCGGCCGTTCTTCCGCTTCTTCAGCCCGCTGGTCGACCGGGTCACCGACTTCGCGCACGGCTCCGAGGTGGGCACCCTGGACATCGGGGGAGCGCGGGTCGGCGACGTCATCTGCTTCGAGGTGGCCTACGACGGCCTGGTGGCCGACGTCGTCGACGACGGTGCGGGCATGATCGTCGTGCAGACCAACAACGCCACGTTCGGCTACACCGACGAGACCGAGCAGCAGCTGGCGAAGAGCCGGCTGCGGGCGGTCGAGTTCGGCCGGAGCGTGGTGGTGGCCGCGACCAGCGGGGTGAGCGCGATCGTCGCCCCCGACGGCTCCGTGGTCCACCGCTCGGAGCTGTTCACCGCCGACTCGTTCGTCGAGCCGATCGCCCAGCGCGACCAGCGCACCGTCGCCGCGCGGCTGGGCGCCGCCCCCGAGTGGGCGCTCACCGCGGTCGGCGTGGGGGCCGTCCTGGCCGCCCTGGCACGCCGGCGGAGCGCCCGGTGACCGACGTCGCCGGCCCCGTGCTGGTGGTGATCCCCACCTACGAGGAGGTGGGGAACCTGGGCACGGTGCTCGACCGGCTGCACGCCGCCGTCCCGGGCGCCCACGTGCTGGTCGTCGACGACGCCTCACCCGACGGCACCGGCGAGCTGGCCGACGCCCGGGCCGCCGAGGACGAGCGGGTGCACGTGCTGCACCGCGCCGGGAAGCAGGGGCTGGGCCCGGCCTACGTCGCCGGCTTCCGCTGGGCCGCCGAGCACGGCTACGCCGTCGTGGTGGAGATGGACGCCGACGGGTCGCACCCGCCGGAGCGGCTGCCCGCCCTGCTGGCCGCCCTGACCGACGCCGACCTGGTGCTCGGGTCGCGCTGGGTGCCGGGCGGGCGCGTGCTCGACTGGCCCCGCCACCGCCTGGCCATCTCCCGCATCGGCAACCTCTACACCCGGTGGGCACTGCGCCTGCCGCTGGCCGATGCGACCGGGGGCTTCCGGGCGGCGCGCGCCGACCTGCTGGCCCGCTTGCCGTTCGACCAGGTGGCCAGCCAGGGCTACTGCTTCCAGGTCGACTGGGCCTGGCGGGCGGTGCGCTCCGGCGCCCGGGTGGTGGAGGTGCCGATCACCTTCAGCGAACGCACGGTGGGCCGGAGCAAGATGAGCGGCTCGATCGTTGGAGAGGCGTTGGCACGGGTCACCTGGTGGGGCGTGCTCGACCGGCTGGCCGACCGGCTGCCCGGGCGGGTGCGCCGTCCCGTACCGGCGCGCAGCCGCGGCGGGCGGACACAGGCGCTCCAGTAGGGAGCGCCGGCCGTCCGTGCCGCGGCAGGAGAGGAGAGATCCATGACCATGGGCTCCGCGATCGGCGGGCACACCCCGCGTCGGCGGGCGTCCTCACGCTGGCGGACGGCGGTGGGTCTCGGCGCGCTGGCCGAGGTCGTCGTGTTCGTCCTCGTCGCGAGCTGGATCGGCGTGGGCTGGACGCTGCTGCTGGCGCTGGCCACGAGCGCCCTGGGCGGGCTGCTGTTGGCGCGCCAGGGCACCCGCGCCCTCACCGAACTCCGGCTGCGCGCCGAGGAGCACCGCGACCCGGGCCGCGCCCTGGGCGACGCCGGCCTGGTCGCCCTCGGCGGGCTGCTGATGGTGCTGCCCGGCTTCATCGGCGACCTGCTCGGCCTGATGTGCCTGCTGCCGGGCACCCGGGCGCTGCCCCGGGCGCTGATCGCCCGGGGGATCGCACGCCGGCTGCCCGACCGCTGGCTGGGCCCGGTCCGGGTGCGGGCCACCCGCACCGTCGACGGCACGGTCGCCGACGGCCCCTCCGACGCCGGGGCCGGTGCCCACCGGGCCGACGTGTACCGCGCGGGCCCCGCGCACCGGGTGATCGAGGGCCGGGTCGTCGAGGGGGAGGTCGAGGACGGGCCTGCCGGTCGCTGACCCGCCCCGGACGCGGAACGGCCCCGGTGGGAGATCTCCCACCGGGGCCGGACGCGACGTGCTGGAACGGCCCGCCTCCAGGGGCCCGCCGCGAGCTCGCGAGGGGCGGGGAGGAGGCGAGCCGTTCGTCAGCTGGCGCGGGTGCGCCGCCCGCGGAGCACCTCGAGGCGCTCGGCGAGCACCTCCTCCAGGTCGTCCACCGAACGACGCTCCAGGAGCATGTCCCAGTGGGTGCGCGGGGGCTTGACCTTCTTGGGGGCGGGCTCGGAGCCACCGACCAGCTTGGCGGCCGAGCCGTCGAACTTGCACTCCCAGGTGTCGGGGAGTTCCGCGTCGTCGGCGAAGGGCACCGTGACCAGGTGGCCCTGGGTGCACTTGTACTCGGCGTACTGCCGCTCGATGGGCGCGGTGTTGCGCTCGGTCTCGTAGCTCACGCTGCCCAGTCGGCTTCCGCGCAGGGAACGCTCGCCCATGGCACACCGTCCTCTCGTGCTGATCTCGGTCAGGTCTGGGACTGCCCGGACAGCCGATTGCTCACGCATCCGGCTCGGGGTGTCGCAGAGGTCAACGACAGATGACGGAAAGAGATTCCGTGTCGTTCGACTGCTCATCATCGCATGGGGTGATGAGCCAACGTTCAACCACCCCACGGGGGGGGGGAGTGGCACCACTCAGCGGAGAGCCAACTGCCCCGGACCGGTCGGCGTCGGCCCCAGCTGGCCGCTCGCGTAATGGCGGCGGCACAGCACCTGGTAGCGCACCACGGCCTCCTCGGCCTCCTCGGTCGCGCCGGTCGCGCCGTCCGGCGGCGCCGGGGGCTCGGTGTCGGCGACGACGACGGTGGCGCCCTCCCGGACCATCGCCCCGTCGACCACCCGTGCGTTGAGCAGCCCGGGCAGGCCGCACCAGCACAGCACCATCACCTGCACCCGCTGGACGTCGTCGGCGAGCTCGAACAGCCGCTGCGTGCCGGGGAAGAGCCGGGCCCGGAAGTCGGTGGTCAGCCCGAAGGCGAACACGTCGACGTGCGACTCGTCGACCAGCTCGGCGAGCTGCTCGACCTGCGCACCGGTGAGGAACTGCGCCTCGTCGACGATCAGGTAGTCGACCCGTTGGCCGGTCGCCCACCGGTCGCGGACCAGCAGCCGGATGTCGGTGGCGCCGTCGACCTCCACCGCGGCCTGCCGCAGCCCCACCCGGGAGCTGATCTGCGCGGCGCCGGCCCGGTCGCCCTGGGTGAGCAGCAGCCCGTGGCGGCCCTGCCGGCTCTGGTTGTGGTCGACCTGCAACGCCAGCGTCGACTTCCCGCAGTCCATCGGGCCGTGGAAGAACGTCAGGTGCGCCGGCGCCGGGTGCCGGCGCCGGTCACCGGCGACGGGCACCACCTCCAGCAGGTCGGTCGGGCCGTCCAGAGGGGCGGGTGTCACAGGCGCTCCGGGGGTGTGTTGCCGGCCTCGACGATGGCCCGCCGCATGTCCAGCCGCGCCAGCAGGAAGCCGCCGAGGACGAAGAAGAGGACCAGGCTGAAGATCGCGTACCGGTAGGAGTCGGTCAGCTGGTAGGTGAGAGCGAAGAGGAAGGGGCCCAGCCAGCTGGTGCCGCGGTCGCTGATCTCGTAGAGGCCGAAGTACTCGGCCTCCTTGCCCGGCGGGATCAGCTGGCTGAACAGCGACCGGGACAGCGCCTGGGTGCCACCGAGCACGAACCCGATGACGACCGCGAGCAGGTAGAACTGCACCGCCGCGCCGGCCTGCACGAAGTAGGCGGCCACCAGCACGCCGGTCCACACCACCAGGCCGCCGAGCACGGTGCGCTTGGCGCCGACCACCGCGGCGATCCGGCCCATGCCCATCGCCCCGAAGAAGGCGACCACCTGCACCAGCAGGATGGTGGAGACCAGGGTCGTCTGGTCCAGCTCGAGCTCCTCGGCGCCGTACTGCGCCGAGACCCCGATGATCGTCTGCACGCCGTCGTTGAACAGCAGGTAGGCACCGAGGAACCACAGCGTCAGCCGGTAGCGGCGCATCTCCCGGAGGGTGGCGCCCAGCTGCCGGAAGCCACCCGTCAGCGCCCCGCCGTGGGCCGGGACGACGGCGGACTCCCGCGGCCGGCGGTTGCGCAGCAGCGAGACGCTGACCACGGTGAACCCGGCCCACCAGAGGCCGGCCGAGGCCAGGCAGATCCGCACCGCCTCGCCCTCGGTCAGCCCGAGGGACTCGTACTGGGTGAACAGCACGAGGTTCGCCGCGAGCAGCAGGGCGCCGCCGAGGTAGCCGACGGCCCACCCACGGCTGGAGACGGCGTCCCGCTCGTCGGGACCGGCCAGGTCGGGCAGCCAGGAGTAGTAGACGACGGTGGCCGCGCCGAAGGCGAGGTTCGCGACGACGAACAGCGCCGCACCCAGCAGGTACCGCTCCCCGGCGACGAAGAACAGCGCCATGGTGGCCACCGAGCCGACGGTGGCGAAGCCGGCCAGCAGCTGACGTTTGCGGCCGCTGCGGTCGGCGATCGCCCCGGTGACCGGCAGCACCAGCACCTGGAGCACGACCGAGAGCGACAGCACGTACCCGAACCAGCTGCCCGGCGGGATGCTGATGCCCAGCGGGTGGATCCGCCCCTGCGCGTCGGCGGCTGCCTCGGCGATCGAGGTGAGGTAGGGGGCGAGGAAGACGGTCGTCACCGAGGTGTTGAAGACCGACATCGCCCAGTCGTAGGAGTACCAGCCGGCGCGCTCGCGGCGCAGTGCCCGGTCGGCGCGGGGGACGTCGGACCCGGCGGGTGCGGGCGGTGCGTCGGTCACCGGCGCAGGGTGTCAGCCGCACGAGGGCGGGTCCAGCACCGGCCGGTCACGGGATGTCCTCGGGCACCACGCCGCCGGGGAACGCCGCCACCGCGGTGGTGGGCCGGGTGGGGTCGGTGAACGCGATCCGGTCGGTCGGCTCGCCGGCCCGCAGCGGGGCCAGACCGCGGGTCAGCGCGGCGGCGATCCGCACCCGGGCCCGGTTGGCGTCACCCACCCGGCCCGGCTGCAGGTCCTCGAAGAAGACCGGGGCACCGATGTGCACCCGCAGTGCGGGCTGCCGCCACAGCGCCCGGAGCAGGGTGCGCAGCTTGCCCCAGTCGTTGGCGTACTGCAGCACCTCGTGCGCGCCCCACTGGCTGACCGGGATGACCGGCACGTCGGCGGCCAGGGCCATCCGGGCCAGCCCGGTGCGCCCACGCTCGGGCCACCCGTCGGCGGTCAGCCCGACCCGCCCCTCGGGGTAGGCGACGACGTGGCCACCGGCGGCAAGCGCCACCTGGGTGACCCGGAGCGCGTGGGCGGCGAGGTCGGTGCCGCGGTCGACCCGGATGCCACCGGCGCGCTCCAGCAGCGGCCCGGCGACCGGGGCGGTGATGATGCCGCGGGTCGCCATGAACCGCGGGGTGACGCCGGCCCGGTGGAGTGCCGCGGCGACGACGATGGTGTCGAAGTCACCGATGTGGTTGACCGCCAGGAGCAGCGGCCCGTCCAGCCACTCCTCGGGGATGCCCCCGGTCACCTCCAGGCGACCGAAGACGCCCGGCAGCCGGTGCAGGCTCCGCAGCAGCCCGCGCCAGAGCCACCACGGCGGCGCTGCGGCGATGGCCAGCTCGCGGTCGAACCAGTCGGGGTCCTCGGGGCCGACGAGACGGGCGAGCTCCGGGGGGAGGGGTGGCGGGGCAGGCCGCCAGGAACGGAGCCGAGCGGACAGCCGGCCGGTCACGCTCCGGTCCACTGACCTCGAGCCACCAGCACGTCGCGGAGCATCGCCGGGCGGTCGGTCATCACACCGTCGACGCCCAGGTCGAGCATCTGCTTGGCGTCCTCCTCGTCGTCGACCGTCCACACGTGCACCTGCAGGCTCCGGGCGTGCGCGGCCTCGATGAAGCGCTCGTCGACCAGCGGCCGCCCACCCAGTGCGAGTGGCACCTGGGCGCAGCCGGCCTGGATGCGCACCAGCCCCGCGGCCCGCGGCGAGTAGGAGGACAGTCGCAGCGCGGCGACGCCCTTGGGACCCAGCGAGGTGCAGACGCCGGGCCCGAACATCCGGCGGGCGGCGGCGATCCGGGCGTCGGAGAAGGAGCCGAGGCAGATGCGGTCCTCGATCTTCATCCGGCGCACGGTGCGCACCAGCGGGGCGAGCACCCCGGCGGCCTTGATGTCGAGGTTGAAGCGGACGTCCGGCCAGGCCCCCAGCAGGTCCTCCAGCGCCATGACCGGCTCGCGACCGCCGATCAGCGCCGTCCGGACCTCGCTCCACCGCAGGCTCTCCACCCGTCCGGTCCGGTCGGTGACCCGGTCCAGGGTGGCGTCGTGGAAGACCACCGGGACGCCGTCGGAGGTGACGCGCACATCGGTCTCCAGGAAGCGGTAGCCCAGCGCCACGCATGCCTCGAAGGCGCTGGCGCTGTTCTCCAGGTGCTCGATGGCACCGCCACGGTGGGCCATCGCCAGAGGAGTGGGCCCGTCGAGGAAGGCATAAGGCGAGCCGGGCACCCCATCACGCTAGCGGCGCCCCCCGACGGCCTCGCGCAGGGTGCCGAGGTGAGCTGGGCGGGCGACCGCGGGCGTGTCCCCCGGGGGCTGTCGGACCCGCCGTCTACCGTCGTTGCTCGTGGAGGTCCAGCAGCACACGGGTGCGCGCCCGGGGGCACACCGGCGCCGGCGCGACGGCGAGGAGCGCCGCTGCGGCTGGTGCCGCAGCCTCCTCCCGGTCCAGGAGTCGGTGGGCCGGCCTCGCCTGTACTGCGGCCAGGCGTGCCGGCAGCGCGCCTACGAGCAGCGCTCGGCCAGCGCCAAGGCCGGGCTGTCCGACGACGTGGTGCTGGTGACGCGGGCCGAGCTCGACGCCCTGCAGGACCGGCTCTACCAGCTGCGCTGCGCGATCGAGGACGTGCAGACGACCCTGTCGGAGAAGCCGACCAAGGCCGAGCTGGAACGCTCGCTCGAGGAGCTGGTGCGTTCGACCGGCCGGCTCGACCGGCTGTGGCTCAACGGGCGCAGCGCAGGCTGACCCGGCCGTCCCCTGGGCAGCCCCGACGAAGCGTCACAGTGACGCAACTCACCAGGTGGTCGGGCTGCCCGGGGGAGCGGCCGATCAGTGAGGATCAGCCGCCGTTGTCGGAGTCCTCGTTGCGGTCCTCGTTGCCCTGGTCGGTGTCCGAGTCGTGGACATCGGGCAGACCACCCTGCTCGGCGTCGTTCTCGTCGTTGCCCGAGGTGTTGGTGCCCTCGTCGTCGGTCGTGCCGTCGTTGCGCTGGTCGCTGTTCGGGCCGCCACTGGGGTCGGCGCACGCGGTCAGGACGGCCGGCCCGCCGGCCAGGGTCAGCGCGACGAACAGAGCAGCCACCGGGCGTCGGATCCTCATGCCTCGACCCTAAGGACGCATGGCGCGGACCGCCCGTCGAGACGGCGATCCACCCATCATTACGTCAGTGTGACGTAATGATGGGTGGGCAGGTGCACCAGGGGGAGCGACCCCTCGGGCTCGATGTCCACCCATCCCACGGCCGACCGCTCAAGATCGGAGCGTGGTCGGGGCCACCCGGGCAAGTCATGATCATCTTCGACGTCCCGGGAGGGCGAGGTGGCGGACGACCGGCGACCCGAGCGGTCGACGGGCTGGGTGCGCGACGTCGGCATGACCCACCGAGCCGCCGACTCGCAGCGACGCGTGCGCCGAACGCGACACCCGCCGTCGGGTGCGACATCCAGGGTGGGTCATGACGACGTCGAGCGCGTCGCCGTGCACGACACCCGAACCAGGAAGTCGGCAGCACCGAACCAGGGTTCCGACTGGTCAGCGCTGCGCCGATAATCGACATTATGTCAAGTGGCGGCCAGAGGCAGCGATCGTCGCGTCTCCCGACTGCCCCGACCGGCAGCAGCAGCGGCCGCGGCACCGCGGAACTCGCTGGGGTTCACGCCACGCACCCTCTTGAACGCGGCGCTGAAACCGAAGGGATCCGAGTAGCCCACGGTGCGGGCGACCTCGGCGATGGTCGCGTCCGGCCGGTCCAGGAGCAGGTCCGCGGCCAGCGCCATGCGCCAGCGGGTCAGGTAGGTCATCGGCGGCTCCCCCACCAGATCGGCGAAACGCTTGGCCAGCGTCGCGCGCGACACCCCGGTCCGCTCGGCCAGCGCTGCGACCGTCCACGGTGCTGCGGGCTCGGCGTGCAGCACCCGCAGCGCCTCCCCAGCGACCAGGTCACGCTGGGCGGCCCACCAAGCCGGCGGCCGGGCACCGGGGCGGTCGAAGAACTCGCGCAGCGTGCAGACCAGCATCCAGTCCAGCAGGCGGTCCAGCACGACCTGCTGGCCGGGGGCATCGATCGCGGCCTCGGCGGCGAGGTGGTCCAGAACCGGATCAGCGCTGCCGCCGGCGCCCACACGCAGCAGCACCGGGAGCGCCTCCACCAGCTGACGGCTGATCTCACTGCGCAGCGGGTACGCCCCGACGATCAACGTCGTCGCAGCGTCTCCACGTCCAGAACCACCGCTGGCCCCAGCTCCGCGCTCGCTGGGCTCACCGGGGTCGTGCCAGCCCAGCCGGTGGCGGGTGCCACCCTGCTCAGGGGTCGCGCACTCCACCCCGCACAGGATGGGAACCGCGTCCGTGTCGACCTCGTCGACGAAGCTGAAGGTCCCCGGCCCGCGGACCAGGACGGTGTCGTAGGCGCCGATCCGCTGGGGCGGCTCTCCCTCGGGCACGATCCACCCCGCGCCGGACACGAGGGTGCACAACGTCAGCGGCGCCCCGTCCACGAAGCGCAGCGACCAGGGCGGGGTCAGGATCGAGCGGCCGAACAACGAGCCCTGGGCCCGCACCCCGCGCAACACATCGCTGACGGCGTCCACTCGTGCACACTAGACGATCACGCAGGTCCTTCGGCGTCTGAGCCATGTCATCGTCCACGTCGGCGGCGTTGACCGAGGACCATGAGCGGCAACACCACCCACGACACCGGTTCGGGCCCCACTCCCGTGCTCGCCACGCTCCTGGGTCGAGCGCCGCGGACCTCCGACGACCATGTCGTCCGGGCCGCCGCCGACTGGCACCGGTTCTCACCGCCGACCCCTGCCGCGCGAGAGGTGAACCCGTGACCATCGCCCATCCCCCGACGCCGGACACCGCCTTGTGGGTGCACGCGCACCCCCGCCGCCGGTCCTTGAACGGCCGCCTCTTCGAGGAGGGGGTCCGGGAACTGTCCGGGCGTTACGAGGTGACGACCTCGGACCTGTACGCCCAGGAGTTCGACCCCGTCCTCAGCGATCGCAACCTCGGCGAGCGCGCCCAGGAGCCCGGGAACATCGCCGAGCTCGTCGGTGAGGCGTACGCCGGGGGACGACTGCCCGCCGACGTGCGGGCCGAGCAGGCCAAGCTCGCCGCGGCGGAGCTGCTCGTCATCCAGTTCCCCCTGTGGTGGTATGGGCCACCAGCCATCCTGAAGGGGTGGTTCGACCGAGTCCTCACCGCCGGCTTCGCCTACGGCGACCTCGACCCCGACCTCGGCGTGCCGCGACGCTACGGCGACGGCGGGCTGGTGGGGCGCAAGGCGCTGGTGGTGGTGACCGCGGGAGAGGATGCCCGCTCGATCGGAGCGCGCGGCATCAGTGGCGCCCTGGGGTCCCTGCTCTTCCCCCTCACCCACGGGGTGCTCTGGTACGTCGGCATCGAGACCCTCGACCTGCACGTCGTCCACGACGCCGACACGCTGGAGACCGGCGGGGTGGACCGGGAGGTCGACCGCTTGCGGGAGAGGCTGCGCAGCATCGACGCAGAACCCGCTCGCCGGTTCCGGCGCCTGCGTGACGGCGACTACCAGGGAACCCGGGCGCTGCGCGCCGACCTCCTGCCCGGGCGCACCGACCTCGGCATCCACCTCATCGCACCCGGCTGAACGTGACGTCGGCCGCCGGGGTCACCGCCGCCGTCCGCCCGGGTGCTGCCTGGAACTGCCAGTACAGGTTGGTGTGCGCGATGACCTGCTCGACGGGCGGCGCTCCCCAGGCGGTCTTGTCCCCGGCGGTGTGCGCGTCGCCGACGAGCGTCACGTCGTAGCCCCGGGTGAACGCCCCGTGGATGGTCGACCGGATGCAGGCGTCGGACTCGGCGCCGGTCACGACCAGATGGCCGACGCCCGCCGTGGCCAGCACCTGCTCCAGGTCAGTGCCCTCGAAGGAGTCGCCGTAGGACTTGTGCACCAGCGGCTCAGGCTCGGCACGGACCAGCTCCGGTACGTACTTCCAGGCGTCGCTCCCCTGGGCCAGGTCCGCGTCGGAGTGCTGCACCCAGACGACCGGGACGCCGGCACCGCGGGCCTGCTCGACCAGGGTGGCGATGGTGGCGACGACCTCGTCGCGCCGGGCTGCGCCGTCGACGACGCCCCGCTGGACGTCGATGACCATCAGCGCGGTGCCGGGTCGATCGGTGAGCGTGCTCATGGCGGGTCTCCCTCGCTGGTCAGCGACTGGTCTGCCAGCGCGCACGCTAGACCAGGCCGGCGACGGGAACGAGCCGCTCGACACCGGGCAGCTGCACCGCGAGGACCACGACCGCCTGCTCGTGGTCGGGATGCGGGATGACGCGCACGTCACGTCGGTCTGGTCGCGGGTCACCACGACGGCGAGCCCCCGCGCAACCCGGTCGAGCACCTCTCCCCCGTGCCCGCGTTGTCACCCACACCATGAGACCGACGGTGTCACCAGCACGTGCCGCGGAACTCCACGCCTGGCCGGCGGCCGGCGTCCTCGATGCCCAGCACCTCTTCGACCAGGTCATCGATGTGCTCCCGCATGACCACCACGTCGCTCGTGCGGCCGGTTGTGCCCATCCCCACCCCAAGGGCTGGTCTTCGTGGTCGGACTTCGATCCGCATCAGTTTGTTGGGGATAACGGGTCAACGGTCCTGGGGGGCGGGTTTGCCGGGCGAGGCAGGTCGGTAGGTGGCTGAGGCCGTCGTCTGTGCGCCACCGGCGCGGCCCAGCCCCGGCCACCCACCTCCAGGAGGACGTCCATGCCCAGCCCGATCGAGGACTACGGCCTGATCGGCGACCTGCAGACGGCCGCGCTGGTCGGCAAGGACGGCTCGATCGACTGGCTCTGCCTGCCGTCGTTCGACTCCGCGGCCTGCTTCGCCGCCCTGCTCGGCGATGAGCGCAACGGCCGGTGGCAGCTCGCCCCTGCCACCGGTGGCAGCTGCACGCGGCGCCGGTACCGGGGTGACTCCCTGGTCCTGGAGACCGAGTGGGAGACCCCGACCGGGACGGTCCGGGTCATCGACCTGATGCCACCCCGCGGCGAGAGCCCCGATGTCGTCCGGATCGTGGAGGGCGTCTCCGGCCGGGTGCCGATGCGGCTGGACCTGGTGCTGCGGTTCGACTACGGCCACCTGGTCCCGTGGGTGCGGTCGGTCGACGGTGACCTCGTCGCCGTCGCCGGCCCGGACGCGGTCACGCTCGTCACGCCGGTCCGGCTGCACGGGCAGGACCACACCACCTCGGCGGAGTTCGAGGTGGCCGCCGGCGAACGGGTCCCCTTCGTGCTCACCCACTCCCCCTCGCACCTGCCGCGTCCGGCGCCGGTGGACGCCGAGGAGGCCCTCGCCAGCACCGAGGCGTTCTGGGCCGACTGGATCGGCCAGTGCCGCTACGACGGCGAATGGGCGCCGGCCGTCCGCCGCTCGCTGATCACCCTCAAGGCGCTGACGTACCGGCCCACCGGCGGCATCGTCGCCGCGGCGACCACCTCCCTGCCCGAGGAGCTGGGCGGGAGCCGCAACTGGGACTACCGGTACTGCTGGCTGCGCGACGCGGCGTTCACCCTGCAGGCCCTGCTCGGCACCGGATACCTGGAGGAGGCGTCGGCCTGGCGGGAGTGGCTGCTGCGGGCCGTCGCCGGCGACCCCGGTGACCTGCGGATCATGTACGCGCTGGACGGCTCCCGGCGGATCCCGGAGTACGAGCTGCCGTGGCTGCCCGGCTACGAGGGCTCGGCCCCGGTGCGGGTCGGGAACGGCGCCGCCGGGCAGTTCCAGCTCGACGTGTGGGGCGAGCTGCTCGACGGCCTGCACCTCGCCCGCGAGTCCGGCCTCGCGCCGCTGGCGGACGCCTGGGCCGTGCAGAAGGTGCTGGTGGAGTTCCTGGAGACCGCCTGGGAACGCCCCGACCACAGCCTGTGGGAGGTCCGCGGTGCGCCCCGGCACTTCGTGCACTCGAAGGTGCTGGCCTGGGCGGGGGTCAACGGCGCGATCGAGGCGGTGGAGCAGCACGGGCTCGACGGCCCGGTGGAGCGCTGGCGGGCGCTGCGGCAGCGCATCCACGACGACGTCTGCGCCCGCGGCTACGACCCGGTGCGCCGGACGTTCACCCAGTTCTACGGGTCCGAGGGGCTGGACGCCGCCCTGCTGCTGATCCCGCAGGTCGGCTTCCTGCCCTGGGACGACGAGCGGGTCGTGGGCACCGTGGAGGCGGTCCAGCGCGAGCTGACCTCCGACGGGTTCCTGCTCCGGTACCACACCTCTGCCGACGGCCGGGTCGACGGCCTGCCGGGCGACGAGGCGCCGTTCCTGCTGTGCAGCTTCTGGCTCGCCGACGCGCTCAACGGCATCGGCCGCGCCGCCGAGGCCCGGGAGCTGTTCGAGCGGCTGCTGGGCCTGGGCAACGACCTGGGCCTGATGAGCGAGGAGTACGACCCGCGCACCGGCCGGCACCTGGGCAACACCCCGCAGGCCTTCAGCCACGTCGGCCTGGTCAACACCGCCCGGCACCTCAGCGGGGCGCTGCGGGTGCCCGGCGAGCACGCCTGAACCGGGGGGGGGGGGGGGGGGGGGGGGGGGGGGGGGGGGGGGGGGGGGGGGGGGGGGGGGGGGGGGGGGGCGGGCGGGGGGGGTCGTGGCGGCGCCGGACGCAGC
>NZ_JBJHAG010000013.1:0-108942 GCF_054050925.1 Modestobacter sp. SYSU DS0657 | reverse complement strand
GCCCAGGATCGCCGCGGCGTACCACCCGGGCGGGGGGGGGGGGGGGGGGGGGGGGGGGGGGGGGGGGGGGGGGGGGGGGGGCCCGGCGGCGCCCCCCCCCCCCGCCGCCCCCCCCCCCGCCCCCCCCCCCCCCCCCCCCCCCCCCCCCCCCCCCCGCCGGCGTGCTGAACCCCCGTGGCGTGACGGGCCGGAGCGGGCGGGTGAGCACCCGTTCCTGCAGGGCGCGCGGCGCGTGCGCCAGCAGCACCAGCCCGGCCGCCGACGTGGGGAGCGGCAGCCGGCCGGCGATCTGCGAGAAGTTGACGTCCTCGAGAAAGGGCATGGCTGCGTCCCGCAGGGAGACGGTCGGCGATGCGCGCGTCCCGAGCTCCCACAGTCGCACTCCGACCCGCACCTGCCGGCCGGGGCCGCGCTCGAGCAGCCCGTGGGCGACCAGTTCCGCGATCAGGCGGGAGGTCGTGGCCCCGGCCGTGGTGGCCGTCTTCGCCGTCGTCACCGGGCTGGGCAACGGGCTGCTGCTGCCGGCCTTGCTCAGCTGGGCGCTCGGTTCGCTGGGGTTCGAGCAGCGCCGTCAGGCCACCGGGGTGTGGACCGCGGCGCTGTTCCTCGGCCAGTTCGTCCGCCCCCTGGTGGTGCTCGGGCTCAGTGCCGCGATCGGCGGGCTCGGATCGGCGCTGACGGTCATCGGTGCGCTGTCCGTCGTCGCCGCGGTGGGGGTCCGGCTCGCCCGTCCCACGGCGGTCGCGGGACGGGCGGCCGCCGCGCACTGACCGACCGGCGGGGAACTCCGGGCGCGGGTGCGCGTGGGGCCACCTGCCGGCTCAGTCCGCGGTGAGCAGGTGGTGGGACTCGACGGCGGCGGTGGCCAGGGTCTTGTAGCCCTCCTGGTCGAACAGCACCGTCAGCCGGTCCGGCTCCACGGACATCACGACGCCGTGCCCCCACTCCGGGTGCCGGACGCCGCTGTTCACCGGGAACGGGGCGTCGTCGACCACGTGCTCCTGCGCGGTGCCGGCCTCGCAGGTGTCGCAGTTGCCGCACGGGTGCGGGAGCTGCTCGCCGAAGTAGCCGAGCAGGAACTGCCGCCGGCACCCGGTGGTCTCGGCGTAGCCGCGCACCATCTCGATCCGGGAGCGGATCAGCCGCTGGTGGGTCTCGGACACCTCCACGGCCTCCTGCACTGCCTCGCGCGGGCCGACGCCGGGGTCCAGGTACTCCAGCCGGCCGTCGTCGGTGGTGGCGACCGCGCCGGCCTGCTCCAGCAGGTTGACCGCGCGGGTGCGCTTGGCCGCCGGGGCGTCGACGTCGTCGGCGAGTTCGGCGGTGCGCACCGGCCCGTCGTGCTGGTCGAGGGACTCCGCCACCTCCGCCAGCACCTCCTCGGGGGCGCGGCTGGCGGTGAGGAAGGTCTGCAGGTGGAGATCCTCGGGGCGGTGGAAGAGGTACACCTCCGCCGGCTCGCCGTCCCGGCCGGCCCGGCCGATCTGCTGGTAGTAGGAGTCCAGCGACTCCGGCGCGGAGGCGTGCACGACGAAGCGGACGTCGGGCTTGTCGATGCCCATGCCGAACGCCGAGGTGGCCACCACGACGTCCACCTCGCCGCCGAGGAACTGCTCGTGCACCCGCGTGCGGTCGGCCGCCTTCATCCCCGCGTGGTAGGCCGCGACCCGGTGGCCCAACTGGGCGAGCTCGGCGGCGTAGTACTCGGCGTCCTTGCGGCTGGCGACGTAGACCAGCCCGCCGCGGGTGGCCGGGTCGGACATCAGCCCGCCCACCCGCACCACCACCGCGGACCGCTTGCGCTGGTCGTCGCTCTCCCGTTCCACGGCCAGGCGCAGGTTGGGCCGGTCGAAGCTGGCCACGACCTCCACGGCGTCACGCAGGCCCAGTCTCGCCAGGACGTCCTGCCGCACCGGCAGCGCCGCGGTCGCGGTGAGGGCCAGGACCGGCGGGTGCCCGAGCCGTTCGATGGCCGTCCCGAGGCGGAGGTAGTCGGGGCGGAAGTCGTGGCCCCAGGCGGAGACGCAGTGGGCCTCGTCGACGACGAAGAAGCTGATGCCGAGCCCGGCGAGCTCGTCGAGCACGTCGTCCTTGGCCAGCTGCTCGGGGGAGAGGAAGAGGTACTCGGCCTCGCCCTCCCGGACGGCGTCCCAGGCGTGCCGGGTCTCCCCGGCCCGCTGCGCGGAGTTGACCGCCACCGCCTCGGGGGCGCGGGACCCCTCGATGCCCTCCATCTGGTCGCGTTGCAGGGCGAGCAGCGGCGAGACGACCAGCGTCGGGCCGTCCAGCAGCAGCGCGGGCACCTGGTAGATGGCGGACTTCCCCGCGCCGGTGGGCAGCACGGCGAGGACGTCGCGGCCGGCCATCACCTGCTCCATGGCCTCGAGCTGTTCGGGGTGCAGCTCCGGCCAGCCGAAGCTGTCGGCGGCGGTCTGCTGGAGGGCTTCGCGGGTGTCCGGCACCGATGGCCGGTACCCACCGCACGGACCGTCGCAATCGCCCGGTCGGCCGACTTGACCTTGGAGCCGACTCCGAGGTCTACGGTCCGGCCATGACGACGACCGAGACCGGCAGCGGAGCCCGCGGGCTGCGCGTCGCCGAGCTCGCCGAGGCCGCGGGGGTCTCCGGCGACACCGTCCGCTACTACGAGCGGGTGGGGCTGCTGCGCCCGCCCGCCCGGACCGCGGCGGGCTACCGGAGCTACCCGCACGACGAGCTGGACCGGCTCCGGTTCGTCCAGGGCGCACAGCGCCTGGGTCTGCGGCTGGCCGACATCCGCGAGCTGCTGGCCGTCCGGGACACCGGCTCGTGCGCCTGCGAACCGGCGGAGCAGTTGCTGCGCCGCCGGCTCGCCGAGCTCGACGCCGAACTCGACCGGTTGACCCGGTTGCGTGCGGAGATGGTCGCCATGGCCGAGGCGCTGCCGGCCGACGACTGCCCGCCGCCGAGCCCCGGCACGTGGTGCCCGAGCCAGGAGGGAGGTGACCCGACGTGCTGCGACTGAGCTGCGACTGCGACTGCGCCGACCAGAACTGCTCCTGCGACTGTTGAGTCGCACGTCCCCTGGCTGCCGCCGGACCCGGGCCGGTGGCAGCGCGGGTGGCCGGCACCCCGGAGACGCCCGGAGGGACGACGACGAGCAGGTCGACGGCGGCCCTGTCGCAGCTCTCCGCGACGGCGCCCCTCCCCGGCTCCTCGGTGCTCAGGCCGGGGATCGGTCAGCGCAGCGGGATCTCCACCCCGCGCTCGGCGTCGGTGCGCGGGCCGGTCCAGCGGCGGTCGTCGGCGCTGATCGGGACGTCGTTGATGCTCGCCTCCCGGCGGCGCATCAGCCCGTGCGCGTCGAACTCCCAGTTCTCGTTGCCGTGGCTGCGCCACCACTGCCCGGTCGCGTCGTGCCACTCGTACTGGAAGCGGACCGCGATCCGGTCGTCGGTGAACGCCCACAGCGACTTGCGCAGCACGTAGTCGAGCTCGCGCTGCCACTTGGCGGTGAGGAAGTCGACGATCTCCGCGCGACCGGTGAGGAAGGTGTCCCGGTTCCGCCACTCCGAGTCCTCGGTGTAGGCCAGTGACACCCGCTCCGGGTCCCGGGAGTTCCACGCGTCCTCGGCGGCCTGCACCTTCTGCAGCGCGGTCTCCCGGGTGAACGGCGGCAGCGGTGGGCGATCGGTCACGGGGGGGGGGCTCCAGCTGGTCGGGGGTCGGGCGGTCGCCCCATCGTGGCCTACGGCCGAGGGGCTCACCAGCGGTCGGCCACCGCCGCTGCGGTCAGTGCCCGGTCGACCGGTGGGGAACGGCGCACCGGCACCTGGCGCCCGGCCAGCGCGGCGACCGCCAGGTGGTCCAGCAGCAGCTCGAGCCCGGACGGCGACAGCGCCGTCACCGAGCCCGCATCGATCACGTCCACCCGCGCCGGCTCCCGCCCGTAGCGGTCGACGAAGGCGGTCACGGCGGCGACGTCGACCTGCCCGGCCAGGCACAGCAGCCGCCCGCCGGAGGTGTTCAGCAGGCGCACCACGCCCCGGACACCGGTGGGGCCTCCCGGTGCGCTCACGCGCTGGCCTGGTGCCGCTCGCCGTCCCCGGTGCGCCGCACCTCGCCGTCCCCGGTGCGCTGCACCTCGCCGTCCCCGGTGCGCCGCACCATGGCCAGCACCGCGTCGACGACGACGTCCGGGTGGGTGAGCGGGAGCATGTGCGCCCCGTCGGGGACCTCGACCAGCTCCGCCCGGGCGATCCGCTCGACCAGCCGCTCGGCGTCGGCGCCGGAGACCTCGCTGTCATGGGTCCCGTGCACCACCGTCACCGGCACCGAGACCGCGGGGGCCAGGGCCTGCCCGTCGTGGGCCAGGCTGGCCAGCGCGGTCCTCGCCAGCGCACGCGCGCGGGTGCGCAGGAAGTCCTCCCGGACCCGGGCCACGAGGTGGTCCGGCGCCCCCGGGGCGAAGGCGTACCAGCGGGTCAGCCGGGCCGTCGCCCAGCGCCACGGTCGCAGCGCGTGGGCCAGGCCGATGGCCGCCACCACGACGGCGAGCCAGCAGCCACGGACCAGCTGGGCGAGCGGGCCGCGTGCGCCGGCGGCCGGGAGGCTCGGGAGCTTGACCGCGGAGCCGCCCGAGCCGGCGAAGACGATGCCGGACAGCGCGCCGTCCCCGGCGGCGGCGACGTGCTCCAGCACGATCGCGCCGCCGAGGCTGTGCGCGAGGGCGGTGGCCCGTTCGCCCTCGGACCGGACCCGGTCGAGCACCGCGCCCAGGTCGGCGGCGTGGGTGGCCAGCCCGTAGGACCCGTCCCGGGCCGCCCCGCTGCGGCCGTGCCCGCGCAGGTCGTAGGCGACCACCCGGCAGGCGCGGGCCAGCCGCTCGGGCACCTCACCCCAGGAGCTGGTCGACATCCCCATCCCGTGCACCAGCACGACCAGGGGAGCGCTCGCGGGGCCCCAGGTGGTCACGGACAGGCGGGTGCCGTCGCGGGACACGACGTCGCTCGGGCGGGTCTCCTCGGGGGGCATCCACCGGCGGTGCCCGTCGCCGCGGGAGGTCAATCCTCCGCGCGGAACGCCCGGCCCCCGGCGGACGCCCCGGCGGACCGGCCCTCGCCCACCGACTAGGTTGAGCCCGACGAAACGCAGTGCAGGCGGCGATCGGCGAGGTGGGGCACGTGGGCAGGTCGGTGCTGGTGACCGGCGGCAACCGGGGGATCGGGCTGGCCATCGCCCGCTCCTTCGCCGAGCAGGGCGACTCGGTGGCCATCACCCACCGCGGCAGCGGCGCGCCCGAGGGGCTGTTCGGCGTGGAGTGCGACGTCACCGACGCGGCAGCGGTCGACCGCGCGTTCACCGAGGTCGAGGAGCACCAGGGCCCGGTCGAGGTGCTGGTCAGCAACGCCGGCATCACCCGCGACGGGCTGCTGCTGCGCATGGGCGAGGAGCAGTTCACCGACGTCCTCGACGCGAACCTCACCGCGGCCTACCGGGTGGCCAAGCGCGCCGCGTCCAAGATGGTCCGCGCCCGCACCGGCCGGATGGTCTTCATCAGCTCCGTGGTGGGCCTCTCCGGCTCGGCCGGGCAGGTGAACTACGCGGCGAGCAAGTCCGGGCTGGTCGGGCTCGCCCGCTCGATCGCCCGGGAGCTGGGCAGCCGCAACGTCACCGCGAACGTGGTGGCGCCGGGCTTCGTCGCCACCGACATGACCGCGGAGCTGCCCGAGCAGCGGCAGCAGGAGATCCTCGGGCAGGTGCCGCTGGGCCGCTACGCGCAGGCAGACGAGATCGCCGGCGTCGTGCGGTTCCTGGCGAGCGAGCAGGCTGGGTACATCACCGGGGCGGTCGTCCCGGTCGACGGCGGACTGGGGATGGGGCACTGATGGGCATTCTGGACGGCAAGAAGATCCTGATCGCCGGCGTGCTGACGGAGGCGTCGATCGCCTTCTCCGCGGCGCGGATCGCGCAGGAGCAGGGCGCCACCGTCGTCCTGTCCAACTTCGGCCGGGCGTTCTCGCTGTGCCAGCGGATCGCCAAGCGACTGCCGCAGGAGGCGCCGGTCGTCGAGCTGGACGTGACCGACACCGAGCACCTGTCGACGCTGGCCGACCGGCTGCGCGAGCACCTGGGTGGCGACGACGCGCGCCTGGACGGCGTCGTCCACTCGATCGGCTTCGCGCCGCAGGAGGCGATGGGGGAGGGCTTCCCCGAGGTCGGCTGGGAGCACGCCGCCACCGCCTTCCAGGTCTCCGCCTGGTCGCTGGCGTCGCTGACCCAGGCCTGCCGGCCGCTGTTCGGCGAGACCGCGTCGGTCGTCGGCCTGACCTTCGACGCGACCGTCGCCTGGCCGGTCTACGGCTGGATGGGTGCGGCCAAGGCCGCCCTGGAGTCGACCTCCCGGTACCTGGCCCGCGAGCTCGGGCCCGAGGGCGTGCGGGTGAACCTGGTGGCCGCCGGCCCGCTGCGCACCATGGCGATGAAGTCGATCCCGGGCAGCAACCAGTTCGAGGAGGCGTGGGAGCAGCGCGCACCGCTGGGCTGGTCGGTCACCGACACCGACCCCGCGGGCAAGGCCGTCGCCGCCCTGCTCTCGGACTGGTTCCCGGCCACCACCGGGGAGATCGTGCACGTGGACGGCGGGTTCCATGCCGTCGGTGTCTGACCTCTCCCGCCCGGCGCACCCGATGCCGGACGGGGCGTCGATCACCCCGGCCGGCCAGCAGCCGAACGAGGAGCCCTCGCTCGCCGTGCGCAACAACGGCGGGGTCGCCCCGTCGGCGGAGCCCGCGCCGGCCGGCCGCCGGGAGGCGCTGCTGGTGCTGGGCTTCGGTGGCCCGGAGGGGCCCGCGGACGTCATGCCGTTCCTGGAGAACGTGACCCGGGGGCGCGGCATCCCGCGGGAGCGGCTGGAGGCCGTCGCCGAGCACTACCACCACTTCGGCGGTGTCAGCCCGATCAACGACCAGAACGAGGCGCTGATCGCGGCCCTGGAGGCCGAGTTCGAGACGGCCGGCGTCGACCTGCCGGTGTACTGGGGCAACCGCAACTGGGCGCCCTACGTCGAGGACGCCTGGCGGCAGATGGCCGAGGACGGCATCGAGCACGCCTACGTCCTGGCGACGTCGGCCTACGCGTCGTTCTCCGGCTGCCGGCAGTACCACGAGGACGTCGCCCGGGCCCGGGTCGCGCTGGAGGCGGACCCGGCGGCGCCGGCCGGCCCCACCGCGGAGAAGCTGCCGCACTACTTCGACGCCCCGGGCTTCGTGCAGGCCAACGCCGATGCGCTGACCGCCGCGCTGGCGCAGCTGCCGGCCGACCTGCGCGACGGTGCCCGGCTCGTGGCCACCGCGCACAGCATCCCGAACGCGATGGCCGACGTCGCCGGGCCGCGGGGGCACGCCTACGAGGCCGAGCTGCAGCGCGCCGCCCAGCTGGTCGTCGACGCCGCCGCGCCGGGCCGCCCGTTCGACCTGGTCTGGCAGAGCCGCAGCGGCCCGCCGTCGGTGCCGTGGCTGGAGCCCGACGTCAACGACCACCTGCGGGCGCTGGCGGAGAACGGGGAGCGGGCCGTCGTCGTCTTCCCGGTGGGCTTCATCAGCGACCACCTCGAGGTCATCTGGGACCTGGACAACGAGGCGAAGGAGACGGCCGAGGAGCTCGGTCTCGCCTTCGCCCGCGCGGCGACGGCGGGCACGCACCCGGCGTTCGTCCGCTCGCTGCGCGAGCTGCTCGAGGAGCGCCGCGCGGGGGGCGAGCCGCGGCTGGGCACCAATTGCCCGGCGTTCTGCTGCTTCGTGCAGCGCCCCACCCGCCCGGCGGCCTGACCCGCGGACTCCCCGGCAGTTGATCATCGGCGAGTGGCCCGACCGGCCGGCGTGTCGATCGACCACTCGCCGATGATCAACGCCTGACGGCGCCGGTGCTCAGCTCCGCGGCACCCAGTTGTAGGCGGCGACGGTCGCCTCGCGGACGGCGGTGGCCAGCGGACGCAGCGCCTCGTCCCGGGCGGCCGCCTGGGCGTGGGTGACCGCGGCCCCGGGTGCGTCGGCCATCGCCAGGTCGAGCACCTGCCGCAGCCGCTGGGCCCGGCCGAGCACCGAGACCGCCAGCGGGTCGTGGTCGTCGGGCAGCCCGGGCGCGCGCACGCCCTTGGCCAGCCCGGCCAGCAGCGACGGGACCTCCGGGTGCCAGCGGGCCAGGTCGAGGGAGGCCAGCGTGCGCGCCGCGTCCCCGACGGCGAGGTCCAGCGCCCCGGAGGCCGCCCGCAGCGTCCCCTCGGCGGCGGGCGCGGCCGGGGGAGCGCCGTCCAGCGGCACCACCGTCCAGGCGACCATCTCCGTGCCGAGCTCCTCGGGCACGAGCGCTACCTGCCCGCCGACCGCTACCTGTCCCGACTCCAGCGCGAGCGCCGTCAACGCGGGGACGGCGGGCACCCCACGGGTGTCCCCGGGGGCCGGGAGCACCAGCCGCAGCCGCGCCTCCCCGAGACCCCGCAGCGCGCTCAGCGCCCAGCCGAGCGGCACGGCCTCGTCGGTGCCGGGCATCCCGACGACCCGGTGGGCGGTGTCCCCGGTGACGGCGTCGAGCGCCTCGTCGTAGGAGGAGCGGCCGGTGAGCCAGGCGGTGGCCCAGACGGCGAGACGGCCGGCGGCGAGATCGTGCACGGTGACCGAGGCTACGACGGCGCCGGACGGTGCTGCCCGGGCGGGCGGCACGCGGGGCGCCGCGATCGGCCGGGCGCAGCAGCGCGTGCCAGACTCGGGGTGTGCCCGCCTGGCTGCTCTGGTTGATCGCCTCAGGCTTGTTCGCGGCCGGTGAGGTCGCCAGCCTGGACCTGGTGCTGCTCATGTTCGCCGGCGGCGCCCTCGGTGGGATGACCGTCGCCCTGCTGGGCGGGGCGGTCTGGTTGCAGCTGCTCGCGTTCGTCGTCGTGGCCGCGGGCCTGCTCGTGGTGGTCCGCCCGATCGCCAAGCGGCACCTGGTCGACCGCACCCCCGAGCAGATCGACGGGGTCGCGACCTACGTCGGCCGCGAGGCCGTGGTCAGCCGGCGCGTCGACAACACCGAGGGCCGCATCCGGCTCGGCGACGACGAGTGGACGGCCCGCACCCAGCTCGACGGCGAGGCCTACGAGGTCGGCGCTGCGGTGCGCATCGTGCAGATCGAGGGGCCGATCGCCTACGTCAGCCACCTGTGACCGGGTACCGGCACTGGCCGGTCCGGGCTGCGATCGGGTGACACCGCGCGCGGGGACGTGACGCGGTGCTGCCGCGGAGGGCAGGATCAGCGGGACGCACCGCCTCCTAGGAACGGAGCACCACCCGCGTGGATGCCGCCCTGATCGCCCTGATCGTGATCGCCGTGCTCGTGGTCTTCGTGCTGGCGAGGAGCGTGACGATCGTCCCCCAGGCCCAGGCCAAGGTGGTCGAGCGTCTCGGTCGCTACAGCCGCACCCTGTCGCCGGGCCTGGCCCTGCTCGTCCCGTTCGTCGACCGGGTGCGCGCCACGATCGACCTGCGTGAGCAGGTCATCTCCTTCCCGCCGCAGCCTGTGATCACCGCCGACAACCTGCAGGTCGGCATCGACACCGTCGTCTACTTCCAGGTCACCGACCCGCGGCTGGCGGTGTACGGGATCGCGAACTACATCACCGGCATGGAGCAGCTGACCACCACGACCCTGCGCAACGTCGTCGGCGGGCTGAACCTCGAGGGCGCGCTCACCGGCCGGGACGGCATCAACTCCCAGCTGCGCAGCGTGCTCGACGGCACCACCGGCCCCTGGGGCCTGCGGGTGGCCCGGGTCGAGATCAAGGCGATCGACCCGCCGCCGTCGATCCAGGACTCCATGGAGAAGCAGATGCGCGCCGACCGCGACAAGCGCGCGGTCATCCTCACCGCCGAGGGGCAGCGGCAGTCGGCGATCACCACCGCCGAGGGCCAGAAGGCCGCCTCGATCCTGTCGGCGGAGGGCAAGAAGCAGGCGGCCATCCTGGACGCCGAGGCCGAGCGGCAGAGCCGCATCCTGCGCGCCGAGGGTGAGCGCGCCGCGCTGTTCCTGCAGGCGCAGGGGCAGGCCAAGTCGATCGAGACGGTCTTCCAGGCCATCCACGACGGCAAGCCCGACCAGGGGCTGCTGGCCTACCAGTACCTGCAGACGCTGCCGAAGATCGCCCAGGGCGACGCGAACAAGATGTGGATCGTCCCCAGCGAGTTCAGCAAGGCGCTGGAGGGCCTCTCCAAGCTGGGCGGTGGCGACGACGGCGAGGGGTCGCGCAGCTGGCTGGACGTCGACGCACCCACCGGCGGGCAGCGTCCCGCCGAGGGGCAGCCGCCGGCGTCCTCACTGGACACCAGCAACTGGTTCGACTCGAACCTGCCGCCGGCGGCCGAGCAGCCCGAGGCCAAGATCTCGCTGTCCAGCATCGCCGACCAGCCGGCGGAGACGACGCCGCAGATCCCCACCCCGCCGCCGCTGGCGCAGGTGAAGCAGGACGTGCAGGAGAGCGGCCCGGCCGCCGACCCGCGCAACCGACCTGCGGACGACGACCCGCCGCAGCTCCCGCCGTCCTGACGCGCTGAACGCCGGTGGCCCAGAACTCGACGAGTTCTGGGCCACCGGCGCATCGGCCCCGTCCAGAGGCTCGCCCCCGAGCTCGAGAGGGGCTGAGGAGGACGGGGTCCTTCGTCAGTCCTTGAGCAGGCCCTCGCGGAGCTTGGCCAGCGTCTGGGACAGCAGCCGGGAGACGTGCATCTGCGAGATGCCGATGTCCGCGGCGATCTGCGACTGGGTCATGTTGCCGAAGAACCGCAGGATCAGGATCCGGCGTTCGCGGGCCGGGATGGTGGCCAGCAGCGGCTGCAGCGACTCGCGGTACTCCACACCCTCCAGCGCGGCGTCCTCCTCGCCCAGCGTCGCGGCCAGGGTGGGGGAGTCCTCCTCACCGGAGAGCCGCTCGTCCAGCGAGCTGCTGCGGTAGGCGTTGGCCACCGCCAGGCCCTCGAGCACCTCGGCCCGCGGGATGCCCAGGTGCTCGGCCAGCTCCGACGGGGTCGGTGCGTGCCCGTTCTTCTGGGACAGCTCGCTGACCGCCGCGTTGAGCGACAGGTGCAGTTCCTGCAGGCGCCGCGGCACCCGCACCGACCAGCCCTGGTCGCGGAAGTGCCGCTTGATCTCACCGGTGATGGTCGGCACCGCGAAGGAGAGGAACTCCACGCCCCGGCTGGGGTCGAAGCGGTCGATCGCCGCGATCAACCCGAGGGTGCCCACCTGCAGCAGGTCGTCGAACGGCTCGCCCCGGTTGCTGAACCGGCGGGCGAAGTGCCGGACCAGGGGGAGGTGCTCCTCGACCAGGATCTCCCGCAGCCGCTCGCGTCGAGGGTCGTCCTTCTCCAGCCCGGCCAGCTCGGCGAACAGCGGAGCGGTCCGCTCGGCCCGCTTGCGGTTGTCCGAGATCGGCACCGGGTCCGCGGCGGGCTCCGCCTCGTCACCCTCCGGCGCGCTCGCCGCGGGCTCGGCGCCGGTGCCGGGGACGTCGATGGCGTCGGTGGTCACCTCGCTGCCGCTCGCCGCAGCGTCGTCGGCCGGGGGGCGGGGACGGGCCGGGGCACCGGCGTCGAGGACGTCATCGGTGGCCGGCTGGTCCGTGGCAGCCGACCGGGTCACCGTGCGACCGAGACGTCGTGGTCGGTGGGACCCGCGTCGGCCAGGACCTCGTCGGTGAACGGGTCCGCGGCCCCGGCCGCCATGCTGTACCGACGCAGCCGCTTGACCATCGCGATGCAGGCGACCGGGTCGGGCGACCCGTCGCCGGCGGGGACCGTGGCCTGGTCGCGGGGGCCTGCCTCGACGGTGTCGACCAGCGTGGCCAGGACCGCCCAGCCGAAGCCGTCGCGCGGCACGTCGACCCCGGCCGCCGTCGGCACCCAGGCGTCGATGCGCAGGTGCTCGCGGGTGGCCTCGAAGACCACCGTCAGCGGGGAGTCGCCGAGCGCGATGGCGGCTAGCGTGGCGCACGCCTCGTCGACGGCCAGCCGCAGGTCCTCCACGGCGTCCAGGTCGAAGTCCATCCGCATCGCCAGGTCCCCGGCCATCGCGCGCACCGCAGGAAGCTGCGTCGGGGAGGTCGGCACCCGCAGTTCCAACCGTTCGGCCCGCCGCTCACCCGTGGGGGCGGCCCCCGTCGTGTCGACCATGCGTTCGTCTGCTCCTTCGTCGTCCCCGCGCTCCCGGGCGGGAGCGCGACGGTCCATCCGGTGCACCCGGGTGCGGCACCGTTGCCGACGCGCGAGCGACGAGCGGTCGCCCCGCGGGTGCGTGCGCGGGCCGGGCCCGCTGACCCGACGGTAGTCGGACCGCCTGGCGGTGGTGCCCAACGGGGCCCTCCGTCAAACACGGCCCCGAGCACGGTCGTCACCGGGGCGAGTGGGCCGACGACGGGCCGTGTTTGGAACGGTTCGCCGCCGACCATCTCCCAGCCGTGAGACTCCGCCGCAGCGACGTGCACGCCCCGGGCTGGACCCGGCGCCGCGCCGGGCGGGGGTTCTCCTACCGGGACGAGACCGGTGCCCTGATCAAGGACGACGAGCGGCTGGACCGGGTGCGGGGCCTGGCCATCCCCCCGGCCTGGAAGGACGTCTGGATCTGCCCCTGGCCCAACGGTCACATCCAGGCGGTGGGCACCGACGCGGCCGGACGCCGGCAGTACCGCTACCACGACGAGTGGCGGGCCCGCCGCGACGCCGCCAAGCACGAGCGGGTGCTGGAGATCTCCTCCCAGCTGCCCGACGTGCGCGACGAGGTGGTGGCGGCCCTGCGCAAGCGCGGGCTGACCCGGGACCGGGTGCTCGCCACCGCGGTGCGGCTGCTCGACCTCGGCGCGTTCCGCGTGGGCAGCGAGCAGTACGCGGAGGACAACGGCACCTACGGCCTGGCCACGCTGCGCCGCGAGCACGTGCGCGTGCGCGGCGAGCGCACCTTCTTCTCCTACACCGCCAAGGGCGGCATCGAGCGGGAGATCGAGCTGACCGATCAGCCCACCGCGACGGTGGTCCGGCAGCTGCTGGAGCGCCCGGCCGAGACCGGCGAGGAGCTGCTCGGCTACTGGCTCGCCGACGGGAGCTGGCACGACGTCACCAGCGACGAGGTGAACGCCTACCTCAAGGAGATCAGCGGCGCGGAGATCACCGCGAAGGACTTCCGCACCTGGACGGCGACGGTCATGATGGCCGCCGCACTGGCCGAGCAGCCGGCGCCGACGAGTCGGACGGCGCGGAAGAAGGCGGTGCGGGAGGCCTACGTGCGCGTCTCCGAGCAGCTGGGCAACACCCCCACGGTGGCGAAGGCCAGCTACGTCGACCCGCGGGTGGTCGACCGCTACGAGCACGGGGAGACGATCGCCGAGGCGCTGGCGGCGGCGGCGGAGGCCCCGGACGACCGGACGGCGCAGCGCACGCTGGAGGCCGCGGTCTGCAGCCTGCTCAGCAGCTGAACCACGGGTCCGGACGCAGCGACGGCGCCCCACCCGGAGGTGTGGCGCCGTCGACGTCGTGTCTGCGGCCCCTCTCCAGGGGCCCGTCGCGAGCTCGCGAGGGGCGGGGGAGGAGAGGGGCCTTCGTCAGGCCTTCTCGGCGATGGTGAACAGGTCGATCAGACCGGTGACCTCCAGCGGGCGGGTGACCGCGCGGGTGTTGGCCACCAGGCGCAGGCCGACGTCGCGCGAGCGGGCCGACTTCTGCGTCTCCACGAGCACGGCCAGGCCGGCCGAGCCGAGGAACTGGACGCCGCAGAGGTCGATGACCAGCGCGGTGGGCTGCTGCTCCAGCTGGGTGTCGAGCGAGGCCCGCAGCACCGGAGCGGTGAAGGTGTCCACCTCGCCGATGACCGTCACGGTGACGGTGCCGTCGTCGTCGGTGGACGTCGACAGCGTGATCACGTCGTCGAAGGGGGCTTCGTTCGTGTCAGCCGCGGCCGACGTGCCTTCGGCGGGTGAGTCGGATGAGGTCACGGACTGCAGCTCCTCTCAGGGGCGGTGCGCGCTGGGCGCGCGGACGCCTGGACAGCGTACTGGCGTACGCCCTCCGGCCTCCCACACCCCGTGGCACCGGGTCTTCCGGACACCTGGTCCGGACGGCCCGGGCAGGCGACGGCTGGCTGCTCAACCGCGGCGCCCAACCTAGTCGCGCCATGATCGGCGCACCAATCCAACTGGTTGCGCGCACCCGAAAGTGGTCACGGCGTCACCCGCGCCGCGGCCCCGGACGGACCTCGATCAGGTGTTCTCGACGACGTGGACGGCGCTCTCCTCCGGACCCTCGCCGCCGACCGGGGCGTCGGCGAACGCCTCGACGTCGTCGCCGGTGCGGTTGGTGCCGGAGTCGCTGAGCCGGTCGGTGTCCTCGTCCTGGTCCAGCTGGGCGAAGGCGCGGTCGGGGTCCTCGGCGGGGCGGACGTCGGCGGCGTCCTCGGGGATCTCGCGGTCCAGCCGGCCGGACAGCGACTCGCCCTCGGACTGCTCGCGCGCCGTCGTCCCGAAGTCCACGTCCTGGTGCTGGCGGTCGCCGGGCTCGGGGGCGAACTCCGGGTCCTCGGCGCGCGCCATCGTCGGGCTGTCGTCCTGGGAGATCTCGGGGACCCCGTTGTCCGCGGGGAAGACGTCGCGGGCGGTCTGGCCCTCGGGGCCGACGTCACCGCGCGGGCCGTCCTCGGTGCCGGTGAGGCCGCGCTCGTCGTCGGGGAACTCGGCGTCGTTGAGGGCGGAGTCGCGGGCGGCGCGGTCCGGGTCGGTCATGGTGGTGCCTCCGTTCTGCGCGCCTCGGGGGCGGGCGCGCTCGTCCGTCCGGCTGGACGGGGGGACCGGTCGGGTGACCGGCGTCGTGCGCAGCCCCTACCCGCGCTCCCCGGCGGCATGCGTGACCCGGCTCCCGCCCGGGCGGGGCATGGCGGTCGTGGCCGGCGGGTAGCAGGGCCGGCATGGCGATCACCGACGATGTCCAGCGCATGGGCGCACCGCTCCGGCGCTGGGTGCGCACCCAGAAGCAGGAGTACACGCAGGGAGAGGCGCGGCCGCTCGGTGCGGACCTGGGTGCCATGGGCGTCTACGCCGGGCTGGTCGGCGCGGCGGCCGCCGCGATCCGCGCCTCCGGCCGGGAACTGCCCTCCCGGATCCCGCTCGGTGACGCCGCCCTGCTGACCATCGGCACGTTCCGGCTGGCCCGGCGGATCGCCAAGGACCCGGTGACCGCACCCGTCCGCGCCCCCTTCGTCAGCTACCAGGGCACCTCGGGTGAGGCGGAGGTCGCCGAGGAGGTGCGCGAGCACGGCGGGGTCAAGCACGCCGTCGGCGAGCTGCTCACCTGCCCGTTCTGCATGGCCCAGTGGGTCGGCACCGGCTTCGTGCTCGGGTACGTGGCCGCGCCCCGGGCCACCCGGCTGGCCGCGCTGACGATGACGATGGTCGCCGGCTCCGACGTGCTCCAGTTCGTCTACGACTCGATCCAGAACGGTGCGCTGCGCCCCGGCGGGGACCCGCCCCCCGAGGACGTGACGGGCCAGGCCGTCTGACCCGGCCGGTCACCCAGCGTGCTCGGGCCTGGCACGCGGTGCCAGGCCCGGCGGGTCACCCTCCCGGGTGGTCGACTGCGCTGGGTGACCGTCTCGTGCTGCCGCGGGGGCGCCGACCTGCCTATCCTTCGATCTTGTCGAGACGCCGGCGTCGCCGGCCCGGGGCGGGAGGTCAGTCGTGCGGTCGATCTGGCGGGGCGCCATCTCCTTCGGGCTGGTCAGCATCGGGGTCAAGCTCTACTCGGCCACCGAGGACCACGACATCCGGTTCCACCAGGTGCACAAGACCGACGGCGGGCGGGTGAAGTACCGCCGGGTGTGCGCGGTCGACGGCGAGGAGGTCGAGTACGGCGACATCGGCAAGGGCTACGAGCTGCCCGACGGCCAGCTGGTCGTGCTGACCGATGCCGACTTCGACGAGCTGCCCCTGGTGACCACCCGGGAGATCGAGGTGCTCCAGTTCGTCGACCAGGAGCAGATCGACCCGATCCACTTCGAGAAGACGTACTACCTGGAGCCCGACGGCGTCGCGACCCGGCCGTACGTGCTGCTCCGCACCGCGCTCGAGAACGCCGGCCAGGTGGCGATCACCAAGATCGCGATCCGCCAGCGGGAGTCGCTGGCCGCGCTGCGGGTGCGCGAGGGCGTGCTGGTGCTGCACACCATGCGCTGGCCCGACGAGATCCGCCGGCCCGACTTCGGCTTCCTCGACGAGGACGTCGCCGTCCGCCCGCAGGAGCTGGCGATGGCCGAGTCGCTGATCTCCACGATGGCCGGCGACTTCGACCCGACGCAGTTCACCGACGACTACCGCGAGGCGATGCAGGCCCTGCTGGAGGCCAAGCAGTCCGGTGGTCAGGTGCAGCCCGCCCCGGACGTCGCCGACGACGGCGGTGGGGCCGTGGTCGACCTGATGAGTGCGCTGCGGCGCAGCGTCGAGCGGGCGGGGGGCGCGGCGCCCGCGGCGCAGGACGACGACGCCGACGACACCCCGGCCACCGACGAGGCGCCCCCGGCGCGGAAGACCACCGCGCGCAAGGCCCCGGCCAAGAAGACCGCCCCCGCGGAGAAGGCGCCGGCGAAGAAGACCGCCGCCAAGAAGGCCACCCCGGCGAAGAAGACGGCCGCGCAGTCCGCCGATGCCGACGAGAAGCCGGCCAAGCGCAGCTCGCGGGCGCGCAAGACGGCCTGATCCCGGCCGCTCCGTGTCCGACCCCCTGGCGGCGTACCGCGCCAAGCGCGACCCCGCCCGCACCGCGGAGCCGGTGCCGCCGGCCGGGCAGCCGCTGCCGCAGGGCGACGACGACGTCTTCGTCGTCCACGAGCACCACACGGCCCGCGGCCGTACCGGTGAGCGGGTGCACTGGGACCTGCGGCTGGAGCGCGGCGGGGTGCTGAAGAGCTGGGCGGTGCCCAAGGGCCCGCCGACCGAACCGGGGGTCAACCGGCTCGCCGTCCCCACCGAGGACCACCCGCTGGCGTACGCCTCGTTCTCCGGCACCATCCCGGCCGGCGAGTACGGCGGCGGGGTGTCGACCATCTGGGACGCCGGCCGGTACGCGACCGAGAAGTGGACCGACGACCACGTCACCGTCGCCTTCGACGGCGGACGGCTGACCGGCCGCTACGTGCTGTTCCGGCTGCCCGACGGCAGCTGGAACCTGCGCAGGCTCGACCCCGACCCGGTGCCGGCGGCGCCGGTCGCCGCCGGCGTGCCCGAGGACCTCCCGCCGATGCTCGCCGCGCTCGGGGACCTGCCCCCGGCGTCGGACGACCGGTGGGGCTACGAGTTCAAGTGGGACGGTGTCCGGGTGCTGGCGCACGTGCGCGGAGGCGTGCTGCGGCTGCGGGCGCGCAGCGGCAACGACGTGACCGCGACCTACCCCGAGCTCGCCCCACTGCCGACGGCGTTGTCCGGGCACGACGCCGTCCTCGACGGCGAGGTCGTCGCCCTGGACCCCCGCGGCCGCCCGGACTTCGGCCGGCTGCAGGGGCGCATGCACCGCACCGGACCCGAGGTGGCCCGGCTGGCCGCCGCGGCACCGGTGAGCTACCTGGTGTTCGACCTGCTGGCCTGGGACGGCGAGAGCCTGCTCGACCGGCCCTGGACCGAGCGCCGGGAACGACTGGACGCCCTGGGCCTGGGCAACGACCGGTGGGTGACCACGCCCTGGTTCCGCGGGAACGGGCCGGCGGTCCAGGCGGCCAGCCGGGACAACGGGCTGGAGGGCGTCGTCGCCAAGCGGCTGGACTCCCCGTACCGGCCCGGCGGGCGCGGCCCGGACTGGCGCAAGGTGAAGAACCTGCGCACCCAGGCGGTCGTCGTCGGCGGCTGGCGGCCGGGGGAGGGCCGGCGGGCCGGCGGCATCGGCTCGCTGCTGCTGGGGGTGCACGACGACGCCGGCCGGCTGGTGTTCGCCGGGCACGTGGGCACCGGGTTCACCGCGAAGGCGCTGGCCGACCTCGCGCCGCTGCTCACCCCGCGCAGCACCTCGCCGTTCGCCACGCCCCCGGGTGCCCCGGCGCTGCCCCGGGAGGTCACCCGGGATGCCCACTGGGTCGAGCCCGAGCTCGTGGGGGAGGTCCGGTTCGGGGAGTGGACCCGGGAGGGCCGGTTGCGGCACCCGTCGTGGCGGGGGCTGCGCGACGACGTCCGGCCGGAGGACGTCGTGGTGGAGCCGTGAGCGAGCTCGCGAGCGAACCGATGAGCAGGGCGGCTCGCCGAAGGCGTTCGACGAGCGCCGGCGAGGAGATCGCGTGAGGCAGCGGGTGCAGATCGAGGGCCGCCAGCTGGAGGTCAGCAACCTGGACAAGGTGCTGTTCCCGGAGGTCGGCTTCACCAAGGCGCAGGTCATCGACTACTACGTGCGGATCGCCCCGGTGCTGCTGCCGCACGTGGCCCGCCGCCCGGTGACCTTCACCCGCTGGCCCTCCGGGGTCGACGGCCAGGCCTTCTTCGAGAAGAACAGCGCGCGGCACGCCCCGGAGTGGGTGGAGTCGGTGGCGGTGCCCTCGCCCGGGTCCTCGCGCGGCCGGGAAACGCTGGACATGGTGCTGCTCTCCGCCGTGCCCGACCTGGCCTGGTCGGCCAACCTGGCGGCGCTCGAGGTGCACGTGCCGCAGTGGCGGGTGGACGACGACGGTGTCGCGCAGCTGCCCGACCTGCTGGTGCTCGACCTGGATCCCGGGCCGGGCACGGGCGTCGCCGAGTGCGCGCACGTGGCACACCGGCTGCGGGAGGTGCTGGTCGCCGACGGGCTCGACCCGGTGGTGAAGACCTCCGGCTCCAAGGGGCTGCAGGTGTACGCGCCGATCACCGCCGAGGACAGGGAGCACCCCAGCCGCTACGCCAAGCGGCTGGCCCAGCAGCTCACCCGGGAGACGCCCGAGCAGGTGGTGTGGCGGATGGAGAAGGCCCTGCGGCCGGGCAAGGTGCTGGTCGACTGGAGCCAGAACAACACCGCCAAGACCACGGTCGCGCCCTACTCGCTGCGCGCGCGGCCCCGGGCGACGGTCTCCACGCCGCTGGCGTGGGAGGAGGTGGACGCCGTCCGGGACGGCGCCGACCCGGCCACCCTGGTGTTCCGCACCGCCGACGTGCTGGCCCGGGTCGAGGAGCTCGGCGACCTGTTCGACGTCGCCGACCGACGGCGCGCCGGACTGCCCCCGGTCTGACCCTCCTCCCGGCGCGGGGCGGTAGTCCCGGAGGGGGACGGCGGGTCAGCCTGCGGACCGATGTGCCGCGGCGCCGGGGCGGCCAGGCTGGACGCCATGACCACCGTGCTCCCGGCCGGCCCGCCACCGGCCACCCCCGCCACGCAGGTGACCGCCGGCCCCGCCCGCTGGTGGCTGCCGCTGCTGGTGCTCGTGCTGGGTGCCGGCGGCGGTGTGGTCACCGAGTGGGCCCAGGGCGCGCTCGGTGACCCGTGGGCGGCGTGGGCGAACTCGGTGGCCGCCTGGTGCCTGCCCGCCTTCGCCGTGGGGGCGCTCGCCCGCCGGTGGCGCGGGGCGGTGACCGCGGCCGTCGCCACCGAGCTGCTGCTGGTCGGCGGCTACTACGCGGCCCAGGCGGTGCAGCTGCTGCCGGTCCGGCCGGTCACCGTCGTCGTCTGGCTGGTCGCCGGCGTGGCGGCCGGGCTGGTCTTCGGAACGGCGGGCTGGTGGTGGCGGTCCTGCGGACCGCGCCGGGCGGTGGCCGGGGTGACGCTGCTGGCCGGGGTGCTGGTGCAGGAGGGGGTGTACCGGCAGGTGCACTTCCCGTGGCAGGGGGCGTCGGGCTGGGTCATGGTCGCCGCGGGGCTGGTGGTCGCGCTGCTGGCCCGCACCGCGCGGCAGCGGCTGGCGGTGCTCGGGCTGCTCGCCGTCGTCGTCCCGGCCGGTTGGGCCGGCACCGAGCTGGTGAACGCGCTCCTCGCCGCGGCCTGACCACCGGCTCCTGCGCGGCCGGGGCGTGCCGACACGCCGTCCCGGGTCGCCGGTCCGCCCCGCCCGGCGCACCATCGAACCGGGTGTTCGGGTCGCCCTCGCGGGGGCGACCCGCAGCGTTCACCCGGTCTTGTCTTGACTGACTCAAGAAAACAGGGTTGAGTCGACGGCGATGGAGACGGCCTGGGAAGACGAGCTGCGGAGAGCAGGGCTGCGGGTCACCCGCCCCCGGCTCTCCGTGCTCGACGTCCTCGCCGACCACCCGCACGCCGACGCCGACACGATCGTCACCGCCGCCCGCGCCGCGCACCCCTCGATCTCGCCGCAGGCGGTCTACGGGGTGCTCAAGGCGCTGGTCGGGGGAGGCCTCGCCCGCCGCATCGAGCCCGCCGGTGCGCCGGCGCTCTACGAGCTGCGGGTCGGGGACAACCACCACCACCTGGTCTGCCGGGAGTGCGGTGCGGTCGCCGACGTCGACTGCGTGGTGGGACAGGCGCCGTGTCTGACCCCGTCGCAGACGGCGGGGTTCGCCGTCGACGAGGCCGAGGTCGTCTTCTGGGGCATCTGCGCCGGCTGTCAGGCCGCGCGCAGGGAGCACGAACCAGCAGCAGGCACAGCAATCCGAAGGGGAGTGGGAGCATGACCGACGTCGCATCGCAGGGCCCGGCGGCCAGCGAGGCCGACCGGCCGATCCTGACCAACCGTCAGGGCCACCCGGTCTACGACAACCAGAACCAGCGGACGGTGGGCGCACGTGGCCCGGCCACCCTGGAGAACTACCAGTTCCTCGAGAAGATCAGCCACTTCGACCGGGAGCGCATCCCGGAGCGCGTCGTGCACGCCCGTGGCTTCGTGGCCTACGGCGAGTTCGAGGCCACCGGCAAGTGGGGCGACGAGCCGATCGAGCGCTACACCCGGGCGAAGCTGTTCAACACCCCGGGCAAGAAGACCGACCTGGCGATCCGCTTCTCCACCGTCATCGGCGGCCGGGACTCCTCCGAGGCGGCGCGTGACCCGCGCGGCTTCGCGGTCAAGATGTACACCGAGGACGGCAACTGGGACCTCGTCGGCAACAACCTCGCGGTGTTCTTCATCCGCGACGCCATCAAGTTCCCCGACGTCATCCACTCCCTCAAGCCGGACCCGATCACCTTCCGGCAGGAGTCCGCCCGGATCTTCGACTTCATGTCGCAGACCCCCGAGGCCATGCACATGCTCGTCAACCTGTTCAGCCCGCGCGGCATCCCGGCCGACTACCGGCACATGCAGGGCTTCGGCGTGAACACCTACAAGTGGGTCAACGCCCAGGGCGAGACCGTGCTGGTCAAGTACCACTGGCTGCCCAAGCAGGGCGTCAAGAGCCTGACCGAGGCCGACGCCGCGGTGATCCAGGGCCAGGACCTGGGCCACGCGTCCAAGGACCTCTACGAGGCCATCGAGCGGGGTGACTACCCGCAGTGGGACCTCTACGTCCAGATCATGAGCGACGACGAGCACCCCGAGCTGGACTTCGACCCGCTGGACGACACCAAGGTGTGGCCGGAGAACGAGTTCGAGCCCAAGCTGGTCGGCACGATGACCCTGAACCGCAACGTCACCGACCACCACAACGAGAACGAGCAGAGCGCGTTCGGCACCGGCGTGCTGGTCGACGGGATGGACTTCTCCGACGACAAGATGCTGATCGGCCGCACGTTCTCCTACTCCGACACCCAGCGCTACCGGGTGGGGCCGAACTACCTGCAGCTGCCGATCAACTCGGCCAAGAACGCCGTGGTGCAGACCAACCAGCGCGGCGGGCAGATGTCGTTCGGCGTGGACCTCGGCCCCGGCCAGAACCCGCACGTCAACTACGAGCCGTCGATCACCGGCGGCCTGCGTGAGGCCGAGTACCCCACGCACGACGAGCAGGGCCCGGTCATCACCGGCCGGCTCACCCGCAAGCGGATCCCGCGCACCAACGACTACACCCAGGCCGGTCAGCGCTACCAGCTGATGGAGCAGTGGGAGAAGGACGACCTGGTGGCCAACCTGGTCGGCAACATCGGGCAGGCGGTCCGCGAGGTCCAGGAGCGCATGGTGTGGCACTTCTTCATGTGCGACGACGAGCTCGGTGCCCGCGTCGGCGAGGGCCTCGGCATCACCGCGGACGACGTCCGGAGCCTGCCGCCGCTGCAGACCCAGACGCTAAACGAGGAGGAGCTGGCCCGCGCGGCCAACCTCGGCAAGAACGGGCCGCGTGACGTCACCGGCCTGAAGATGACGCACACGGTGCCCAACGAGCGGGTCGTGCTCGCCTGACGGTGAGCTGATCCCTCCGCACCACCACGGCGGGCCGCGACCGGATCACCGGTCGCGGCCCCCTGTGTCGCCGGTCGGCCTACGGCCTTTACCGCGGCCAGGTGCCGTCCCGGCCGGCGGCGAGCCGTCGTCCGGGGGGTCGGGACCCTCCGGGTCCGCGCCGGCCGGTCGGCCGGTCGGCCGGTCGGCCGGGACCTGGTGCGCCGGGCGTCAGGCCTGGGCGGCCGGCTCCTGCTCGGCGCCCGGGGCGGCCTCGGTGGCCAGGTCGGCCTGCCACAGGTCCGGGCCGAACACCTCGTACTGGATGTCCTTGGCCGGCACCCCGCGGTCGATGAGCTGACTGCGCACCGCCCGCATGAACGGCAGCGGGCCGCACAGGTAGTACGCCGCCCCCTCGGGCAGCTCGACCTGCGAGACGTCCATGATCCCGGCGTGCACCCCGTCGACCGGCAGGCTGCTCCGCGCACCGCGCTCGTACCAGACGTGCGTGGCGGCGCCGGGCAGCGACCGCACGTCGTCGAGCACCTGCCGGCGCAGCGCGAAGGACTCCTCGTCGGCGTCCGCGTGCAGCACGGTGATCGGCAGGTGCGACCCGGCGGCGGTCAGGTGCGAGATCATGCCGGCCATCGGGGTGATCCCGATCCCGGCGCTGACGAACACCACCGGCCGGCCGGAGTCGTCGAGCACGACGTCGCCGAAGGGCAGCGACAGGGTGAGCACGTCGCCGACCTGCGCCCGGTCGCAGAGCAGGTTGGACACCTCGCCGTCGGGCTTGCCGCCGCCGCGCACCCGCTTCACCGAGAACTGGCGGTGCTCGCCGTCGTCGGCGCGGGTGAGGCTGTACTGGCGCGGCTGGTGCACCCCGTCGGGCATCTGCACCTTCACCGAGACGTACTGGCCGGGCAGCGAGGTCTTGACCAGCCGGTCGTCGTTCCGCTTGACCCGGAAGGTGACGACGTCGGGGGTCTCCTCGACCTTCTCCGCGATCTGCCACTCGCGCCACACCGTCTCCGGCCGCACGCCCCGGGCGCTGTACAGGCCGCGCTCCATGTTGATCAGCGCGTAGGCCATCAGCCAGTAGACCTCGTCCCAGGCGGCGGCCACCTCGGGGGTGACCGCGTCGCCCAGCACGTCGACGATGGCCCAGAACAGGTGCTCGTGGACGACGTCGTACTGCGCCGGCGTGATGCCCAGCGAGACGTGCTTGTGCGCGATCCGGGGCAGCAGCTGCTCGGGGACCTGCTCGGGGGTCTTGACCAGGGCGCTGGCGAAGACGGCGACCGAGCCGGCCAGCGCGACCTGCTGGGTGCCCTCGGCCTGGTTGCCGCGGTTGAAGGTGCCGTCCAGCAGCTCCGGGTGCTGGCCGAACAGGTGGCCGTAGAACCGGCGGGCGATCTCCTCGATGTTCTCGGCGACGACCGGGAGGGTCGCCTCGATGACCGGGCGGGAGCGATCGGAGAGCACAGTGCCTCGTTCCTGAGGGGGCGTGCGGCACCAGGGGACGGTGCCGCGGGGGACACCGCCACTCTCGGTGCCGGGTCCCGACCGGTCGAGGGACGTTGGTCCCTCGGGTCAGCTGCGCAGGAGCTGACCGCAGCGGCCGCAGCGGTCAGCGGCCGGGTCGTCGGCCAGCCGGCCGCACTCGGGGCAGACGCGCTCCAGCCAGCACACCGGGTCGCCGCCCTCCGGCTCGGCCGGACGCGGCCGCTCGGGGTTCTCCTGCTCGGTCACCGTTCCGCCTCTCGTCGTCGGGTCGAGACTGGACCCGCGGACGTGCCGCAGCAGCGGAGGGCGGTCGCCGGCCGGCTCGAGGAGCCGGCCGGCCTGAGCTGCGGCGTTCGGCCTGAGCTTCGGCGGGCGGTCACCGTCGCAGACCGTCCGCTCCGGACGGCTGTCCAGCGCACCGCCGGACCGGTCGGCCGGTTCTGGCAGTTCCGCTGCCCTCGCTGTCCCACCGGACACTGGTCTGCGGTCCCCGGTGCTGCGCATCCTCGGCCCGTCGGGCAGCTCGCCCGACGACGGACGAGGGAGTGGAGCATGTGGGCGGGCGTCGTGTTCGCGGTGTTGGTGGTGCTGTTCTTCCGGGCGATGGGCCGTGCCGGCGCACCGGCCCGAGAACGGCCGGTGCCGGTGTCGTGGTCCGCTGCGGCGCACCAGCTCGCCGCGGACGTCGTGCGCGGCGCCCGGGTGCACGCCGCCCTGGCCGCCGCCCACCGCGATCGCCTGGATCGGGCCTGGTGGGCAGGAGGGGGGACGGCCACCCTCCGTCACGGGCCCGAGCCGGCGATGTGCCAGGACGACTGCTGACGGTGCGCGGCGCCGGTGGCGGGGCTGCTCGCCACCGGGGTACCGCTGGGCGGGGTCGGTCAGTCGCGGGGGCGCTTGCGGTCCTGCTCGGCGAGGAAGCGCTCCAGCTCGGCGCCGAGTTCGTCGCCACTGGGCATCTGGCCCGCGGTGCCCAGCAGGCCGGTGTCCTCCCGCGCCGCGGTGAAGCTGTCGAACTGCTCCTCCAGCGCGGCCACCACCGAGGTGTTCTCCGCCGACCGGCCGATCTGCTCGTCGACCTCGGTGCGGTTGGCCTCGGCCGCCTCGCGCAGCGTCTCGGTGGGCACGTGCAGGCCGGTCAGCTGCTCCAGGTGCTCCAGCAGCGTGAGCGAGGCCGCCGGGTAGGTGGCCTGGGCGAGGTAGTGCGGCACGTGCGCGGCGACGCCCAGGGCGTCGACGCCGGCCTCACCGAGCCGCAGCTCCAGCAGCGCGCCGACGCTGCCGGGGATGCGCATCTCGCCCCAGTAGACCGGGTAGGACTCGATCAGCTGGCGCCGGGTCGCGTGCGCGGTGACGGTGACCGGCCGGGTGTGCGGCACCGGCATCGGGATGGCGTGCAGCGCGACGACGGTGGTCACCCCCAGCCGTTCGACCAGTCCGGCGACCGCGGCGACGAAGCGCTCCCACGCGTAGTCCGGCTCGGTGCCGTGCAGCAGCAGGAACGGGCGCCCGCCGTCGTCCTCGAGCGCGTACAGGTTGATCTCCGGGGAGGTGATCGACTCGTACCGGTCACCGGAGAACGTCATCCGCGGCCGGTGACCGCGGTAGTCGACCAGGCTGTCGACGTCGAACCGCGCGATCAGCTCGTGCGGCAGGGTGGCCAGCAGGTGCGAGCCGGCGAGGGCGGCGGCGTGCGCGGCGTCGAACTCCCCGGCCAGGTCGTGCACCAGCACCAGGCCGGGCCGCTCGTCCGGTGAGCCGATCCGCTCTTCGCGGGTGAGGAACGGTTCTGCCTCGGGGAGCACCTCGACGAGGTCCTCCGGTCGCTGCGGCACGGTGCGGCCTCCTGGGAACGGTCCGACGGGTCGACAGGTCCAGCCCCGGGAGGGACGGCAGCATTCCCGCCGTCCCTCCTCCGGGTCACCTGACCGGGTTCGGGTCCTTTGCGGACTCGCTCACCAGCTCGGCCCCCCCGGTGTTCCCGGCGAGCACCCGGCGGGTGCCGTCGGGCTCCACCTCCGGGGACAGCCCGTCGAGGACGTCGCGTCCGTACCGGTAGGCCACCGCGATCAGGGCGGCGACCGGCACGGCGAGGAAGGCGCCGATGATGCCGGCCAGGCTGGCGCCGGCGGTCACCGCGAGGATGACCACCGCGGCGTGCAGGTTCAGCCCGCGGCCCTGCAGGATCGGCTGCAGCACGTTGCCCTCGATCTGCTGCACCACGACGATCAGGCCGAGGACGATCAGCGCGGTGGTGAACCCGTTGCTCACCAGGGCGATGAGCACGGCGAACGCACCGGCCGTGAAGGCACCGATGATCGGCACGAAGGCGCCGAAGAAGGTGAGCACCGCCAGCGGGACCACCAGCGGGACACCCAGGATGAGCAGCCCGATGCCGATGAAGAACGCGTCGACGAAGCCGACCAGCGCCTGCTGGCGGATGAACTCCGACAGCGTCTTCCAGGTCTTCAGCGACAGCGCGGCCACGTGCGGTGCGGCGCTGGGACCGGTCTGCGCGGCCAGCCACGGCACCCAGCGGGGCCCGTCCTTGAGGAAGAAGAAGGTCAGCACCAGCGCCAGCACCAGGTTGATGACGATGCTGCCGATAGCGGTGGCGGTCGTGTAGGCGTACCCGGCGATGTTCTGCGCGTTGGACTGCACCTGGTCGATCACGCCGTCGATCGCCTCGTCGACCTGGCCGTCGCCCAGGTTGAGCGGCGGGCCGGCCAGCCACTGCTGGATCTCCTGCAGACCGGCGCTGAACTGGTCGGCCAGGTCCTCGACCTGGTTGATCACCTGCGGGGCGATCCACGCGATGATGCCGCCGAAGGCTGCGAGGAACAGCAGCAGCGTCACGAGGGCGGCCAGGGCCGGCGGCCAGGAGTGCTTGCGCAGGAACCGGGCGAGCGGCCACAGCACGGTGGTGAACAGCAGGCCGAGGACGACGGGCAGCAGCACCACCCAGAGCTGGCCCAGGACGTACCCGATGATGATCAGGCCGAGCACGACGAGCACCAGTTCCCCGGAGCCGATCGCGAGGACGCGCGCGGCGGTCTGGAAGCGGCGCGCGCGCTCCGGGCCGGGCACGGGAGACCGGGTGGGCACCATGGTGTCGTCGTGGGTGGGCGCTCCCGGGCTCGAGCCGGCGTCGGGAGTCGTCGCCCCGGAACCTTCCGGGCCGGTCGCCCCCTGGTCGGACGGCGTCTCGGTGCGGGGCTCGGGACTCTGGTCGGGCATGCGCTGATCCCAGCACACCCGGGCGACGGGCACGCGCCGAAGCGACGCGATCCACCTCTCCCACGCCGCCCCGTCGGGCGGGTCGTCGGAGGTGCGTCGTAGGTTCCCGGCATGCCGAAGACCGCCACCGCCGACCGCGTCGACCGCGACGGGTTGCTCGCCTTCGTCCGCCCCCGCCACCACGCACTGCTGATGACCCGCCGGGCCGACGGCGAGCCGCAGCTCTCGCCGGTGACCTGCGGCGTCGACCCGGAGGGGCGGATCGTCGTGTCGACCTACCCGCAGCGGGCCAAGGTCGTCAACGCCCGCCGCGACCCGCGGGTGTCCCTGTGCGTCCTCTCCGACGAGTTCGACGGGCCGTGGGTCCAGGTGGACGGCCGGGCGGAGGTGCTCGACCTGCCCGACGCGCTGGAGCCCCTGGTCGAGTACTTCCGGTCGATCAGCGGCGAGCACCCCGACTGGGACGACTACCGGGCCGCGATGCAGCGCCAGGGCAAGGTCCTGCTCCGGGTGACGATCGAGCGCTGGGGACCGGTGGCCACCGGCGGGTTCCCGCCGGAGCTGAACCAGGACGCGCCCGCAAAGCCCTGAGCCTTGCTTTTGCCGAGGCAAGCTGCTGCACTTGACCGGTGTCGTTCGTGGTGACCGTCGACCAGCGGGCCAGCCGTCGCGCCCCCGACCGGGTGCCGGCCGCCCTGCGGGTGCTCGCCGGCGTACCCGTGGTGCTGCGTTTCGAGCGCACTGCGGGTGATGAGTTCCAGGGGCTGCTCGACGACCCGGCCGCGGTGGTGGACGTGGTCCGGCGGCTGGTGCGGGATGGCGACTGGAGCATCGGGATCGGGACAGGGCCCGTCCAGCGGCCCCTGCCGGCCAGCACCCGGGCCGGTGCCGGTCCGGCCTTCATCGCCGCGCGGGCCGCGGTCGAGGCGGCCAAGCGGCGTCCGGTGCGAATCGCGGTGCGCGGGCCGGTCCAGGACACGGCGGCGGACGCCCAGGCGGTGCTGACGGCGCTCGCCGCCCTGCTGGAGCGACGCAGCGACCAGGCGGAAGAGGCGGTCCGGCTGGTGGAGGGCGGGCGCACCCAGGCCGAGGCGGCCGGCGAGCTGGGCATCAGCCGCCAGGCGGTCGGGCAGCGCCTGGCCGCCGGGCTGTGGGAGGTCGAACGCGACCTGCGGCCGACCGCGGCCCGGCTGCTCGCGCGGGCGGCGGGATGACCGTCGCCGCCCTGCTGGTCCTCGGTGCGCTGGCCGCGGCCGGCGCGGGCCTGACGCTGCGGGGGGAGCGGGTGCGCACCCCGATCGGCGCGCTGACCCTCGTCGTGCTGCTCGCCGTGGCGGCCGTGCTGGCCTGGCGCGTCGGGCGCACCGGGGACGTCGTGGACGCGGTGGCCGTCGTCCTCGCGGTGGCGGCCGCCGCGCTGGGCGGTGGCCCGGTGGCGATGGCGGTGCTGCGCGCTGCCGACCCGGAGCGTGATGCGCCGGCGGCCGGTCCCGCGCCGGCCCCTGCCGGTGCCGAGCCCGTCGTCGGCAAGCCGGCGCCACGCAGCGTGGCCGACCCGGAGGTGCTGCGCGGCGGCGCCTGGATCGGGGTCCTCGAGCGCACGGTCATCGCCGGGACGGTGCTGGCCGGCTGGCAGGAGGGGCTGGCCGTGCTGGTCGCGGTGAAGGGGCTGGGCCGGTTCCACGAGGTGAAGGCGCCGGTCGCCGCGGAGCGATTCATCATCGGCACCCTGGCCAGCGGCCTGTGGGCCCTGGCCTGCGTCGGCGTCGCCGTCCTGCTCCGCGGCTGATCGCCGCAGCGGACTCCTCGGTCGCCACGCGGAAGCCGGCGACCGGGCGCGGGGTGGTCTGGCTGCGGGGTGGGTCTGGCCGCGCGGGGGTCCTGCTGAGCTTGTGCTCTGCTCACCCGGGGTGAGCAGAGCACAAGCTCAGTCGCGGAGGTGGTCGGCGGCCAGTCGCGCCGGGCGGCCCCGGCCCGAGCTCGTCCGCGGCCCCGTCCAGAGGCTCGCCCCGAGCTTGCGAGGGGTGAGGAGGACGGGGTCCTTGTTCAGTCGCTGAAGACCTCGATCTGGGCACCCATCTCCACCAGCCGCTCGTACAGCTGCTCGTACCCCCGGGCGATGATGTCGACGTTGCGCAGCACCGACTGGCCCTTCGCCGCCAGCATCGCGAGCAGGATGCAGACCGCCGGACGGAGCGCCGGCGGGCAGACGATCTCCGCCCCCGACCACCGGGTCGGGCCGGAGACCAGCACCCGGTGCGGGTCGAGCAGCCGGACGTCGGCCCCGAGCCGGGTCAGGTCCGACAGGTGGATGGCGCGGTTGTCGTACACCCAGTCGTGGATGACCGTCTCGCCGGTGGCCGTCGCCGCGATCACCGCGAAGAACGGCAGGTTGTCGATGTTCAGCCCCGGGAAGGGCATCGGGTGAACCTTGTCGATCGGTGCCCGCAGCTGGGAGGGGTGGATGGTGAGGTCGACCAGCCGGGTCCGGCCGTTCTCGGCGGGGTACTCCGGGGACAGCTCGTAGCGCAGCCCCATCTCGGTGAGCGTGGCCAGCTCGATCTCCAGGAACTCGATCGGCGCCCGCCGCACGGTCAGCTCGGAGCCGGTCACGATGCCGGCGGTGAGCAGGCTCATCGCCTCGACCGGGTCCTCGGAGATCGTGTAGTCGACGTCGGCGTCGAGCACCGGCCGTCCGGTGACCACCAGCGTCGTGGTCCCGAAGCCGGCGATCTGCACCCCCAGCTTCTCCAGGTACAGGCACAGGTCCTGGACCATGTAGTTCGGGCTGGCGTTGCGGATCGTCGTCGTCCCGTCGTGCCGGGCGGCGGCGAGCAGGGCGTTCTCGGTCACGGTGTCACCGCGCTCGGTGAGCACGATCGTCCGGTCCCGGCCCTCCGTCGGGCGCACTGTCGCGTGGTACTCCCCGGCGCGCGCCTCCACCTCCAGACCGAAGGGCCGCAGCGCGATCATGTGCGGCTGGACGGTCCGGGTGCCCAGGTTGCATCCGCCGGCGTAGGGGAGCTCGAAGACGTCGGCGCGGTGCAGCAGCGGGCCCAGGAACATGATGATGCTGCGGGTGCGCCGGGCGGCGTCGGCGTCGATGGCGGCCAGGTCAAGCTGCTCGGGGACGACGAGGGTGAGGTCCCGGCCGGCTTCGTCCCAGGTGGCCGAGACGCCGATCGAGGTGAGCACGTCGAGGATGCGGTCGACCTCGACGATCCGGGAGACGTTGCGCAGCGTCGTCCGCCCGCGGTTGAGCAGCGAGGCGCACAGCAGCGCGACGGCGGCGTTCTTCGACGACTTCACCGTGACGCTGCCCGACAGCGGGGTGCCGCCGCGCACCCGCAGGTGGGTGGGGCCGGGGCGGCCGACGGTGATCAGCTCGCTCTCCAGCGCCGCCGACAGCCGGCCGAGCAGCTCGAGGGTGAGGTTCTGGTTGCCCTGCTCGATCCGGGCGATCGCGCTCTGGCTGGTGTTCAGCCGCTCGGCGAGCTGGGCCTGGGTGAGGCCGTGGTGCCGGCGGGCGTCGCGGACCAGCGCGCCGATCTGGCGGAGTGACTGACCGGTGGCTTCCTCGGTGAGCATCATCGCCGGTCACGATATCTCACACATGAGATCGGACGGTCCTGCTCTGCAGCCACCCGGGCGCCGGGGTGGCTGGCGCTCCCCACGACGGGACGCCGGGTGTCGAACCGGCGAGCACTGGACATGATGGTGGGGCCCGGACCCGGCCCTGCCCCCGACCGGCCCCTGCTGACGAGGAGAACCCGTGCCCCAGAACCCGGTGCCGACCGGTTCCGTGTCCCACCCCGAGCTGCTCGCCGTCTACATCAACGACCACATCGCCGCGGCCGCCGGCGGCATCGAGCTGGTCTCGCGGATGATCGGGGTGCACCGGGGGAGGGAGCACGAGCACGCCCTCCGGCAGCTGCTCGACGAGCTCCGCGAGGAGAAGACCGCGATCACCGGGGTCGCGCAGGCGTTGGGCTTCCCGGTGCGGCAGTACAAGCAGTGGGCCACCTGGGTCGCCGAGAAGGCCAGCCGGGCGAAGCTGAACGGTCACCTGCTCAGCCGGTCCCCGTCCAGCGAGCTGGTCGAGTTCGAGTTCCTCGCTTCCGCCGTGCGGGGCAAGCGCAGCGGCTTCGAGACGCTGCGGATCGCGGCCACCGTCGACAGCCGGATCGACGCCGACCTGCTCGACCGGCTGATCCGGCAGGCCAACCGCCAGCACGACTGGGTCACCGAGGTGCGCCGGGACGTGGCGGCGAAGGTCTTCGGCGGTGACCCGAGCGCGCCCGACTTCGCGGCCGACACCGGCAACGGCGACGGCGGGGGTGGCGACAACGGTGGCGGGGGCGCGGGCAGCGGGGGCGCGGGCGAGCGGGGCTGAACTCCCGCTGCGCGGTGCGGAGGTCAGCGGTAGACACGTCGGCATGTGCCACGACCACGACAGCCGCCCGCCCGCACCACCGCGCAGCGGGGACGTCGCCGAGCGCGGCTCGCTGACCCTGACCGCCGCCGACGGCACCGAGTTCACCGCCGCCTTCGCCGCCCCCGCGGAACCGGCGACGGCGGGCGTGGTGATCCTCCCCGACATCCGTGGCCTGCACCCCTACTACGTGGCCCTCGCCGAGCGCTTCGCCGAGGCCGGCCTCCCCGCGGTCGCCGTCGACTACTTCGGCCGCACGGCCGGGGTGGCCGCCACCGGCAGCCGCGAGGAGGACTTCGACTGGCAGAGCCACATCCCGCAGACCACCGCCGAGGGCGTCGACGCCGACACCGCCGCGGCCGCGGCCTACCTGCGCAGCCGCAGCGACCCGGCGCTGCCGGTGGTCACGGTCGGCTTCTGCTTCGGTGGGAGCCACGCCTGGCGGCAGTCCGGCGGTGACCTGGACATCGCCGGCTCGGCCGGTTTCTACGGCCGGCCGTCCATGGTCGGGGACGCCGCGCAGCGCGCCGCGAAGCCGGTGGTGATGATCATCGCCGGGGCGGACTCGGCGACGCCCGTCGAGGAGCAGCGGCAGCTGGCCGCCACCATGCGCGCCGCCGGCGCCGACGTGGACGAGGTCGTCTACGAGGGCGCGCCGCACTCCTTCTTCGACCGGGCGTTCGGGGAGTGGGCCGAGGCCTGCGACGACGCCTGGCGGCACGTGCTCGCGCTGACCGACCGGGTCGCCGCCGGCTGACCACCTGCTCGTTCCTCCCGCCGCGGTGCCTACGCTCGCGGGATGAGCGAGCAGCAGCCGATCGAGCAGGGCGTCCTCGACCTGGCGCAGCGGGTCTTCGGTCTGGCCCGGGCCGGGCACACCGAGGAGCTCGCCGCCTACGTCGACGCCGGCGTGCCGGTGGACCTGACCAACGAGAAGGGCGACACCCTGCTCATCCTGGCGGCCTACCACGGCCACCCGGAGACGGTCGCCGCGCTGCTGGAGCGCGGTGCCGAGCCCGACCGGGCCAACGACCGCGGCCAGACCGCACTGGCGGCCGCGGTGTTCAAGCAGTCGGCCGACGCGGTGCGCGCGCTGCTCGCCGCCGGCGCCGACCCCGACGCCGGCGGTCCCAGCGCCCGCGCCACGGCGCAGTTCTTCGAGCTGCCGGAGATGAGCGCCCTGCTGGAGCGCCCGGCCGGCTGACCGCGGCGGTCGGTCCGCCGGTCGGCGCCTCGGCAGCCGGGCCGGCGGGCAGGCCCCGCTCGGTCGGGTGGGCCTCGGTCAGCCGGTCGGGCCCGGCGGCGCCGCCGGGTCGCCGCCGGATTCCCCGAGCGAGCGGAGCTCGCGCAGCACCCCGGTGAGCCCGCGTCGCAGCCCGGCCAGCTCGTCGGGGGTGAGCCCGCCCAGCACCCGGGCATCGGTCTCGACGTCGGTGGCGAGCAGCTCGCGCACCGCCTGCACGCCGGCCCGGGTGGGGGTGAGCACCCGCCCCCGGCCGTCCCGGCTGTCCTGCGCCCGGTCGGCCATACCGGCCCGGACCAGCCGGTCGACGATGCCCGTGGTGGTGGCGGGGGAGACGGCCAGCAGGGCGGACAGCTGCTGCGGGGTGGCCGCGCCCTCGACCACCAGCACGGTCAGGCAGCGCAGCTGCTGCACGGTCAGCGGCACGGCCAGCAGGGGCGCCAGGCGGCGGCGCACGCTGTGCAGCCCGATCTCGGCGCCCAGCCGGGCGACCGCCCGGGCCTCGGGGGACAGCGCCGCCCAGCCGGGCGGCTCCTCGTCGCAGATCGGGGGGTCGTCGGGCGACATGCTGGCCTCCTCCCCGGACGTCGTCGTCCGGACCGGGTAGTTTGCACCAAGCAAACTACCCGATTTCGGCTGCCCGGCCGTGGAGGAACGCGTGTCCCGTCTCGCCGTCCTGTCCCTGCGCAACCGAGCCCTGGTGGCGCTGGTGACCATCGCCGTGCTCGTGTTCGGGCTGATCTCGGCGGGGTCGCTGAAGCAGGAGCTGATCCCGAGCCTGCAGATCCCGGCTGCCGCTGTCGTCGCCTCCCAGCCCGGTGCCGCGCCCGACGTGGTGGAGCGCCAGGTCGTACAGCCACTGGAACAGGCGGTCGGCTCCGTCGACGGCGTGGTCGCCACGACCTCCACGGCCAGCACCGGGCTGGCGACGGTCACCGTCGAGCTGGAGTACGGCTCCGACCTGGACCGGGCCACCGCCGCGCTGCAGACCGCGGTGAGCCGGGTGCAGGCCCAGCTGCCGGCCGACGTCGAGCCGCAGGTGCTCGCCGGCTCGCTGGCCGACCTGCCGGTCCTGCAGCTGGCGATCGCCGCGCCGGGCGACCCGGCCGCCCTGTCCGACCGGCTCGACTCCGCCGTCGTCCCGCTGTTCGAGCAGATCGAGGGCGTCCGCGACGTGGCGGTCACCGGAGCCAGCGAGCCCCGGGTGCAGATCGCGCTCGACCCGGCCGCGCTCGCGGCGGCCGGGCTCTCCCCGACCGCGATCACCACCGTGCTCGAGGACAACGGCGTGGTGCTGCCCGCCGGCATCGTGACCGAGGGCGAGCAGACCCTCTCCGTGCAGGCCGGGAACCGGCTCACCTCGGTCGAGGAGCTCCGCGCCGTGCCGCTGACCGGGGCGGACGGCGCGGTGATCCCGCTGGGTGCGGTCGCTGCGGTGGAGCTGGGCGAGGCGCCGGCGACGTCCTACTCCCGGGTCGACGGGCAGCCGGCGCTCTCGGTCGGGCTGACCGCGACCCCGGACGGCAACACCGTGGACATCTCGCACGCCGTCGCCGACCTGCTGCCGCAGGTGCGGGAGCTGCTGGGCGAGGGCAGCACGGTGGCCGTGGTGTTCGACCAGGCACCCTTCATCGAGGAATCGATCGAGGGCCTGGCCACCGAGGGTGGGCTGGGGCTGCTGTTCGCCCTGGTGGTGATCCTGGTGTTCCTGGCCTCGGTGCGCTCCACGCTGATCTCGGCGATCTCGATCCCGGTGTCGCTGTGCGTCACCTTCATCGCGCTGCAGGTGGCCGGCTTCTCGCTGAACATCCTCACCCTGGGCGCGCTGACCGTCTCGATCGGCCGCGTGGTCGACGACTCGATCGTGGTCATCGAGAACATCAAGCGGCACCTCTCCTACGGCGAGGCCCGCACCAGGGCGATCCTCAGCGGCGTCCGGGAGGTGGCCGGTGCGATCACCTCCTCGACCATCGCCACAGCGGCGGTGTTCCTGCCGATCGCCCTGGTCGGGGGCCTGGTCGGCGAGCTGTTCCGGCCCTTCGCGCTCACCGTGGCGATCGCCCTCCTCGCCTCCCTGGTCGTCTCGCTGACCATCGTCCCGGCCATCGCCTCGGCGTTCCTGCGCACGTCGGACAGCAAGGCGCCGGAGACCGACCGCGAGGACACCGCCGAGCTGGCCCGGGAGCGGGAGGCGGCCGAGGCGGCGGAACGGCGCACCTGGTTGCAGCGGCTGTACGTACCCGCGCTGCGCGGCGTCCTGGCCCACCGCGGCTGGACCGCTCTCGGTGCTGTCGCTGTCTTCGTCGGCACGCTGGCCCTCACCCCGCTGCTGCAGACCAACTTCATCGGCGACGCCGGTGAGGACACCGTCACCGTCACCGCGGCCTACCCGGCCGGCACCAGCCTGGCCGCGCAGGACGAGCGAGCCCGCGAGCTGGAGGCGGCGCTCGGCGAGGTGGCCGGGGTCGAGACCGTGCAGACGACGGTCGGCTCGGCCGGTGGTCTCGCCGCGTTCAGCGGTGGCGGCGGCACGCCCACGGCGACGTTCTCGCTGACCCTGGCCGAGGGCGGCGACCCGGAGGAGACGCGCGCGGAGATCCGGGAGGTCGCCCTGGAGCTCCCGGACGTCGGTGAGGTGACCGTGGCCGCTGCCGGCTCCGGGTTCGGCAGCTCCACGGTCGACGTGCTGGTCCAGGCGGCCGACGCCGACGTGCTGGCCGAGGCCGCCGACCAGGTGCAGCGGGCGGTCGCCGACGTGCCGGGCGCGACCGACGTCACCAACGACCTGTCGGCCGGGCTGCCGGTGGTCCTGGTCGACGTCGACCCGGTCGCAGCGGCGGAGGCCGGGCTGACCCAGGCGCAGGTGACCCGCACCCTGGCGGGGCTGACCACCGCTGTCCCGCTCGGGGAGATCGACGTCGACGACGCCGGCACCCCGGTCTACCTCGAGCCGGTGCAGGCGCCGGGGACCGTCGAGCAGCTCCGCGCGGTGGTGCTGCCGACGGCCGGGGGTCTGGTGCCGCTGACCTCGCTGGCGACCGTCGAGGAGACGCAGGCGCCCAGCTCGATCACCCGGGTCGACGGCGAGCGCAGCGCGACGGTCTCGGCGACCCCGGCCGACGCCGACCTCGGCGCGCTCACCGCCGAGCTGCAGGCGGCGATCGACGGGCTGGTCCTGCCGGCCGGTGCCGAGGTGTCGATCGGCGGCGTCGCCGCCGACCAGAGCGAGGCCTTCGCCGACCTGGGCCTGGCGCTGGTGATCGCGGTGGTGATCGTCTACCTGGTCATGGTCGCGACCTTCCGCAGCCTCGCCCAGCCGTTCATCCTGCTCGTCTCGGTGCCGTTCGCCGCCACCGGTGCACTGCTCATGCTGCTGGTCACCGGCACCCCGCTGGGCGTCCCGGCGCTGATCGGTGTGCTGATGCTGATCGGCATCGTGGTGACCAACGCGATCGTGCTGATCGACCTGGTCAACCAGTACCGCGAGCGCGGCCGGCCGCTGGCCGAGGCGGTCACCGAGGGCGCCCGCCAGCGGCTGCGGCCGATCGTGATGACCGCGGCCGCCACCGTGCTGGCGCTGACCCCGATGGCGATCGGCGTCACCGGCGGCGGGGTGTTCATCTCCCAGCCCCTGGCGCTGGTGGTGATCGGTGGGCTGATCAGCTCCACGCTGCTCACCCTGCTGCTCGTGCCGGTGCTCTACACCTCCCTGGAGACCCGCCGGGAGCGTCGCGCGAGCGCGGGGGCGCGCCGGCCGAGCGCGACGGTGAGCACCACGAGCAGCAGGCAGGCGCCGCAGCCGATCACCGCCACCCCGGTGTACCCGCCGGTGGTCGGGTACGCGGCGCCGGCGGGGGTGGCGATCTCCAGCACGGTCGCGCTCAGCGCGCTGCCGACGGCGAAGCCGATGTAGCGCATGACCTGGTTGAGCCCCATGGCGCTGCCGGTCTCCCCGGCGGGGACGGCGGTGACGATCAGCCCGGGCAGCGCGGCGAACGTCGTCCCCACGCCCAGGCCGGCGACGGCCATGGCCGCGAAGAGCTGCCACAGGTCGGTGCGGGCGAAACCGACCAGCAGCTCCCCGACGGCTAGCACCAGCGCGCCGATCGGCAGCACCCAGCGGGCGCCGACCAGCCGGTCCAGCGGGCGGGCCACCCACCCGGCGGCGAAGCTCGCCACCGAGAAGGGCAGCAGGATCAGCCCGGCGACGACGATCGAGGAGCCGAACCCGTAGCCGGTGGACTCCGGGGTCTGCGCCAGCCGGGGCACGGAGGACAGCAGCAGGTAGTTGGCCAGCCCGATCAGGAGGGCGCCGACGTGCGCGGTGGCGGCGGTGCGCCCGCGGGCCAGCCGCAGGTCGACCAGCGGGGCGTCGGCGTGCAGCTGCCACCACGCCCAGCCGGCCAGGGCGGCGAGCGACAGCGCGACGAGCCCGAGGACGGCGGGCGAGCTCCAGCCCCAGTCCTCGCCCTCACCGAGCGCGAGGAGCCCGGCGGTCAGGCCCACGCCCAGCAGGACGGCGCCGAGCAGGTCGAGGTGGCGGCCGGCCGTCGCCGGCGGGCGCGGGTAGACCACCGCGGCGGCGACGAGGGCGACCGCGCTGGCGGCGGCGCCGAACCAGAACGCCGCGTGCACCCCGCCCAGCTCCGCGATCAGCCCGGTCAGCGGGTAGCCCAGGCCCAGGCCCGCGGCGACCGTCACCGACAGCGCCGCCGCGGTCGAGCGGGCCCGGTCCGGGGGCAGCGCCGAGCGGGCGGTGGCGATCGCCAGCGGGGTGACGGCCAGTCCGAGCCCCTGCAGGGCGCGGCCGGCGATCAGCCAGCCCAGCCCCAGCGGCAGGGCGGCGAGCACGCTGCCGAGCACCACCACGGAGAGGACGACGAGCACCACGGTGCGGCGGTGCCGTCCGTCGCCCAGCCGCCCGATCACCGGGCTGGCGACCGCGCCGACCACCAGGGTCACCGTCAGCGCCCACTGCGCGCTGGTGACCGAGACGTCGTTGGCCTCGGCGATGGCGGGGATCAGCGGCGCGCCCAGGCTGCTGATCACCGCGACCAGCATCGCCAGGTAGATGAGCACCGGGACCAGCGCCGGGGGAGCGCTGCCCGCGGCGGCCGTGCTGGTGCGGGCGGCTGGTTGTGTCACGGAACTGGACGCTAACCCCGGGCGGCCGTGCCGGGCCGGGGGCTTCCGGCCAGCGGAGGTACCCGTCGGTAACGTGGGGCGCCGACGAGGGGGAGGTGCGATGCCCGGCTGGGTGCAGGACGCGGTGTGGTGGCACGTCTATCCGCTGGGCTTCGTGGGGGCCGAGCAGGAACGGGGCGACGACGTCGTGCGGCACCGGCTGCCCCGGCTGGTCGACTGGCTGGACTACGCCGTCGAGCTCGGCCTGAACGGGCTGGCGCTCGGGCCGGTGTTCGCCAGCGGCACGCACGGCTACGACACCGAGGACCACCGGCGGGTCGACCCGCGGCTGGGCGACGACGCCGACTTCGACGCGCTGGTCGCCGCCTGCCGCGACCGTGGGCTGCGGGTCCTGCTGGACGGCGTGTTCAACCACGTCGGCCGCGGGCACCCGGCGTTCCGGGCGGTCCTGGAGCAGGGGCCGGACGCGCCCACCGCCGGGATGTTCCGGTTGCGCTGGCCGCACGGCCCGGGCGCGGAGCCCGAGTACGACACCTTCGAGGGGCACGGGCAGCTGGTCGCCCTGGACCACTCCGCCCCGGCCGTGGCCGACCTGGTCACCGACGTGATGACGCACTGGCTGGACCGCGGCGTCGACGGCTGGCGGCTGGACGCCGCCTACGCCGTCCCGCCGTCGTTCTGGGCCGGCGTGCTGCCCCGGGTGCGCGAGCGGCACCCGGACGCGTACGTCGTCGGCGAGGTCATCCACGGCGACTACGCCGGGATCGTCCGCGGGTCCGGGATGGACTCGGTGACCCAGTACGAGCTGTGGAAGGCGATCTGGAGCTCGCTCAACGACGGCAACCTGCACGAGCTCGCGCACGCGCTGGGCCGGCACGACGAGTTCCTGGGCACCTTCGTGCCGCTGACCTTCGTCGGCAACCACGACGTCACCCGGATCGCCAGCCGGCTCACCGACCCCCGGCACCTGGCGCACGCGCTGGTGGTGCTGTTCACCGTCGGCGGGACGCCGTCGGTGTACGCCGGTGACGAGCAGGCGTTCACCGGCGTGAAGGAGGACCGCGCCGGCGGGGACGACGCGGTCCGCCCGCCCTTCCCGGCGACGCCCGCGGACCTGGCCCCGTTCGGGGAGCCGACGTTCCGGCTGCACCAGGAGCTGATCGGGCTGCGCCGCCGGCACCGCTGGCTGCACGCGGCGCGCACCGAGGTGCTGCACCGGGACAACACCCAGCTGAGCTACGTCAGCAGCGCCGACGGCGAACGGCTGGTGGTGGTCCTCAACCTCGCCGACACCCCCGCGCTGGTGCCCGCACCGGGCGCCGGCGCGCTGCTGGCCGGCGCCGGGCAGGTCCAGCGGGACGGCGTCCGGCTCGAGCCGCACGGCTGGGCGGTGCTCGCCGGCGGGTGAAGGCGGTCGTCGGCGCGGCTCAACCCGGACGGGCGACGGCTCGACCCGCGTGACCTGAGGTGGAGCCGCGCCGTGCCGCGGCTCCACCTCGGCTGACGCGGCTCGACCCGGACGGGCGACGGCCCGACCCGGCTCGACGGAGACTCCTGGTGGGCCATCTCACCGCGCCCGGTTGGAACGCCGGGCGCCGCTGTGGTGTCGTTCTGGGACGTGACCACCGCCCCCGCCCCGGCCGCCCGCACCCCGAGGCGGGCCTACCTGGTGTGGGGCGTGGGGCTGCTGGCCTACGCGGTGGCGATCTTCCACCGCGGGTCGCTCGGCGTGGCCGGCGTGCAGGCGCAGGAGCGGTTCGACGCCGGAGCCTCGGCGGTCTCGCTGTTCCTGGTGCTTCAGCTGGCCGTCTACGCCGGCCTGCAGGTGCCGGTGGGCGTGGCGCTGGACCGGTTCGGCTCCCGGGCGATGATCGTCGCCGGTGCGCTGACCATGTCCGCCGGGCAGGCCGTCCTCGCGCTGGCCACCGACGTGCCGACCGCGGTCGCCGCCCGGGTGCTGGTCGGCGCCGGCGACGCGATGACCTTCATCAGCGTGCTGCGGGTCGTGCAGCTGTGGTTCACCGGCCGCACCGTCCCGGTGATCACCCAGCTGACCGGCATCCTCGGGCAGATCGGCCAGATCGTCGCCGCGTACCCGCTGGTCGCGCTGCTGCGCGACACCTCCTGGCCGGCCACGTTCCTCGGCGCCTCCGCGGTCGGGGTGCTCGCCGCGGTGCTGGTGCTGGTCGCGCTCTCCGACGCCCCGCCCGGCACCCCGGTGGCCACCCAGGTCGGGCTGGGCCAGGTGCGCGCCAACCTGGTGGCCACCTGGCGGGAGCCGGGCACCCGGATCGGGATGTACACCCACCTGGTCACCCAGTTCTCCGGCACCGTGTTCGCGCTGCTGTGGGGCTTCCCGTTCCTCACCGTCGGCGAGGGGCTCAGCGACGGAACGGCGGCCACCCTGCTCACCCTGCTGGTGCTGATCGGGATGGGCTTCGGCCCGTTCCTGGGCCGGCTGGTGGGCCGCTGGCCGATGCGCCGCTCGGTGCTGGTCTTCGGCATCCTCGGCGCCACCGCGGTCACCTGGACCGTCGTGCTGCTCTGGCCGGGGCGGGCGCCGCTGTGGCTGCTCGTCGTCCTGGTGCTCGTGCTCGGCACCAACGGCCCGGGCTCGATGATCGGCTTCGACTACGCCCGCACCGAGAACCCGGTCGAGCGCGCGGGCAGCGCCAGCGGGGTCGTCAACGTCGGCGGGTTCGTCGCCTCGCTGCTGACCATCCTGGCCATCGGCGCGGTGCTCGACCTGCTCACGCCCGGCGGCACCACCGACTACAGCCGGGACGCCTTCCGGGCCGCGTTCTCCGTGCAGTACGTCTTCTGGGCGGTCGGGCTGGTCGGCGTCCTGCGGCACCGCAAGGCGCTGCGCGCCCGGCTGGCCCGGGACGGCGTCGTCATCGCCCCGCTGCACATCGCGGTCGGGGCCCGGCTGCGCGGCCGCTCGGCCTACCAGCCACCGGCCGACGAATGAGTGCCACCGGCCGACGACGGAGCGCGGCTGGCCGGCGCTGAGCCCGGGTCAGATCGAGCGGGTCTCCCCGGCCCGGTCGGCGAAGGCGCCGACGAGGTCGCCGTCCAGCGCGAGCTGCACCCGCCGGCGCATGTCGCGCACCGCCTCGGCGTCGTCCCCGGCCGCCTGCTCGGGCAGCTGCACCACGGCGTCGTCCGCCGCGCGGGCGATCTCGGCCCGCTGCTCGTCGTCCCGGCAGGAGACGGCCACGTCGCGCAGCATCTGCAGGATCGAGGTCAGCACCGTGGGCTCGTCGCCGCCGTAGCGGCGCAGCTGCCCGCAGGACAGCTCCAGGTAGTAGCGCAGGTCCCGGTCGGGGACGACGGCGCGGCCCACGCCGTCGGCGTCGCGGTGCACGCTCGCGCCCAGGTGGCGGCCGACGACCCGGGACAGCAGGTCGCCCAGGTGCCCCAGCGCGGTGGCCGCGGTGACCGGGTCGTTGATGCTGGGCGACACCGCCTTGACCGCGATGTCCTCGAGCTGCCGGAAGCCGAAGCCGGCATCCTGGTCCAGCGTCCGCTCGTAGCCCAGGTCGATGGTGGTGACCACGGCGTCGGCCAGCTCGTCGGGCACCTCGCCACCCCGCCGCGACCAGACGGTGGCGACCGGGGTCCGCCGGACCACGTGGTCACCGGGGCGGGTCTCGATCCGCACCACCGCGTCGTGCTCCCGCGCCACCTTGACCAGCCGGTCCACGTCGATGCTGCGCACGTAGCCGCTGGCGGTGGCGGCGACCAGCCGGCCGGTGGCCTGGTCGAGGTGCAGCTGCTCGGGGTCGTCGAGCGGCTCGTCGTAGTCCGGGTAGAAGGTGGCGAGTGCCCGCTTCGTCTCGTCGTGCACCTTGAGCATGAGGGTGTCCACCCGCAGCAGCCGGGTCATGTGCGAGATGAACGTCAGGCCCGCGGCGAACGCGGCGATGCCCAGCAGCAGCGCGACCAGCGCGCTCACCACCGGCACCGGCGAGGAGCTGCTGAGCTGCCGGATCGCCACGATGCTGAACACGAACGCCCCGGTGAGGGTCGCCAGCACGCCCTTGGAGATCCGGTCCTGGGTGACCTCGCGCAGCAGCCGCGGGGAGAACTGCTGGCTGGCCAGCTGCAGCGCCACCACGGTGAGGCTGAACGTCAGGGTCGTGATGGTGACCACCGCGGTGGCGACCACCTGGAACAGCGTGGACGCCGCGGCCTGGTCGCCGGGCCACAGCCGCGTGAGCCAGCCGCCGGAGGGCCGGATCATGGTCAGCCCCACGGCCGCGCCCGCCGCCACGACCCCGCTGACCAGGGGGCCGACCCACAGTGGGAGCCGGGAGCTCTCCGCGCTGCCCTTGTTCGTCACGACCGGCCTCCGGCGCGCCGGGCGATCGCGATCGCGTGGTCGAAGGCCCGGCCGTCGCGCTCGACCGGGAGCACGAGGTGTTCGACGGCGGTGGCCCCGGGCAGCCTCCGCAGCCGGTCGGCCAGCTCGGGCACCGGGTCGCTCGCCCAGATGGCCAGCACCCCACCGGGCCGCAGGGCGCCCAGCGCGCGGGTGAGCCCCGGCCCCTCGTAGAGCCCGGCGTTGCCCTGGTGCACCAGGAACGCCGGGCCGTTGTCGACGTCGAGCAGCACCGCGTCGTACCTCCCGGGGTGGTTGGCCAGGTGCGCGGCGACGTCGGCGGTGTGCAGCCGGAGCCGCGGGTCGTCGGGCAGCGCGGGGAGCAGCCCGCCGCCCGCCCAGCCGACCAGCGCCGGCTGCAGCTCGACCACGTCGACGGCGCCGACGCGCGGTTCGGCCAGCACGGTGGCCGCCGTCCAGCCCAGCCCCAGTCCGCCGACCAGCACCCGCAGCTCCCCGCCGGCGCAGCGGGCCAGCGCCTCGGTGGCCAGCGCCCGCTCGGTGGAGGTGTCGACGTCGTCCATCGCGAACACGCCGTCGACGATCAACTCCAGGTGCGCGACGCCGTCGTCGCCGGTGCGCCGGCGCAGCGCCACCTCGCCGTGCGGGCCGCCGGCCCGGCCGAGCAGCTGCACGTCCTCGTCGATCACGGGGACGAGTGTGCGGCAGGGTGCAACCGCAGCGACTGGCCGGGGCGGAGCTGGGCGCAGCGGTCGACGTCGGCGTCGGTGACGTAGCCGATCACCGGGTAGCCGCCGGTCACCGGGTGGTCGGCCAGGAACAGCACCGGCAGCCCGGACGGCGGCACCTGCAGCGCTCCCCGCACCATCCCCTCGCTGGGCAGCTCCCCGGTGCGCAGCCGCTCCAGCGGGGCACCGTCCAGCCGCAGCCCCACCCGGTTGCTCTCGCTGGTCACCGTCCACGACTGCCCGGTGAGCGCGGCCCAGCCGGCGTCGCCGAACCAGTCCTGCCGCGGCCCGGGCAGCACGGTGACCGTGACCTCGCCGTCCGGCGGATCGGGCACCGGGGCCAGGTCGACGCCGGGCGCCGGGTCGACCGGCTCGCCGACCGGGAGCACGTCGCCGGCGGCGACCACCGCGGGGCCGAGCCCGGCCAGCAGGTCGGTGGCCCGGGAGCCGAGCACCGGCGGGACGTCGATGCCGCCGCGGACGCCCAGGTAGGTGCGCAGCCCGCTGGACGGTGTGCCCAGCCGCAGCTCGCTGCCGGCGCGGAGCAGGGTCGGGGCGTCGTGCGGGGCGCCGGGGCAGCGCGCGCCGGTGGTGACCACGAGCAGGTCGGCCTCCGCGCGGACGGCGAGCCCGCCGAGGGTCACCTCCAGCACCGCGGCGTCGGTGCGGTTGCCCACCAGCCGGTTGGCCAGTGCGGCCGACGCCCGGTCGCAGGCGCCGGAGCGGCCGACGCCCAGCGCCGCCTGCCCGACCCGGCCGCCGTCCTGCACCGTGGTCAGCGCCCCGGTGGCCAGCACGGTCAGCGCGCGGCTCACGGTCCCACCTCGACGAAGCGCACCCGGGTGCCCGGCCGGAGCAGCGCCGCCGGGTCGCGGTCCAGGTCGAACACCGCGACGTCGGTGCGCCCGATCAGCTGCCAGCCACCGGGGGACTCGCGCGGGTAGACGCCGCTGAACTCCCCGGCCAGCGCGACAGAGCCCGGCGGCACCCTGGTGCGCGGGGTCGCCCGGCGGGGCACGTCCCACTGGCCGCCGGGCTGGGTGAGGTAGCCGAAGCCGGGGGCGAAGCCGCAGAAGGCCACCGTCCACTCGGCGCCGGTGTGCCGTTCGACCAGGCCGGCCGGGGTGAGCCCGAGCAGGCCGGCGGCCTCGGCGAGGTCGGCGCCGTCGTAGTGCACCGGCAGCTCGACGGTCTCCCCGGCGACCTGGGTGTCCGGCCGCGGGGGAGTCGCCCGCACCGCCGCGGCCACCGCGGCCAAGGAGGTCTGCGCCGGGTCGGTCACCAGCAGGACGGTGCGCGCGGCCGGGACGACGTCGACCACCCCGGAGGGCGGGTCGGCGCTGAGCGCGGCGTACAGCGCGAGGACGTCGTCCAGCCCGTCCAGCTCGACCAGCAGGGCGGCGCTGCCGCTGGGCAGCAGGCGCATCACGCCGCGAACGCCGACGGCTCCACGCCGGCGTCCGCCAGCGCGGCGCGGACCTGCCGGGCGATCTCCACCGCGCCGGGGGTGTCGCCGTGCACGCAGATCGACTCCGGCCGCAGCGTCAGCTCGCCGCCCTCGACGTCCCGGATCGGTTCGCCGGTGGCCATCGCCACGCACCGGGCGGCGATCTCGGCCGGGTCGTGCAGCACCGCGCCGGGCAGCCGGCGGGAGACCAGCGTGCCCTCCGGGGTGTACGCGCGGTCGGCGAACGCCTCGTGCACCACGGTGAGCCCGGCCTCGGCCGCCAGCCGGAGCCACGCCGAGCCGGGCAGCCCGAGCACCGGCAGCTCCCGGTCGTAGGCGACGACGGCGGCGACCACCGCCGCCGCCTGCTCCTCGTGGTGCACGATCGCGTTGTAGAGCGCGCCGTGCGGCTTGACGTAGCGCACCCGGTCGCCCGCGATCCGGGCGAAGCCCTCAAGCGCACCGATCTGGTAGACGACGTCGGGGGTCAGCGCCTCGGCCTCCACGTCGATGAACCGCCGGCCGAAGCCCGGCAGGTCGCGGTAGCCGACCTGGGCGCCGATCGCGACGCCGGACTCGACGGCCCGCGCGCAGACGCGCCGCATGATCGTCGCGTCGCCGGCGTGGAAGCCGCAGGCGACGTTGGCACTGGTGACGACGCCCAGCAGCGCGTCGTCGTCGCCGAGCGCCCACTGGCCGAAGCCCTCACCGAGGTCGGAGTTCAGGTCCACAGCGGTCATGGGTCCACCCTCCCTCACGCGAACAGGTCGATCACCGGGCGGACCGAGTTGACCGCCAGGTACAGGGTGACCAGCCAGGCGACCCAGCCGATGGCCAGCAGCCAGCGCGGGTAGCGGTAGCCGTTGAGCAGGTCGGTGCGGCGGGTGGCCACCCAGAGCAGCACGGCGATGCCGATCGGCAGGAGCAGGCCGTTGAACGCCCCGGCGAAGACCAGCAGCGTGGTCGGCGCGGTGCCGATCAGCACGTAGACCAGCGAGGTGACGGCGATGAAGCCGACGACCAGCAGCGAGCGGGTGCGGTCGGAGGTCCTCGTCCGGGAGGTCACGAAGGACACCGAGGTGTACGAGGCCCCGATGACGCTGGTGATCGCCGCGGCCCACAGCACGATGCCGAACACCCGCAGCCCCACCTCGCCGGCGGCCTGCCCGAACGCCGACGCGGCCTGGTTCGCCGGGTCGAGCGCGGCGCCCCCGGTGACCACGCCGAGGATCGCCAGGAACAGGACGATCCGCATGATCGCGGTGATCAGGATGCCGGTGACCGAGCCGCGGGTGATGTCCCGGACCCGCCCGGGGCCGGACACGCCCGAGTCGAGCAGCCGGTGGGCGCCGGCGTAGACGATGTAGCCGCCGATGGTGCCGCCGACCAGCGTGGTGATCGCCAGGACGTCGATCTCCTCGGGGAGCACCACGTTGCGCAGCGCCTGGCCCACCGGCGGGCCGGAGGTGATGGCGACGTAGGTGGTCAGCACGATCATCACCAGCCCGAGGGCGACGACGATCCGGTCGACCGCGACCCCGGCCCGCCTGCTCAGGAAGATGCCGATGGCGATCAGCGCGGAGAGCGCACCGCCGATCTTCGGGTCGAGCCCCAGCATCGCGTCGGTGCCCAGCCCCGCGCCGCTGACGTTGCCGATGTTGAACACCAGCCCGCCGATCAGCAGGAAGGCGGCCATCACCCAGCCCAGGCCGGGGGCGACCAGGTTGCCCAGCTCCTGGGCCCGCCGCCCGCTGACGCCGATGACCCGCCAGACGTTCAGCTGGAGCGCGATGTCGATCAGGATCGAGATGACGATGGCGAACGCGAACGCGGCGCCCAGCTGCACCGTGAAGGTCGTGGTCTGGGTGATGAAGCCGGGGCCGATGGCCGAGGTGGCCATCAGGAACATCGCGCCCAGCAGGGTGGATCGGGTGCTCGACGCCAGCCGACCGGTGGGCTGCCCGGTCGCCTCGCCGGGGGACTGCTCTGCGGTCATCGCTCTCCCTCACGGTGGTGGGCGGGCGAGCGGTACCCCGGTGCGCGTGGGCGAACCCGCCGGGTCAGCCCTCCCCGGTGGCGGTGCGGAAGCAGGCGGCGATCTGCTCCTCCCGGGCCGCCTGCTCGGCGCTGCTCAGCTCGCCGGGGGGCGAGTCGCCCCAGCCCTCCAGGTGGCCGTCGGGGGACAGCTGGACGTCGACCCCGAGTTGCTCGAGGCACGGCGGGAGGTCGGTGCCGTCGATCGGGCCGGTCGGGAACTCCAGGTACCGCGGCTCCTCGCCGGTGGTGAACGGGTAGACGGGCAGCTCGCCCGCGCTCATCCGCACCTCGCCGGCGCCCCAGGTGATGGGCGTCGTCACCACGCCCAGCGGTACCCCGTCGACCACCGGCAGCGGGTCGAAGTCGCGGACCAGGTCGCCGTCGGGCGCACGGTCCAGGCTGGGGGAGTACTCCGCCACCGCGCCGGGCTCGGCCAGGACGAGCAGCGGCCCGGTGTCCGCGGAGGCGTCCATGAGCGCCAGCCGCTCGCGGCCGGTGATCGGCATCGACGTGACGGTGGGCGTCAGCTCGGCGGGCTCGGCTCCCCGGGGGCCGGTGAACCACGCCCAGGTCCACTGCGCTCCGGCGCGGGCGATCACCACGACCCAGCGGTGCCCCCCGGGCACGTCGCCGGCGTACACCACGCGCTGGGTGCCCGGCTCCGGCGCCGGCGCCTCCCCGCCGTAGGAGATGCCGTCCAGCCCGACGTCGAGGTGCCAGTCGAGCGCGGCCACCGCCGCCAGGAACTCCTCGTCGTCGGCGAGGGAGCCGCGCACCGGCGCGTCGTAGAGGGCGGGAGGCGGGGTGACGACCGAGGCCCGGGGTGCCCCGTCGGTGCCCGGTGCCGTGGCCGTCGTCCCGGCGAACGACGCGCCGGTGGCCAGCAGGACGACGGCCACGGCACCGGCGCACCACGCGACCGCTCGGCGGCGACGCCCCCGGGCCAGCGCGGCCGCCCTGGCCACGGTGCTCGGGCCGTCCGGCGGATCGGCCAGGGCGGTGAGCTCGCGCAGCCGGGCGGCGACGGCCTGCTCGACCGGGGTCGTCACGACGGCCGCCGGTAGATCGCGTCGGGGTCCTCGTCGGCCGGTGGATGGTCGGGTTCGGTCGGCACCGGCACGGGGACAGGGAGCGGCGCCGGTCGTGGCCGGGGTGCGCGTGGTGGCGGTGAGGTGGCGGGCCGGCGATAGACCGCGTCCGGGTCGTCGTCCGGGTCGGGCTCCAGCGCGTCGGCGTCCGCGGGTGCGCGGGTGACCGCGGCTGGTCCCGGCGTGGGCGTCGGTGCGGGTCCGGGCGCCGCGGGGGCGCCGCCCGGTGCGGCCTCCGCGTCCGCGAGCAGCGGCCCGAGGACGGCCAGCGTCTCGGCGAGCGCGTCCGCGACGTCGGTGGTCGAGCAGCTCAGCAGCGCCGCGACCGCCTGCTCGTCGAGCTGCTCGTGCAGCCGCAGCACCGCGACCGCCCGGGTGCGCGGGTCGAGGGCGGCGAGCGCCTGCAGCCACGTCCGGTCGGCGTCGGCGAGGTGGTGGTCGCCGTCGGCGTCGACCACGATCGCGTCGCCGCTCCCGGTTCCCCGCAGCGAGGCCCGGACCAGCGCGTCGCGGGTCTGCTCCCGCGCCTCGCCCGGTGATCCCAGGTGGCGCCACCGGCGGTGGGTGCGGGCCAGCGCAACGACGAGGAGCTCGCGGGCCGCGGACCGGCTCCCGGTCAGCAGCAACGCGGTGCCGAGCAGGTCGGGCTCGGCGTCGGCGACGAGCGCCGGGAAGGCGGTGCCCCGCTGGTCCACGCGCCCCTCCTCCCGCTCGTCGGCGGAACCGTATCGACCCGATGCGGTCGCCGGGGACAGGCGCACACTGACGACCTGATGTCGTCTCCCGAACCGACCACGCACGCGACCGTGGTGACTCGACTGCGCACGGCCGGGTGCGTGTTCGCCGAGGACGAGGCGGAGCTGCTGGCCGAGGCCGCGGACGGCCCCCGGCACCTGGAGCAGCTGGTGACCCGGCGGGTGGCCGGCGAGCCGCTGGAGCAGGTGCTGGGCTGGGCCGGGTTCTGCGGCCTGCGGGTGGCCGTGGCGCCGGGGGTGTTCGTCCCGCGCCGCCGCACCGAGTTCCTGGCGGCCGAGGCGGTGGCCCGGGCCGGGCGGGGCAGCGTCGTCGTCGACCTGTGCTGCGGCACCGGCGCGGTCGGGCTGGCCGTGGCGGTCGCCGTCGGCGCGGTGCGGCTGCACGCGGCCGACATCGACCCCGTGGCGGTCGCCTGCGCCCGCCGGAACCTGGCCCCGCTCGGCGCGTGGGTGCGGCAGGGCGACCTGTTCGACGCCCTCCCGTGGTCGCTGCGCGGGCAGGTGGACGTGCTGGTGGTCAACGCCCCCTACGTGCCGACGGACGCGATCGCGCTGATGCCGCGCGAGGCGCGCGAGCACGAGGCCCGGGTCGCGCTGGACGGCGGACCGGACGGCGTCGCGGTGCACCGCCGGGTCGCGGCCGGCGCGGGCGGGTGGCTCTCGCTCGGCGGATCACTGCTCATCGAGACCAGCGAGGAGCAGGCTGCGGTCACCGAGGCCGCGGTGGCCGCCGGCGGGCTGCGCACCACCGTGCTGCACGACGAGGACCTCGACGCGACCGTCGTCGTCGGTACCCGCCTCTGAACGCACGACGGCCCCCACCCGGTGGGTGGGGGCCGTCGGTCGGTCGCGCCGGCGCGTCAGATCGGCTGGACGCCGAAGGCGGTGGCCAGCTTCTCGATCTTGCGGGCCCGACCGAGCCGGGGGAGGTCGCTGCCGTCGCGGATGACCTGGCCGCGGGCGTCGAAATCGGCCAGGAAGTCCCGCGCCCAGGCGACGTCGGACGGCGTCGGGCTGATGACCTCGTTGATCACCGGCAGCTGGTCCATCTGCAGGCACAGCTTGCCGGTGAGGCCCAGTGAGACGGTGGTCGCGGACTGCTCGCGCAGGATCGGGTGGCTGGTGCTCACCGTCGGCCCGTCGATCGGGCCGGGCAGGCCGCCCACCCGGCTGGCCACGACCAGGCGGGAGCGGGGGTAGGCCATCGCCAGGTCGTCGGCGCTGGTGCCGGTGTCGCGGCGGTAGTCGCCACTGCCGAACGCCAGCCGGAACGCGCCGCGGGCGCGGGCGATGTTGACCGCCTCCTCGATGCCCAGCGCGGACTCGACCAGCGCGAGCACCGGGGTCTTCCCGCCGAGCCGGTCGTAGGTCTCCGTGACGTGCTCGGCGGCCTCGGTCTTGGCCAGCATGACGCCGTTCAGGCCGGGCAGCCCGGCCAGCTCGGCGACGTCGTCGGCCCAGAAGGGGGTCGAGTGGTCGTTGATCCGCACCCACGCGCGCTTCTCGCCGCTGGAGAGCCACTCGACGACGTCGGCGCGGGCCTCTGGCTTGCGGGCCGGGTCGACCGCGTCCTCGATGTCGAGGACGATCTGGTCGGCGCGGGAGTCGTGCGCCTCGTCGAACAGCTCCTTGCGGGCGCCGTTGACGAGCAGCCACGAGCGGGCGATCTCTGGGTCGACGTTCCTGCCTCTGTGCACCCGGCCATTCTGGGGGCTCGGCCGCCGTGCGGCCCGTCCGGGGTCCCGCCGTGTCGCGGCGGCGCGCGGCCGGGCCGGTCAGGCCGCGCGGGCGGCGAGCCGGTCGAGCAGGCCCACGTGCCAGTCGACGTCGACCCGCCGGCCGATCGTGCCCCGGGGCCGGACCAGGTCGAGCCGGATGAGCCCCGGTCCGCCGCCCGGCAACCGGCCGTCGGCCCACAGCAGCGCCAGGTGCGAGCGGGCGGGAGCGGCCTCGGGCGGGTCGTCGAGGGCCAGCTGGGTCTGCAGCACCGGCCGCTGCCGGTAGAAGGCCCGCAGCCCCTGGGTGTCGGCGGCCGGGAGCTCGCCGTCGTCGGAGTGCCAGACGCGCAGCACGTCGGTGGGGGTGTGCAGGATCAGGCCGCTCATCGGCAGGCCGAGGTTGTCGGTGCCCAGGTCGAGCAGGTCCAGCTGGCCGCTGAGCGGACCGTCCTCCAGGTGCGCACCGAAGGGCCGCAGCCGCTCCATCGCCTCCCGGCGGACCAGCTGGTGGTCCAGGTGCCGGTCGGCCGAGGGCTGCCACCCGTGCTCGGCGTGGATCCGCCGGCTGACCGCGATGCCCGCGGACAGCGCCTCCTGCACCGCGAGCAGCAGCGGACGCAGCCGGGCGACCACCGCGTGCGGCCGGCTGTCGTCCTCCGGCGCGCTGTCCGACGCCGCGTTGTCGGGTGCCACGCTGCTCGACACCGGGTTGTCGGGGAAGTGCTCCACACCCCCGAGTCTGCCGTCGGGGGGTGACAGGACCGAGGATCACCGCCGTGAGCATCCCCGCCGAGTCGCCGTCCCGTCCGGTCACCGTCGTCACCGGTGGAGGGCGGGGCATCGGCGCTGCCGTGGTCGCCCGGCTGGCGCGCGACGGCCACGACGTCGCCGTCGGCTACCGGGCCGACGAGAGCAGTGCCGAGCAGGTGGTCGCCGGTGCACGCAGGGCCGGCGCGCGGGCGGTGGCCGTCCGGGCCGACGTCAGCGAGCCGGCCGACGTCGACGCGCTCTTCGCCACGGCCGCCGCCGAGCTCGGCCCGGTGACCGGGCTGGTCGCCAACGCCGGGGTGACCGCGCACCTCGGCGACCTGGCCGACACCCCGGTGGACGTCGTCCGGCAGGTGCTCGACGTCAACCTGCTCGGCGTCGTGCTGTGCGCCCGCCAGGCGGCCCGGACCATGTCACGGCGGCGCGGAGGGCCGGGCGGTGCGATCGTCGCGGTCTCCTCCAGCGCGGCGACGCTGGGGTCACCCCACGAGTACGTGCACTACGCCGCCGCCAAGGCCGGGGTCGACGCGCTGGTCGTCGGCCTGGCGAAAGAGCTGGCGGACGACGGCGTGCGCGTCAACGCCGTCGCGCCCGGACTGGTGGAGACCGGCATCCACGCCGGTGCGGGGGATCCCGGCCGGCCCGCCCGCGTGGTCGGCCGGGTGCCGCTCGGACGGGCCGGGCGGCCCGACGAGATCGCGCCGGCGGTCGCCTGGTTGCTGTCCCCGGAGGCGTCCTACTGCACGGGTGCGGTGCTGCGGGTGGCCGGCGGGCTGTAGCGGCCAGATCCTGGGGCGAGCGGCCTGCGCGTGCCGCCGGAACTGTCGGTGGTCGAACCTATGTTCGGTTCATGTCGCGGAGGCGTGGGTCGAGCGTGGTCGAGGGGGTGTTGCTCGACTGGGTGGTGGAGCACCCTGTCGAGCCGTCCCGGCTGCCGGCGGCGTGGCTGAGTGATGAGGAGTTGGCCGAGGAGTTGCAGCGGGTGCAGCGGCGCCGCGCGCAGGACACCGCGCACGAAGCCGAGCTCATCCTCGCCCTGGCGGCTGACCGTCCGGGGTCGGCTGATCCGCCGCCGGATCATCCGGGTGCGCGGCGGGCGGGGTGGACGGCGCAGCCGGCCGAGGGTGAGGTGAGTGAGTTCTTCACCGCCGAGCTGGCCACGGTGCTCAACGTGGGGCGGGGGACGGCGGCGATCCGGCTGACCCGGGCGTTGACCTGGGCGCGGAAGCTGCCGGCCACGTTCGCCGCGCTGCGGGCCGGGGAGCTCGACGAGCGCCGCGCCCAGCAGCTGGCCGACGCGTTGCAGCACACCAGCGCCGAGGTCGCCGGCCGGGTGGAGGACGCGCTGCTGGGTGAGGCCCGGGACCTGTCGGTGACCGGGCTGGGCAAGCGCGCCACCGAACTCATGCTGCGGTTCGATTCGGCCGCGGCCGAGGAGCGCCGGGCGGAGGCGGAGAAGGCCGCCGACGTGTACGTCTATCCCTCGGCTGCTGATGGGCGGGCGGTGCTGGCCGCGGACCTGCCGGCCGACGAGGCCGCCGAGTGCCACGATCTGCTCGACCAGTTGGCCCGGATGCTCAAGTCCGACGGGGATGACCGGCCGATCGGGGCGCTGCGCACCCACGTGCTGTCGGCGCTGGTCCGCCGCCCCGCCGACCACGGCCTGCCGCTGGTGGCGGCGAACCTGACGGTCACCGCCGCGCTGGCGGCGCTGGAGGGCGGGGTGACGCCGGGTGAGGTGAGCGGGCTGCCGATCACCGCCGCCCACCTGCGCGACCTGCTCACCCGGGTCGGCGCGCTCGGGCTCGCCGCTCCTGAGGGCGGCACCCTCACGTTCGCGATCACCGGCCCGGACGGGGAACTGCTGGCCACCCTCACCCCGGCCGAGCTGGCGCGGCTGGCGAAGCGGGGCTGCCCCGACCACCCCGGCCCCAGCAACGGCGAGCAGAGCGACGCCGAGCAACGTGACGCCGAGCAGAACGACGCCGAGCAGGGCGACGGGGGTGCGTCGTGCAGCTGTCCGGTGCTCGGGCCGCCGCCACCCACCGAGCGCTACGAGCCCACCGCACGGCAACGGGCCTTCGTGACCACCCGCGACCGGCGCTGCCGCTTCCCCAACTGCGGCCAGCGCGTGGGGTGGGCCGACCTCGACCACGTCGTCCCCCACGCCTGCGGCGGTGAGACCGACTGCGCCAACCTCTGCTGCCTGTGCCGCAGCCACCACCGGCTCAAGACCCACGCCCCCGGCTGGCACTTCGCCATGACCCCCGACGGCACGCTGCAGGTCACCACGTGCGGGATCACCCGCACCACCCGACCACCCGGCCTCCGACCACCTCCGCCGGAACCCGCCGAGCGATTCGGCGGGCCCGAGCCACCAGTCGCCGGCCCCGAATCACGACCGACCGAGCCCGCCGACGACCCGCCGCCCTTCTGAGATTGCGGGGAGAGGTGCTGCGACCGTGCACGGCTCTGGTCAGCGAGCCGGGTCACCGTCCAATCGGTGTGACTGGTGTGCCGGTAGTTGCTGTGCCGCGCTTCGTCGACCACTCGAGTCCCGGCGACGCAGGCTCGTGCCGATAAGAGCAGCGTGATCCGTCAGGACGTCCCGCAGGGCTCGCCGCGGAGCCCGCAGTGGTTCGACCCCGAGCACCAGGCCGACATCCTCGCGGCCTTCGACCATCACCTGGCCTCGGGGCTGCACGAGCGCACTCCGTTCTGCCCGCGCCCGGAGCGCGTGCTCGAACTGGGTCAACTCGCTGCCGCCAGCGCACTCCCCGCCCGTGCCGCCCTCCTCCGGTGGGGCGCGCTGCCTGCCTCGGTGCGCAGTCACCTGCTCACCGGCTGGTACGGGGTCCGCGAACCCCGCCGCCACGCCGCCTGACCGCACGCGCGCTCCGCCCACGTGCGGCTGACACACGCGCGTCAGCCGTACGACCGCCCTGCCCATGCGATCCGGCCGCACGACCGGCTGACTGCACGACCGGCTGACCGCACGCTCGCGTCATCAGTGCGGGCGGTGGGCGGCCGCACTGGCCGGCGTCAGCCGGCGCCGCGGTCCCGGACCGGCGGTGGCGTGGGCAGCGCGCAGGCCACCGTGCCACCCGGCAGCCGCATCCGGTTTGCCGCCACCAGCCGGTACACGCCCGCAGCCACCCAGCGCACCGGCGGCAGCACCAGCAGCAGACCCAGCAGAGGCAGCGGCCGGCGGCTCACCAGCAGCGCGTGCGCCACCGCCTGTGCGCCGCCGTCCACCCGCCCCGAGCGCCGCACCCACAGCACCTCACGCGCCGCCCGCTCGGCCGTGGTGCCCAGCGCAGGCAGGTCGGCCGGCTGCCAGGCCAGCACCTCCGCGTCGGCGGGCAGCACCCGCGGCGCCCAGCCGGCCACCCGCTGGCAGAAGCCGCAGTCGCCGTCGAACAGCAGCACCGGCCGGGCCACGGTCACCTCCACGGACGGGTGCGGGTCACGGCCGCGGGACGTTCCGCAGGTTGCTGCGGGCCAGGTCGATCATCTTCCCGACCCCGCCGCCCAGGACCATCTTCGACGCGGTCGCCGCGAACCCGCGGATCTGCTCCCCGGTGATCGCCGGCGGGATGGACAGCGCGTTCGGGTCGGTCACGAACTCCATCAGCACCGGCCCCGGCTCGGCCAGCCCCGCGGCGAGGGTGTCCCGCACCTCGCGGGGGTCCTCCACCCGCATCGACCGGATGCCGACCGCGGCCGCGATCGCCGCGAAGTTCGTCGGCTCGTGGTCGGTCTCGAAGTCCGGGATGCCGTCGACCATCATCTCCAGCTTCACCATGCCGAGCGACGCGTTGTTGAACAGCACGATCTTGACCGGCAGCCGGTGCAGCCGCGCCGTGATCAGCTCACCCAGCAGCATCGCCAGCCCGCCGTCCCCGCTCATCGACACGACCTGCCGCCCCGGCGCGGCGAACTGCGCGCCGATCGCGTGCGGCAGCGCGTTGGCCATCGACCCGTGCCGGAACGACCCGATCACCCGCCGCCGGCCGTTCGGCGTCAGGTAGCGCGCCGCCCACACGTTGCACATCCCGGTGTCCACGGTGAACACCGCGTCGTCCGCGGCGAGCTCGTCCAGCTGCGCGGCCACGTACTCCGGGTGGATCGGCCGCATCTTCTCCACCCGGTGGGTGTAGGCGTCGACCACCTTCTCCAGCGACGCCGCGTGGTCACGCAGCATCCCGTCCAGGAAGCTCCGGTCGGTCTTGCGCTCCAGCAGTGGCAGCAGCGCCCGGATCGTCTCCCCGACGTCGCCGTGCACGGCCACCTCGAGGGGGCTGCGCCGCCCCAGATGGGCGGCGTCCGCATCGACCTGCGCGGTCCGCGCCTGCGGCAGGAAGTTCACGTACGGGAAGTCGGTGCCCAGCAGCACCAGCAGGTCGGCCTCGTGCGTCGCCTTGTGCGCCGCGCCGTAGCCGAGCAGGCCGCTCATGCCGACGTCGTAGGGGTTGTCGTACTGGATGAACTCCTTGCCGCCCAGTGCGTGCCCCACCGGGGCGAGCACGTGCTCGGCCAGCTGCATCACCTCGTCGTGGGCGTCCCGGCAGCCGGCGCCGCAGAACAGCGTGACCGTGCCGGCGGCGTTGATCGCGTCGGCCAGCGCCTGCACCTGCTCGGCCGGCGGCCGGACGGGGGAGGGGCGGGCCACCATCGCCGACTCGACGGTCTCGCCACCGGACTCCTCGGCGGCCAGGTCACCGGGGAGCACAACGACGGAGACACCCTGCTCGCCGACGGCGGTCTGGATCGCCACCCGGAGCGCCTGCGGCATCTGCTTGGGGGTGACCACCTCGCACCAGGACGAGCAGTCCTGGAACGTCCGCTCCGGGTGGGTCTCCTGGAAGAAGGCCGTCCCGATCTCCTGGGACTGGATGTGCGAGGCGATCGCCAGCACCGGCGCCCCGCTGCGGTGCGCGTCGTACAGCCCCTGGATCAGGTGGGTGTTGCCCGGCCCGCAGGAACCCGCGCAGACCGCCAGCCGCCCGGTCACCTGCGCCTCGGCCGCCGCGGCGAAGGCGCCGCCCTCCTCGTTGGCCACGTGCACCCACTCGATGCCGTCGGTGTGCCGGACGGCGTCGACGATCGGGTTCAGCGAGTCACCGACCACGCCGTAGATCCGTTCCACCCCCGCGGCGCGGAGCATCTGCACGAGCTGGACGGCGACGGTCGGATGTGCCACGGGTGCTCCTCCGGACGGTGGGTCGGACGTCTGCTGCCGCACTCCTACCCGTGGCCGGTGGGCTGAACATGAACGGGGTCAGTCCTGCTCGGGCGGGGCGAACCGGGCGAGCGCCTCGACCGCCGGGCAGGTGTCGGACGCCCCGGTCAGCGGCGTGAGGTAGCCGGTCGGCCCGTCGCGCACCCCGTCCCGGCGCCGATGATCGGCTCGTCGAGGCCCGCGGTGTCGGCGGGCGCGTCGGCCGGGGCGACGGCGGCCCAGAACTCGGGCCGGAAGCCGACGACGACGTTCACGCCGCCGGTCGAGGAGAGCGGACCGGTCAGCCCGGCCACCCCGCGGACCAGGTCCGCCGCGGAGCGGCCGGGCGCCAGGTCGGGCGCCAGGTCGAACTCCAAGTAGCAGTGCTCGGGCGTCCCGAGCGCGACGATGCCGGGCTGCGGGGTCACGGCCTCACTGTGCCCGACACCCCGCAGCCGAGGGCATCAGTCGTTCGACGGCGGCTCGTCCTTGCCGGCCTCCTCGAGCGCGTCGGCCTCCTCCTTGGTCTTGTGCACGGCCTTGTCGGCGTGCTCCGGCGGCCCGTAGACGGTGTAGAGCACCAGTGGGTTGACCCCGTCGTTGACGAAGTTGTGCTTCTTGCCGGCCGGCACGACCACCAGGTCGCCCTGCGCGACCTTCTTCTCCTGGCCACCGACCTTGGCCCTGGCGGTGCCGCTGACGAAGGTCAGGATCTGGTCGACGTCGTGCACCTCCTCGCCGATCTCCCCGCCTGGCGGGATCGTCATGATCACCAGCTGGGTGTGCTCGCCGGTCCACAGCACCCGACGGAAGTCGGCACTCTGCTCGGCGACGGTGGCGATGGTGAAGTGCTCCATGGACGCCGGTCCTCCGTTCCCTCGATCCGCTGACCGGCGCGCGCCGGTCGCGACGGTCAGTCAAGAGCAGGTCGGCCGACGGCGCGATCCGAGAGCCCGTCCCCGACACCCTGGTGAATGTGGCCGCGCGGGGGGATGCTGACCGCCGTCACGCGCCGCCCGGCCCCCGGAGGCAGCCATGCGCACGCACCACGACGGCACCGACCCGGCCACCGTGGCCGCGGTCTCGGACACCCTCGAACCGGACACCGACGACGACACCGCCGGCTGGTCCCCGCCCGATCGGCCGTGGGTGTCGACCGGCTGGGGCACCACCGAGCGCGAGGAGGAGGCCGGTGAGAGCCTCTCCGGCCGGCTGGCCCGCGAGCTCCGCGACGGCGGGACCGACGACCGCGACGACGAGGGTGACGGTCTGGGCGACGACGCCGGCACCGACGGCGAGCTCCTCGACGACGAGGTCGGCGACGACCGCGCGGGCCGGCTCGCCGACGCCGACGACGACGGCCTGGTCGACCGGGAGGCGGAGCTGTACGCCGAGGACGAGGGCATCGACGGCGGGGCGGCCTCGGCGGAGGAGGCCGCGGTGCACCTCGTGCGGGACGGCGGCTGACCCGGGACCTCCGGCTCTGTGCGACCGGCGGCCCGGTGGGCCAGGCTGGTGCGAGCAGCCCGGTCGTCGGTGAGGGCCATGGGACGGCCGGGCACGGACAGGAGGACACGGTGACCGAGCAGGACGGCACGCGGGACGCGCTCGCGGCGGAGGTCGACGAGGCCATGGGCAACGCGGCTGGGGACGTGGCGCCCGCGGTGACGTCGACCGGGGCGGTCGAGGGCGGGGTCGTCGTCGGCCACGACGGTTCCGGGTGCGCCCAGGAGGCGCTCGTGTGGGCGGCCGGCCTGGCCGAGCGGGCCGGGTGGCCGCTGCACGTCGTCCGTGCCTGGCGGATCGCCACCGCGCCCCAGCCGGCCAGCTGGTCGCCGGGGTACGTCCCGCCGGTGAGCGACTACGAGAAGGCGGTCCAGGCCGACCTGGAGGCCGACGTCGTCGCGGCGCTCGGCCAGGACCGCGCCGCGGGCGTCACCTGCCACGTCGCGCACACCGCACCGGTGAAGGCGCTCATCGCCGCCGCCCGGCAGGCCGACCTCCTGGTGGTGGGTGCCCGCGGCCGCGGTGGCTTCGCCGGCCTGCTGCTGGGCTCGACCAGCGACCAGGTCACCCGGCACGCGCCCTGCCCCGTCACCGTGGTCCGGAGCGACCGCGAGGACTGACCACCCCGGCGGGTCGCGGCCGGGCCCGTGGGTGTCCACTGTCCGGGTGCCCGCCCCCGATCGCGTCCCGCCGTCCTTCCTGCAGGCCCACACCCGGGTCGAGCGGCCCACCCTGGTGCCCGAGGTGCAGCTGCACGTCGCCGACGACGTCGTCGCCCTGTGGGAGGCGATGGAGACCGAGGCCGGCGGCGCCGGCCAGGACCCGCCGTTCTGGGCCGCGGCCTGGCCGGGTGGCCAGGCCCTGGCCCGGTACGTCCTGGACACCCCGGAGCTCGTCGCCGGCAAGCGGGTGCTGGACCTCGGTGCCGGGAGCGGCCTGGTCGCCGTGGCGGCGCGGCTCGCCGGGGCGGCGCGCGTCGTCGCCAGCGACGTCGACCCGTACTCGCACGCCGCGGTCGCGCTCAACGCCGAGCTCAACGGGGTCACCGGGGTCGAGGTGGTGGGCGACGTGCTGGGCGAGGACGGACCGGACGTGGACGTCGTGCTGGCCGGCGACGTCTGCTACGACCGGGAGATGACCGCCCGGGTGCTGCCGTACCTGGGCGCCCACTGGCTGCGCGGCGCCACCGTCCTGCTCGGGGACCCGGGCCGCGCCTACCTGCCGCGGGAAGGGCTGCTGCCGGCCGCCACCCACGACGTCCCGGACGCCGACGGCGGGGAGGTCCGCCGGACGACGGTCTGGCGCCTGCCCTGAGCCGGGTGCGACCGGTGCGGCCTGCGGGACGGATCACACCGCGCTGACCAGGGGCGCCGTGGCACATCCCGACGAACTGGCGACGGAGCATTGTCACGAGGTCGTAAAGCGCTTTACCGTGGGCAGGTCCGGCCGGACGTCACGTCCCCACCCGGGGAGCCCGCGCCGGATGCCGCCGAGTCGCTGTCCGCAGCGATCCGGGGACCCACCGAAGCACTGGGGTGAATCCCGCCCGGGCACGCGCCCGGCCGGGTAGGGCGCCTTCCCGCCCGAATCCGTCAGCTAACCCGGTAGGCGGCCACGGAAGAGCCCGGAGCCCCCTCCTTCATGTCCCCACGCGCCATCCCGCACGACCACGCCGGGCACGACCTGCCGGCCGACGGAGACCTGCCCACCACGGTCCTCCCCGTCGCCGGGGAGGAGACCTCCCGTCGTGCCCGCCGCCTGGCGCCCCCGGCCGGCCTGCGCCGTCCGGCGATGTACCTGGCCGCCGCCGCGGTCGGCGCGGTCGTGGTGAACGTCGTCGTGGGCGGGCAGACCGGCGCGCAGGCCACCGCGGCGCCCGAGCCGGTGAGCATCGCCACCCAGCTGGGCCTCACCGCCCAGCACGCCAGCACCGTCGTCGCCGAGGGGCAGGTCGGCGACCGGCTCGGGGCGCTGGCGGCCGACCGCAGCCAGCGGCAGGAGGCCGAGGCCGCCGCCCAGCAGGCGCAGGCCGCCGCTGTCGCCGCCGAGGAGGCGCGGCTGGCCGAGGAGGCGCGGCTGGCCGAGGAGGCGCGGCTGGCCGAGGAGGCGCGGCTGGCCGAGGAGGCGCGGCTGGCCGAGGAGGCGCGGCTCGCGGAGGAGGCGCGCCAGGCCGAGGAGGCGCGCAAGGCGGAGGAGGCGCGCAAGGCCGAGCAGGCGGCTGCGGCTGCAGCCCCGCGGTCGCAGTCCAGCTCCCGGCCCTCCGGTGGCGGTGCCCCCGCCCCCGCCCCGGCTCCCGCCGCGCCGGCCGGCTCCTTCCAGAGCTACGCGCTGTCCCAGCTGGGCGGGGACGCCGGTCAGTTCTCCTGCCTGGAGAAGCTGTGGGGCAAGGAGAGCGGCTGGAACCCCAACGCGCAGAACCCGCGCAGCACCGCCTACGGCATCCCGCAGTTCCTGGACTCCACCTGGAAGGGCACCGGGATCGCCAAGACCTCCGACGGCTACCGTCAGATCGACGCCGGCCTGATCTACATCAACAACCGGTACGGCTCGCCGTGCGGCGCGTGGTCGCAGTCGCAGTCCGCCGGCTGGTACTGATCGACCCAGCACCGACCAGGAGGGGCCGCTCGCACCGGGCGGCCCCTCCTCGCGTGCCCAGCACGTCACCGCCCTGCCCGAATGTCACCCCCATCGGTCAGGATCACCGGGTGGACCACCCCGACCAGGAGGGCTGAACCGTGGGCAAGCACCGGGCACCCGAGCCCGCGGCCTCGGACTTCGACGCCGCGACGGCCGCGTTGGCCGACGTGACCGGCGACTACGTCGTCGACGCCGCGCACACCCGCATCGGCGTGCGGGCGCGGCACGCGATGGTGACGACGGTGCGCGGCGCGTTCACCGAGTTCGCCGGCACCGCCCATCTCGACACCGCCGACCCGGGTGCCAGCACCGTGTCGCTGCGCATCCGCACCGCCAGCATCGACACCGGCGCCCCCGACCGCGACGCGCACCTGCGCTCGCCGGACTTCCTGGACGTCGAGCGGTTCCCGGAGATGCGCTTCGACTCGACCGCGGTGCGGCAGGTCGACGACGAGGTCTACCGGGTCACCGGCGACCTGACCATCAAGGACGTCACCCGCACCGTCGAGATCGACTTCACCCTGACCGGCTCGGCGCTGGACCCGTTCGGCAACACGCGGGTCGGCTTCGAGGGTGCGCTGGCGATCAAGCGCAGCGACTGGGAGCTCACCTGGAACGCGGTCCTGGAGACCGGTGGTGTCCTGGTCAGCGACCGGATCCAGGTGGAGTTCGACGTCTCGGCGATCCGGGCCGGCTGACCCGGCGCGTTCCGCCCGCCGGGTCGCGCGCCCCGGCGGGCGGTGTCCGGGAGGCGGAAGGGTTGTGTCCCAGACCACTTCGCCCCGCTACGGTGGCACTGAGTGCCAGCGGCTGCGGCCGTGGGCACCGGAGGACGACGGCGTCCTCCGGTCCGAGCAGCAGGGGAGTGCGCAGATGGCGAACGCGTGGTTCGAGACGGTGGCCGAGGCGCAGCGGCGGGCCAAGCGCCGGTTGCCGAAGGGCGTGTACGGGGCGCTGGTCGCCGGCTCCGAGCGCGGGCTGACCGTCGACGACAACCTGGCCGCCTTCGCCGAGCTGGGCTTCGCCCCGCACACCGCCGGGCTGGCCAACGGCCGGCAGACGGCCACCCGCGTCATGGGCCAGGACATCGCGCTGCCGGTGCTGATCAGCCCGACCGGGGTGCAGGCCGTGCACCCCGACGGTGAGGTCGCCGTCGCGCGGGCCGCGGCCGCCCGCGGCACCGCGATCGGGCTCTCCTCGATGGCCAGCAAGCCGATGGAGGAGGTCATCGCCGCCAACCCGCAGACCTTCTTCCAGCTCTACTGGGTCGGCGACCGCGACCTCATGGCCGCCAAGGTCGAGCGGGCCCGGCGGGCCGGGGCGGCCGGGCTGATCGCCACGCTGGACTGGTCGTTCTCCTACGGCCGCGACTGGGGCAGCCCGTTCATCCCCGAACGCATCAACCTCGAGGCGGTGCGGCGGTACGCCCCCCAGGTGGCCCTCAAGCCCAGCTGGCTGTGGGACTTCGCCAAGACCAAGAAGCTGCCCGACCTCACCGTGCCGAACATGGTCGCCAACCCCGGCGACCCGGCGCCCACCTTCTTCGAGGCCTACGGCATGTGGATGCAGTCGCCCATGCCGACCTGGGAGGACGTCGCCTGGCTCCGGGAGCTGTGGGGCGATGACCGGCCGTTCATGCTCAAGGGCGTGATGCGCGTCGACGACGCCAGGCGGGCCGTCGACGCCGGGGTCAGCGCCATCTCCGTCTCCAACCACGGCGGCAACAACCTCGACGGCACCCCGGCCTCCGTCCGCGCCCTGCCGGCGATCGCCGAGGCCGTCGGCGACCAGGTCGAGGTGCTGCTGGACGGCGGCATCCGGCGCGGCGGCGACGTCGCCAAGGCCCTCGCCCTCGGAGCGAAGGCCGTGATGATCGGGCGCGCTTACCTCTGGGGCCTGGCGGCCAACGGGCAGGCCGGCGTGGAGAACGTGCTCGACGTGCTGCGCGACGGCCTCGGCTCGGCGATGGTCGGCCTGGGACGGGAGTCGGTGGCCGACCTGTGCCGGGACGACGTCGTCGTCCCGCCCGGCTTCGAGCGGTACCTGGGCGTCGACCAGGTCGCCGACGCCCCCGTGGAGACCGTTTCCGCGCAGCACCGGCCCGCCCGGGGGTAGCCGGCCGGGGCCGTGGCGAAGAGCTGCGGGCACCGATGACTTCGGGGCGGCTCGGCGGTCTGGGTGGGCAGAAGACCCGCCCGGTCGCCGAGGAGGCCGCCCATGTGCCCGCTGTCCCGTTTCGTTCCGCTGTGGTCGGTGCTCGAGCAGCGGGTCGCCGACGGCCGGTTGCCCGGTTACGCCGCGGCCGTCCGCTACCGGGGCGACATTGAGGTGCGCACCGGTGGCTGCCTGGTCCGCGGCGGCGGCGATCCGGTCACCCCGGACTCGCTGTTCCGGCTCGCGTCGCTGTCCAAGCCCTACGCCGGCGTGCTGACCCTGGCCCTCGTCGAGGACGGGGTGCTCACGCTGGACGACCGGGTGGCCCGGTGGCTGCCCGAGCTGGCCGACCCCCGGGTGCTCACCGTGCCCGGGGGTCCGCTGACGGAGACCGTGGCGGCGGCACGGGAGATCACCGTGCGCGACCTGCTGACGAACACCGCCGGTTTCGGTGCGCTGTTCGACGGCAGCCCGCTGGACGTCGCCATGGTCGCCGCCGGCCTGGGGGCCGGGCCGTCGTCCCCGGTGCTCCCACCCGCGGAGTTCCTCGCCCGGCTGGCCGAGCTGCCGCTGGCGGCCCAGCCGGGGGAGCGGTGGCTCTACCAGACGTGCACCGACGTCCTCTCCGTGCTGCTCGTCCGCGCGACCGGGTGCCCGCTGGGTGAGCTCCTCGCCCGGCGGGTCACCGACCCGCTGGGGCTGGCCGCGACCGGCTTCTGGGCGCGCGACGCCCGGCGGCTGACGGCCGCGTACCTGCCCGAGGGGGGAGACCTGGTGCTGCTCGACGGCCCCGGCGGGGCCGCCGCCCGGCCGCCGGTGTTCGAGGGGCTGGCCGCCGGGCTGGTCGCGACCGCCGGGGACGTGCTGGCCTTCCTCGCGGCGCTCGCCGACGGCGGCGGCCCGGTGCTGGCGCCCGGGTCGGTCGCCGAGCTGACCACCCCGTCGCTCACCGACCGGCAGCGGGCGACGGCCGGGGCGTTCCTGCCCGACGGCCTCTCGTGGGGGCTGCAGACCGGCGTGCGGGTGGACGACGGCGTGCCCGGCGGCTTCGGCTGGGACGGCGGCACCGGCACCACCGGCTGGGCCGACCCCGCCCGAGACCTGGTGGCCGTGCTGCTCACCACCCGCGGGTTCGGCGGCCCGGGGGAGGGCACCGACTGGTTCTGGCCGGAGCTGCACCGCTGCCTGTGACGGTCAGCCGCGGCGCAGCCGGCCCAGCAGGCCACCCGCGCCGCCGAGGGTGCGGGCGGCCAGCTGCAGGAGGGGACCGCCGGGTATGCCGGGCGCGGACTCGACGACGGGCGCCAGCCGCATCAGCCCGCCCAGCTGGTGCACCGTGAGCCGGCGGCGGGCGAGCGCGGCCACCGGGTTCGCCCGGCCGGAGGCGGCGTCCAGCAGCAGGTCGGCCGGGGCCTCGACCGCGGGGCCGGCCGGCCGTCCCGGGGGCACGCGCGTCACGGTCCAGCCGCCGTCGGCCGCGGCGAACGTCCAGCCGCCGTCGGGGGTGGTCAGGGTGGCGCCCGCGGTGATGCCCGCGGCCGTGGTCAGCGCGCCGGTGACGTCGGCGAGGGCGGCCAGGCCGGCCTGCAGGCTCTCCGGTGGCGGCGCGGGGGCACCGGCGGAGACCAGGTCCAGGCCGTGCACGGCCAGCTCGTAGGCCTGCCCGAGGACGACGCTGAGCAGCGGGAGCCGACCCACCGTGGCGACCGTCGGGGCGGTGTCGAGCGCGGCCGGTTCCTCGGTCAGGTAGTGCACCGTCGCCGCCCGGGCGCGCTCGAGGGCGGCGAGCACCTCGGCGCGGCTCGCGTCCCGGTGCGCCGCGGTGACCTGGGCGTTGACCACGTCCGGGTCCGCCGGGGTGCCGGTGGCGCCGGAGCGGGCGCCGGCGACCAGGTCGTCGAGCGCGGCGGCGTCCGGCCAGACGCCCAGGTGCGTGCAGACCTCCTGGGCGCGCCAGCCCGGCAACCGGGTGCTTCGGTGCAGGTCGACGGCGCGCGCCTGGGCCAGGAAGCCGTCCCAGGCCCCCAGCACCAGCCGGCTGACCTCGTCGCGTCCGGCGTCGGTCATCCCGCGGGCTGCGCTCATGCCCAGCCCCTACCCGCGCCCCGAGCCGCTCAGGCGGGCCGGAACCGGGCCGACAACGGCTCGACGAACCGCGCCAGCACCGGCCCGCCGATCGCGAGCACCAGCACGTACCCGGTGGCCAGCGGCCCGACGGCGGTCAGCCCGGCGGCGACCGCCAGCCCGGCGATGACCACGGAGAACTCCCCGCGCGCCACCAGCGCCGCCCCGGCGCGCAGCCGGCCGGGCACCGCCACGCCGTCGCGCCGGGCGGCGAACCAACCGGTGCCCAGCTTGGTGGCCGCGGTGACCAGCGCCAGCAGCAGCACGGCCGGCAGCACCGGCAGCAGGGCGCCCGGGTCGGTGGACAGCCCGAAGGCGACGAAGAAGGTCGCGGCGAACAGGTCGCGCAGCGGGGACAGCACCGCGCGGGCCCGTTCGGCCAGCGACGCCGGGACGGCGATGCCCACCAGGAAGGCGCCGACCGCGGCCGAGGCGCCCAGCGCCTGCGCCGCGCCGGCGACCAGCAGGGTCAGGCCGAACAGCCGCAGCAGCACCTGCTCGTCGTCCGGGTGGTCCAGCACCCGGCCCAGCCGGTGCCCGTGCCGGCTGGCGGCCAGCAGGACCAGCAGCACGGCGCCGCCGGCCAGCGCGATCCCGGCGACGGCCTGCAGCGGTCCGCCGCCGGCCAGCGCGACCACCAGCAGCGGGAGGAACAGCGCCATCGCGACGTCCTCGAGCACCAGCACCGACAGCACCGCGGGGGTCTCCCGGTTGCCCAGCCGGCCCAGGTCGCCGAGCAGCCGGGCGACGATCCCGGAGGAGGAGATCCAGGTGACGCCGGCCATCGCCAGCGCTCCCTGCCAGGGCAGCCCCAGCAGCAGGCCGGCGGCGAACCCCGGTGGTGCGTTGAGCAGCAGGTCGACCAGCCCGGAGGGCCCGTGCCGGCGCAGTGAGCCGAACAGCTCGGCGGCGGAGAACTCCAGGCCGAGCGCCAGCAGCAGCAGGACCACGCCGATCTCGGCGGCCGCCTCCAGGAACGGCTCGGCGGTGGTCAGCGGGGCGACCCCGCCCTCGCCGAGCGCGAGGGAGGCCAGCAGCACGAACGGGATGGGGGACAGCCCGAGCCGGCGGGCGAGCAGCCCCAGCGCCGACAGGCCGAGGAACAGCAGACCGAGCTCGACGAGGAGCGCCGCGACGTGCTCCACCGCCCGCCCTCAGGACTGGCCGGTGAGCAGTGCGGCGAAGGCGGCCAGGCCGGATCCCGAGCCGATCGCCACCAGCACGTCGCCGACCTGCAGCACCTGCTCCGGGCCGGGCGCGGTGACGACGTCGCCGCCGCGGACCAGCGCCACGATCGAGCAGCCGGTCAGGGTGCGCGCGCGGGTGTCGCCCATCGGCCGGCCGGCGAACGGCGACCCGGCGGGCACGGTCACCCGGGTGGACTCCAGCCCGGGCACCTCGCGGGACAGGTCGGCGAAGCGCTGGGTCACCCGGGGCGCGCCCAGCACCTCGGCGACCGCGGCCACCTCATCGGCCTCCAACTGCAGCACCTCGCGGGCCTGGTCGGGGTCGCGCCGGTCGTAGAAGACCAGCTCCACCGAGCCCTCCCGGCGGACCACGATGCCGACCGGCTGGCCGGCCCGGGTGGTCAGCTCGTAGCGGACACCGACGCCGGGCAGCAGCGTCTCGACGAACTCCACGGGGCTCACCGTCACCGGTCCATCGTGGCAGCCGCCGGTCAGCGCGCGGGCGGGGGCTGCAGCGCCAGCTGTGTGCGCAGCGCGGCGACCAGGGCCAGCGGCTGGTCGAGCATCGGGTGGTGCCCGGCGGCGGGCAGCTCGACCACGGGCAGCGGCCCGGGGGTGAGGCCGGCCATCTCGGTGGCCATCTCCGCGGTGACCAGCCCGTGCGCGCAGCGCAGCAGCATGGCCGGCCGGCGCAGCCGGGGGAGCAGGTCGCGCAGCCGCAGCCGGGTGCCGAAGAACTCCGGGTCGAAGGCCCAGGTCCACCCGCCGTCGACGGCGCGCAGCGAGCCGCGGGCGACGTGGTCGCGGACCTCCGGCAGGTACACCTCCTGCGGCGGGAGGGTGCGGAACCGCGCCATCGCCGCGTCCAGCGTGGGGTGCACCGTGTGCGGGCGGCACCGCTCGCGCAGCCGGCTCTCGTCCGGGGGTGCGTCGTTGAGCGGGGAGTCGATGACCACCACGCCGCCGACCTGGGCCGGGTGCTCGACCGCGGCGGTGACCGCGACCCAGCCGCCCATGCTGTGCCCGACCACCAGCGGCCGGTCCAGCCCGGCAGACGCGGCGACCGCCACCACCTCGCGGGCCCACACCAACGGGTCGTACTCGGGGCGGTGGTCGCTGTCGCCGTGCCCGGTGAGGTCCAGGGCGACCACCCGGTGCCCGGTCAGCTGCGGGGCGATGTGGTCCCACCAGCCCGAGTGGACGGCGCCGCCGTGCACCAGCACCACGCCGGGGGCGCCGGCCGGCCCCCAGGCGCGCACGTGCACGCGGGCGCCGGCCACCACGACGTCACGGTGCTCGGGCTGGGCGGCGAGGGCTTGGGTGAACCACGTCGGCGGGGTCATCCCCGGATCCTGCCCGACGGGGTCACCGGCCCTTCAGCAGCTCCTCGAACGACGTCGTCGGGTCGGCGAACGGGTCGGCCGGGCGGGCGCTGACCGGCCGGCCCGCGACCAGCCCGGCCAGCTCGCCGGCTGCCCGCTCGACCCGCTCGGCCAGCGACCGGTCGATCCCGCCGCCGGCCCAGTCCTCCGCGGCGGCGAAGACCCCGGTGGGCGCCGGCACCGCCCGCAGGTAGGCGAACAGCGGCCGCAGCGCGTACTCCACGACCAGCGAGTGCCGCGCCGTCCCCGCGGTGGCGCCCAGCAGGACCGGCCTCCCGATGAGCGCGTCCTTGTCCAGCACGTCGAAGAACGTCTTGAACAGCCCGGAGTAGCTGGCCGAGAAGACCGGGGTCACCGCGATGACGGCGTCCGCCCCGACGACGGTGTCGATCGAGGCCTGCAGGGGCTCGTTGGCGAAGCCCGTCGTCAGGTGGTCGGCCAGGTCGCGGGCGTGCCCGCGCAGCTCGACGAGCTCGACGGTGGCGTCGTCGCCGCGGCCGCGCAGCGCCTCGACCGCGGCTGCGGCGAGCCGGTCGGCCAGCAGCCGGGTCGAGCTCGGGGTGCTCAGCCCGGCGCTGACCACCGCGAGGGTGCGGGTGGTCATCGGGCCGGGACCTCCTGGACCTGGCCGGTGACGTCGTCGGCCGGGGCGTACACCGTGGCGTCCTTGCTGCCGCCGGCGGCGGCGACCAGGGAGGCGTGCGTCGGCGCCTCGGGGACGTGTGCCGGCTTGAGCGCGGCGAACTCGCGGCGCAGCACGGGCACGACCTCCTCGCCGAGGATGTCCAGCTGCTCGAGGACCGTCTTCAGCGGCAGGCCGGCGTGGTCGATGAGGAACAGCTGGCGCTGGTAGTCACCGACGTAGTCGCGGAAGCCGAGCGTCCGCTCGATCACCTGCTCCGGCGAGCCGACGGTCAGCGGGGTCTGGGTGCTGAACTCCTCCAGCGACGGTCCACCGCCGTAGACCGGCGCCTTGTCGAAGTACGGGCGGAACTCCCGGACGGCGTCCTGCGAGTTCTTCCGCATGAAGACCTGCCCGCCGAGCCCGACGATGGCCTGGTCGGCGGCGCCGTGGCCGTAGTGCTCGAACCGTCGGCGGTAGAACTCGACCATCCGCTGGGTGTGCTCGGCCGGCCAGAAGATGTGGTTGTGGAAGAAGCCGTCGCCGTAGTAGGCCGCCTGCTCGGCGATCTGCGGGCTGCGGATCGAGCCGTGCCACACGAACGGCGGGACGCCGTCGAGTGGGCGCGGTGTGGCGGTGAAGCCCTGCAGCGGCGTGCGGAACTGCCCCTCCCAGTTGACGACGTCCTCGCGCCACAGCCGGCGCAGCAGCTGGTAGTTCTCCACCGCGAGCGGGATGCCGTCGCGGATGTCCTTGCCGAACCAGGGATAGACCGGGCCGGTGTTGCCGCGGCCCATCATCAGGTCGACACGGCCATCGGCGACGTGCTGCAGGGTGGCGAAGTCCTCGGCGATCCTCACCGGGTCGGTGGTGGTGATCAGCGTCGTGGACGTCGACAGCACGAGCTTCTCGGTCTTGGCCGCGATGTAGCCCAGCGTGGTGGTGGGGGAGGAGACCACGAACGGCGGGTTGTGGTGCTGGCCCTGGGCGAAGACGTCGAGCCCCACCTCCTCGGCCTTGAGCGCGATGGTGATCAGCGACTTCACCCGCTCGGCCTCGGTGGGGGCCCGGCCGGTGGTCGGGTCGGGGGTGACGTCGCCGACGGTGAAGATCCCGAACTGCATCTCGTCCTCCTGGTGGTGGGAGCCGCACTGGTTGAGAGTGCAACTACTGTCGCACGGAACCTCCCGGGCTGTCCGGCCATTCCCGGCTGCGCAGGGACCAAGGGCCCCCGTGCGGGGGACCTGCTGCAGCCCCGGGCCGGCGGTCGATCGGGCATCGTGGGGACATGCCGACGTTCCTCTGGGTGCTCATCGTCCTCGCCGTCTGGGTCACGGCCGGCGTCGTCGCGGTCGTGGTGCTGCTCGGCCGGCAGGGGCACCGCACCGGGCGGTGGTGGCTGCCGGGGGTGGTGCTCGGCCCGCTCTTCCTGCCGATCGCGGCAGAGCGGGGACGCCACGGTGTGGTCGTGCTGGACCGCCGGGCGGCGCGCGGCGGTGACCCGGAGAAGCCGGGGCCGGGGCGGACCATCCTGGTCGCGGTCGACGGGTCGCGCGAGTCCGACCAGGCGGTCCGGGACGCGGCCCGGCTGCTCGGCGGGGCGGGGACTCGGTTCGTCCTGGTCACCGTCGTCGACCCGGACGTCGCCGAGTTCGACGACGCCGACGTCCGGGCTGCGGCGCACGACCTGCTGGCCGAGCGGGCACGCTGGCTGGGCACCGACACCGAGCCGGTGCTGGAGATCGGCTGCGGCCGGCCCAGCCGGGTGCTGGTCGACGTGGCCCGGACCGAGAGCGCGGACGTGCTGATGCTGGGCCGCCGGGGACGGGGCCTGTCGCAGCGGGTGCTGGGCAGCGTCGCGGAGCAGGTGGCCAGGCAGGCCACGACGCCGGTGCTGCTGGCCGGCCCGCCGGAGGCGGGTGGTCAGAGCGAGGGTTCCGGGGGTGAGGGTGTGCGGCAGGCTCAGCCCAGCGGGTCGACCGCCGGGTAGGAGTCGACCGAGGCGGCCAGCCGGGACAGCGCCCAGTCGCCGTCGCCGAGCAGGTGGTCGATCGCGACGAGCCGGCTGGTGCAGTGGCCCACCGAGTACTCGGCGGTCACGCCGATGCCCCCGTGCAGCTGGATCGCCTCCTCGCCGATGTGCCGGCCGGCCCGGCTGACCTGCAGCCGGGCGCGGTCCGCGGCGGCGACCACGTCGCCGTCGGCGTCGACCACCAGGGTCGCCCACAGGGCCGTGCTGCGCGCCAGCTCCAGAGAGACGTACATGTCCGCCGCCCGGTGGGTCAGCGCCTGGAAGCTGCTCAACGGAACGCCGAACTGCCGGCGCGTCTTCAGGTACTCGGCCGTGGTGGTCAGCGCGGTCTCCATCGCGCCGAGCGCCTCGTGCCCGTACGCCACCCGGGCCCGGGCCAGGGCCTTCTCGACGGCGGCCGCCTGGTCGGCGGGCCCCTCGCCGAGCGGCTCGGCCGGGGTGCCGGCGAAGGTGAGCTTCGCCGAGCGGGTGCCGTCGTGGTTGCGGTGGCCGGTCCGGGTCAGCCCCTCGGCGTCACCCGGCACCAGGAACAGCCGGGTCGTGTCGCCCACCCGTGCACTCACCACCAGCAGATCGGCGCGGGCGCCGTTCGGCACCGGCTCCTTGACCCCGGTCAGTGTCCAGGCACCGCCGGCCCCGTCGTCGGCGCGGCGCGCGGTGACCGACCGGGCCACCGGCTCCCACCGGGTGCCGATCTCGGCGTGCGCGAAGGCCGGCAGCAGCCGACCCTCGGCGAGCGCGCCGAGCACCTGCGCCCGCTGGGCGTCGCTGCCCAGGTCGGCCACCAGCCCGCCGGCGAGGACGACGGCCTCGACGAAGGGCTCGGGGGCCAGCACCCGGCCGATCTCCTCGGCGACGATCGATACCTCGACCGGGCCGGCGCCCATCCCGCCGTCGGCCTCGGCGAACGGGAGCCCGAGGACACCCATCTCGGCCAGCCGGCCCCAGGTCTTCTCGTCGAAGCCGGGCTCGGTGACGACCACCGCCCGGCGCTGCTCGCTGTCGCCGTACGCGCGGCTCAGCAGCGCTCGTGCCGCCTCGCGGAGGGCGTTCTGCTCGTCGTCGTAGCTGAAGTCCACGGTCAGGTCACAGTCCCAGGATCGAGCCGGCGATGATGGTGCGCTGCACTTCGTTGGAACCCCCGTAGATCGAGACCTTGCGGTGGTTCAGGTAGTGCGGTGCGGCGACCTGGGCCCACTCGGGGACGTCGGAGTCCGCACCGGTGAACGAGGCGACCGACAGCGGTCCGGCGATGTCGACCAGGAGCTCGGTGGCCGCCTGCTGCAGCTCCGAACCGCGCAGCTTGAGCACCGAGGACGCCGGGTGCGGTTTGCCGTCGGCGGAGTTGGCGACCACCCGCAGCGCGGTCAGCTCCAGGGCGAGCAGCTCGTTCTCCAGCTCGGCGATCCGGGCCCGGACGTAGGGGTCCGTCGCCAGCGGGGCCCCGTTGACCGTGATGCCGCGGGCGTGCTCCTTGGCGTCGATGAGCATCCGCTTGGTCGAGCCGATGCGGGCGATGCCGACCCGCTCGTTGCCGAGCAGGAACTTGGCGTAGTCCCAGCCGCGGTTCTCCTCGCCGACGAGGAACTCCCCCGGCACCCGGACGTCTTCGAAGAAGACCTCGTTGACCTCGAACCCGCCGTCGAGCAGCTCGATCGGCCGCAGCGTGACCCCGGGGGAGTCCATCGGGAACAGCAGCAGCGAGATGCCGCGCTGCTTCTTCTCCGCGGTCGGGTCGGTGCGCACCAGGCAGAAGATCCAGTCGGCGTGCTGCGCGAGCGTCGTCCAGGTCTTCTGACCGTTCACCACCCAGTCGTCGCCGTCGCGGACGGCGGTGGTGCGCAGCGAGGCGAGGTCGGAGCCCGCGTCGGGCTCCGAGAAGCCCTGGCACCACCAGATGTCGAGGTTGGCGGTGGCGGGCAGGAAGCGCTCCTTCTGCTCCTGCGAGCCGAAGGTGGCGATGACCGGGCCGATCATGCTGGCGTTGAAGGCCAGCGGCTCGGGGACGCCGGCCAGCTGCATCTCCTCGCGCCAGATGTGGCGCTGCAGCGGCGTCCAGTCCCGGCCGCCCCACTCGACCGGCCAGTGCGGCACGGCCAGGCCCGCCGCGTTGAGGACCTGCTGGGCCTCGACGAACTGCTCCTTGGTCAGCTCGCGGTGGGCCACGACGGCCTCCCGGATCGACTGCGGCACCGAGGTGGTGAAGAAGGTGCGCAGCTGGTCCCGGAACGCCTCGTCCTCCGGTGACAGGTGCAAGCGCATGGGGCCCCATTCCCGACGGCGGCTCTGCCGTCTGTGACGTGGATCCCAACATCCCACACCGGCTACCGGCGGGTAACCGGGGGGCTCCCCGGGCCGTCCGGCGCGGACGACGGGAGCCGGCCGGTGGCGGTGACCACCCGTGCTCGGGCGCCGGCGCACCCCGCCCGAAGGGGGGAACCGGCCCCGGATCGGCTGGAGCCCCGATCACCGGAGGACGAAGGTGGGCGCAGGACGCGGCACCGCGTCCGGGGCGGAGCGGGGGACGACGTGGCAGCGAGAGCACCGGTGGCGGGCGACCAGCCCTCGCCGGAGGTGGTCGCCGCCGTCTTCCACGGGGTCTCGGTCAGCTCCTCCAGCGCCATCCTGGTCGTCGAGCGCACCGGCGGTGCGACGCGGGTCGGCTGGAGCAACGAGAAGGCCGTCGCGTTGCTCGGCTACGCGCAGGAGGACCTGCGGGCGCTCCCGGTCGATCAGCTGCTCCCCTCCCTGCGGGGCGGTGAGCTGCGCCTGCTGCTGCGCCGGGAGCGCGCCGTCGTCATGACCCTGCCGGTGCGCTGCGCCAGCGGCGAGTCGCTCGAGTGCTCGGTCTCCGCGGTGCCCGCGCCCGGCGGCCGGCGCTGGACCATGCGGCTGGGGGCCACCTCGAACGAGGCCGAACGCGCGCTGCGCGCGACCGCCGACGCGCACGAGCGGCGCTTCGCCACCCTCACCGAGCGCTCGCCGATCCCCACGCTCCTCTCCGAGCAGGGGATGCGGCTGGCCCACGTCAACGACGCCTTCTGCGCGCTGGCCGGGCAGCAGGCCGAGGAGCTGCTGGGCACCGGCTGGCTGGACGTCGTCCACCCCGACGACCTCGACGAGGTGATCGAGCAGGCCACCGGGGTGCTCCTCGGCGGCGAAGGCAGCGACGGCGACGGCAGCGAGGGGGAGGCGCAGGCGCGGCTGGTCCGCCCCGACGGGACCGAGCTCACCACCGTCATCCGCTTCGCGCACCTGTTCACCCCCGGTGTCGGCGCGGGCTTCGTCGGCACCATCGAGGACATCACCGACCGGCTGGCCTTCGAGACCCGGCTGGCCCACCAGGCCAACCACGACCCGCTGACCGGGCTGCCCAACCGCACGCTGCTCGCCGACCACGTCAGCACCTGGTTCGTGCCCGGCGCCGACAGCCTGGCCTGCATCTTCCTCGACCTGGACAACTTCAAGGTCGTCAACGACTCCCTCGGCCACGCCGCCGGTGACGAGCTGCTGGTCGAGGTCGCCTCGCGGCTGCGGGCCACCGTGCGCCCCGGCGACCTGGTCGCCCGGTTCGGGGGTGACGAGTTCGTCGTCGTCTGCCAGCAGGTCAGCGAGGCCGACGCGGTCGCCCTCGCCGAGCGGATCGGGGCGCAGCTGCGCCGGCCGGTCCGCCTGGGCGGCGTGGACCTCCGGCCGCAGGCCAGCGTCGGGGTCACCGTGCAGACCGCCGAGCACCAGGCCGCGGAGGAGCTGATCCGCGACTGCGACATCGCCATGTACCAGGCGAAGTCCGGCGGCAAGGGCCGGATCACCGTGCTGGACTCCGACGCCCGGGCGAAGGCCCGGGACAAGCTGCGGCTGGTCGCCGAGCTGCGGTCGGCGATCGAGCGGCGCGAGGTCACCCTGATGTACCAGCCGATCTTCGACGCCGTCGTCGGCACGGCGACGTCGGTGGAGTCGCTGGCCCGGTGGCAGCACGCCGAGCGCGGGTCGATCAGCCCCAGCGTCTTCGTGCCGCTGGCCGAGGAGAGCGGCCTGGTCGCCGGCCTCGGGCTGCTGGTGCTCGACGAGACCTGCCGCCAGCTCGCCGCGTGGGACGAGGAGCTCGGTGCCGCGGCGCCGCGCCGGGCGCACGTGAACGTCTCCGCGCTCCAGCTGGACGACAACCTGCACGACCACGTGGCCTCCGCGCTCCGCCGGCACCGGCTGTCCGCCGACCGGCTGTCGATCGAGATCACCGAGTCGGCGCTGATGAAGGACCCAGCCGCGGCCCGCGCGGTGCTGCAGTCGCTGCGGGACCTCGGCTGCCAGATCTCCATCGACGACTTCGGCACCGGCTACTCCTCGCTGGCCTACCTGCGGCACCTGCCGGTGGACTGCCTCAAGGTCGACCGGTCCTTCGTCGCCGAGCTCGCCGACGGGCACGCCGAGATCACCTCCGCGGTGATCGCGCTGGCGCACAACCTGGGGCTGTGCACCGTCGCCGAGGGGGTGGAGACCCCGGCGCAGGCCCGGCTGCTGGCCGAGCTCGGCGCCACCTACCTGCAGGGGTTCAGCCTGGCCGCCCCCCTGGCCGCCGCCGAGGCGACCGCCTGGTTCGCCGCGGCCGCCCAGCGGTGACCACCTCGCGCGAGCCCGGTCCCCGCCCGGCCCGCCTTCCCCGACCCGCCAGACCTGGAGCCGTCGTGACCACCCCCCTCGCCGCCGCGCCGACGTTCGACCTGGAACGCGTGCTGGCCAGCATCGACACGATGGCCGCGCAGCGTCCCGTGGCCGCGCAGATCGTCTCGGTCGCCAACTCCGACCAGGCCAGCGCCAAGGAGCTCTCCCGCATCCTCAGCGCCGACGTCGCGCTCGCCGGCCGGGTGATGAAGCTGGCCAACTCCGCCTTCTACGGGATGCGCGGACGGGTGACCTCGCTGCAGTTCGCCGTCACCGTGATCGGCTTCGCCACCGTGCGCACCATGGCCACCGTCGCGCTCACCGACCTGGACGACGAGTCACGGCTGCCCGCCGACTTCTGGGAGCTCAGCACGAACGTCGCGCTGGCCGCCTCGACGCTGGCCCCGCGGTTCGCCGAGCGGCCGCAGGACGCGCTGTGCCAGGGGTTGCTGGCCCAGATGGGCGTGGCCCTGCTGCACCACAACGACCCGGAGGACTACGCGGAGCTGTGGGCGAGCCACCGCTCCTTCACCGGCCGGCGCGCGGCGGAGGTCCAGCGGTACGGCATCTCCGCGCTGCGGCTGACCGCGGTGGCGCTGGAGCAGTGGGGCTTCCCGCCGGAGATGGTCACCCCGCTCAAGCAGGTCGACGACCTCGGGTCGTTCGCCGGGGCCCTGCTGCGCGCCGCCTTCGAGGTCGGCGCACGCCTGACCGACGACGATCACGAGGAGCAGAGCATCACCGGGCTGACCTGCGGGCAGCTGCGCGAACGCGACGTGTTGCCGATCCTCTCCCAGGTGCGCGTCGACGCCGAGGAGCTGCGCAGCGCGCTGATCGGCTGACGGGCCGCGCGGCTGACGGGGCCGGGCGCCGCGCGCCGGTCGGGGGGACAGTGGAGGGCGTGTACGACTCCGCCTCCTTCGATGCCGACTTCATGGCCCTGCTGGCCCGCGAGGTGCTGCGCGAGCGCGCCGGTGCGCTGATCGCCGAGGCCTGCGCCTGGGCGGTGGGGCTGTCCGACCAGCCGCACCACCTGCGGGTGCGCGGCCGGGTGGTGAGCACCGGGCTGACCATCGGCGCCCGGGCGGTCACCGGGCAGCCGCTCTCCGGCGAGGAGGACGGTCGGCTGGAACTGGGCGACGCCCGGCCGGGCAGCTTCCAGGACGCGCTCAACGCGGTGACCGCTGACGGCACGCTGGTGGCCGAGCGGTTCGACCGCGAGGTCATCGAGCCGTTCGCCCTGGAGACCTGCGTGCTGGCCGCCGAACGTGCCCGGGACACCCGCGCGGCGGCGTGGGCCGAGCTGCTCGACGAGCTCGGCGAGGACGGCCGGGACCTGGTCGAGGTCGTCCGGGTGGGGGAGTGGGAGGCGTCGTTGCGGATCGACGCCGAGCACCTCGTGCTCGCCGCCCTCGGCAGCGCGCCGCTGGTGCAGGTGGAGGCCGAGGGGCTGCCGCTGTCGCTGGTCCGGGCCGCGGAGGCGGTCACCCGCGCGGCCGCCCCCGCCCCGCCCGCGCCCGACCCGGCGCGGGACGACCTGGCCGGTGCGCTGTTCCTGGCCGAGGCGGCCGTCCGGGAGTCCGAGCTGACCCTGCCGGTGCCGCCGGCCCAGGCCGACCGGCTGCTGGAGCTGCTGCTCGCCGAGGGGCTGCTCCCCGAGGAGGTGCCGACCCTGCTCGCCTCGCTGCCGGTCGAGCCGGCCACCGCCGCGGAGGTGCGGGCGACGGTCGCCACCCTCGGCCCGGGTCTGTGACCCGCGGGCACCCGGACCGCGGGGTCAGCGCGCCGGCAGCCGCACCACGTCGGCGGTGACGCCACCGGCGTCGTCCAGCCGGGACGGCGCCGGGCTGTCGTAGACCACCAGCAGCCGGGAGTCGTCGCCGGGCAGCAGCCCGATGCCCTCGGCGTGGTCGTCGCCGACGCCGAAGGGCAGGTCGACCTCGCGGGTGAGCTGCTCGCCGCGCACCACCTGCGGCGTCTCGGCGGTCAGCGCCCCGTGCCAGCGGAACACGTGCACCGGCCCGTCGAGGTCCATCGTCGGGCCGGTCAGCACCAGCAGGTCCTCACCGTGCGGGCACAGGTCGCGCACACCCAGCCCGGCCAGGTCCAGCACGTGCTTGCGGTACCGGCGGCCGTCGGCGAACGGCTGGAGCAGCAGGCGCCCGGGCTCCGCCGGGTCCGGCTCCGGGTGCAGCTCCAGGACGACGGCCCAGCCGCGCAGCACCGGCCCGCGCAGCCCCAGGTACACCCGCTCGTCGGCCACCGCGATGCCCTCGACGTCCAGCCCGTTGTCCTTGCCCGGGAGGGGCAGGAACGGGGCGAGGTGCTCGTCGTCGGCGAGCAGGTCGCGCAGGTCCGGGCCGCTGGCGCCGAAGACCGCCGCGGTGTGCCGGGTGCCGTCGACGGTCAGCTCGGGCACCGGGGTCGGCAGCCCGTCGACCTCGGTGACCGGCAGCCGCACGATCACCTGCCGGTTGACCTGCCCGGTCACCGTCGCCAGCCGGCGCAGCGCCTTGTCGCCGTCGTGCTTGTCCTTGATCCGCTTGCGCCGCAGGCTGTGCGACCCCACCGCCCACAGGAAGTGGCCGGCGCGGGCCAGCCCCTCGACGTCGGCCTCCTCGTCCTCGGCGCCGGGGAGGTCCACGAGGTCGGCCAGCCGGAAGGTGGTCTCGTCGCCGTAGCCGGTGGGGTGCACGGGGTCGTCGGCGACGAGCCGCTCGATCGTCGCGGTCTCGTCGCCGGCGACCCACAGCACCGGGCCGTCGCTGCGCACGGCGGAGAGGTTGGTGTGGGTCTGCGCCGCGCGGGAGGCAGAACCGAAGGACAACCGGACGGTGCGTTCGACGGTCACACCGGTCAGCCTGGCACGCCGGCCCCGCCGCGGGGGTACGGCCACGGCAAGCGGCGCAGGGAGAAGCCGCCGATCGGCGAGCTCGTCGGCTGATCCGGGGCCGGACGGGGCGAGCGCCACAGCCGTTTCCCGGTTCGCCGTCGCGCCGGCGGGCATGGACGCCCTCGGACGATCGGCGAGACGAGGGGTGCAGCGGGATGGCGGAGCAGGGCAGCGTGTTGGTGACCGGCGCGGGCGGGGTGATCGGCGCGCACGCCGCGGCGGAGTACGCGAAGCGACCGGGGTGGCGGGTGCGCGGCGTCAGCCGACGCGCGCCACGGGAGGCAGGCTGGGAGCACCTCGCCGTGGACCTCCGGGACGCCGACGCCACCCGCGACGGGCTGGCCGCGGCCGCCGACACCACCCACCTGGTGTTCGGCGCCTACGCCGAGCGGCCCACCGCGCGGGAGCTGTCCGAGGTCAACGTCGGGATGCTCCGCTCCACCCTCGACGGGCTGGCGGCCGCCGGGGCGCCGCTGGAGCACGTCACCCTCTACCAGGGCGGCAAGGCCTACGGGGCGCACATGGGGTTCTTCAACACCCCGGCCAAGGAGAGCGACCCGCGGATCATCCAGCCGAACTTCTACTACGACCAGGAGGACCTGCTCCGCCAGGTCGCCGCCGAACGCGGGTTCCGGCTCACCGTGCTGCGCCCCGAGGGCGTCATCGGCTACGCCGTCGGCAACCCGATGAACCTGCTCATGGTCATCGCCGTCTACGCCGCGATCAGCAAGGAGCTCGGCCAGCCGCTGCGCTTCCCCGGCAGCCTCGCCGCCTACGACGCCCTCTACCAGGTCACCGACGCCGAGCTGCTGGCCCGCGCCACCGTGTGGGCCGGGAGCGAACCGGCCGCCGACGGCGAGGTCTACAACGTGACCAACGGCGACCAGCTGCGCTGGCGGCACCTGTTCCCGGCCTTCGCCCGGGCCTTCGGCATGGAGTCGGCCGAGCCGCAGCCGGTGCCGCTGGCCGAGGCGATGGCCGGCCGCCGCGACGTGTGGGAGCGGCTGGTGGCCCGGCACGACCTGGTGCCCACCCCCTACGAGGACCTGGTCGGCTGGGAGTTCGGGCAGTTCATCTTCACCAGCGGCTTCGACAACGTCAGCTCCACGATCAAGCTGCGCCGGGCCGGGTTCGCCGACTGCCTGGACACCGAGGACCGGTTCGTCGAGCTGTTCGAGCAGCTCGCCGCCCGGAAGGTCATCCCGCCGCTGCGCTGAGCCCGCGCACCGTCACCGGCGGCGGAGGGCTCCGGTGACGGTGCGCAGCAGGCCGCGCCGCGGAGGCGGGGCGGGCACGTGCACGGTGCCCGGCGGCAGCTCCGCGGCGGTGAGCAGCGGCAGCACCGCCGCGGGCAGCCGGAGCAGGTCGGCCAGCTCGGGCAGGTGCGCGAGCGGGTCCGGCGCCGGCCGGGCCAGCAACGCCCGCAGCTCCGGCTCGAGCTCGGGCCGGCCGGTCGCCCGGGCGGCGATCGCCGGCTCACCCAGCTCCCCGGCGCCGGACGTCGTCCAGCTGTGCGCGGTGACGACGTCGCCGCGGTGCAGCAGGACGAACCCGGCCTCCGGCCCCGACGGGTCGGCCCAGAGCAGCACCGCCCCCGGTGCCCCCGTGCCGTGCCCGAGCGCCCGGGCCAGCGCCCCGGCCGCCGGCACCCCGCCGGTGAAGACGGTCCGGCCGCCCGGCTCGGGGGTGAGCCAGCCGCCCTGCCCGGTGGCCTGCAGCAGCGCCGCCGCCGTGGCCGGGTCCACCGGCGGCAGCAGCACCGCACGGCGGGTCGGCAGGGGGGCGGTCGCCGGGGGCGGGGCGTCGTCGGTGCCGGTCACCGGGCCATGATCGCCCAGCAGGGGGACGGGCCGGCCGGACGTCCGGCTTGAGCACCGACCGCGCCGGTGCTATGAGAGATCACGGGAGCGATGCGAACCGTGGCCCGGCGCCCGGTGTGCCGCTGCCCCGGACAGCGTCGTCCGTCCACTGGTCCAGTAGTCCTTCGCGGAGGATCCCTGTGCTGGTCGACACCCAGAAGACCGTCTCCCCGCCGGCGCCCGTCCTGCACGCGGTGCCCAACGGCGGACCCACCCCCGAGCGGACCGGCGCGCCGCTGCGGGTGGCCCTCGTCGCGCCGCCCTACTTCGACGTCCCCCCGGGTGCCTACGGCGGCGTGGAGGCCGTCGTGGCCGACCTGGCCGACGCGCTGGTCGACCGGGGGCACGACGTGACCCTGCTGGGCGCGGGCCGGGACGGCACGCGCGCCCGGTTCCGCCCGCTGTGGCCGACGGCCGTCCCCGAGCGCCTCGGCGAGCCCGCGCCGGAGGTCGTGCACGCGGCCGCGGCCCGGCGGGCCCTCCTGGAGCTGGCCGACACCGAGGGCCTCGACGTGGTGCACGACCACACGCTGGCCGGCCCGCTCAACGCCGCGGTGCTGGGTGCCCGCGGCGTCCCGACCGTGCTGACCGTGCACGGCCCGGTCGACGCCGACGCGGAACGGCTCTACCGGGACCTGGGCGCCGACGTCGGTCTGGTCGGCATCAGCCACCGGCAGCGGGAGCTCGTGCCGGACCTGAACTGGCTCGGCGTCGTGCACAACGCCCTGCGCCTGGCCGCCTGGCCGTTCGCCGCCGACAAGGGCGACCACGCGCTCTTCCTCGGTCGCTTCCACCCGCAGAAGGCGCCCCACCTGGCCCTCGACGCCGCGCACGCGGCCGGGCTCCCCCTGGTGCTGGCCGGCAAGTGCCAGGAGCCGATCGAGAAGGAGTACTTCGAGCGGGAGGTGCGGCCCCGCCTGCGCGACACCGACCGGGTGGTCGGCGTGGCCGACGCGGTGACCAAGCGGGAGCTGCTGCTGGGCGCGCGCTGCCTGCTGTTCCCGATCCAGTGGGAGGAGCCCTTCGGCATGGTGATGATCGAGGCCATGGCCTGCGGGACACCGGTCGTGGCGCTGCGCGGCGGCGCCGTCCCCGAGGTGGTCGACCACGGGGTGACCGGGCTGGTCTGCGAGACCCCGGCCGACCTGCCCGCCGCGCTCGACGCGGTCCGGGACCTGGACCCGGCGGCCTGCCGGGCCCGGGTGGCCACGCACTTCTCCGCCGAGGCGATGGCCCGCGGCTACGAGGCCGCCTACCGGCGGGCGCTGGCGGTGGCGACCGGGCCGGCGGCCACCGGCCGGCACCTGGGGGAGGTGGGCTGAGGTGACCGACGGGCCGCTCAACGCCACCGAGCCGGTGCGGATCGGTGCCGACGGCGGGCTGGTCACGCTCGTCGACGGCTCGACCTTCTGCCTGTCCACCGCCACCGGCGACGTCGTGCCGGGCGACGTCCAGGGGCTGTACTTCCGGGACGCCCGGGTCCTCTCCCGCCTCGAGCTGCGCCTGGACGGCGGCGTGCCGCAGCCGCTGTCCGTGCAGCCGGAGGAGACCTACGGTGCCCGCTTCGTGCTCCGCCGTCCCCCGGCGGGTGGTCGGGCGGACAGCACGCTGCTGCTGGTCCGCGAGCGACTGGTAGCCGACGGTCTGCGCGAGGTGGTGACGCTGCAGAACCTGGGGGCCGAGGCGACGACGGCGACCCTGACGCTCTGGCTGGGCGCCGACTTCGCCGACCTGTTCGCGGTGAAGGCCGGCCGGGCCGACGCCGGCGAGGTGATGGCGCAGGTCGAGGGCACCGCCCTCGTGCTGGCCGGTCGCGACGGGGAGCGCGGGCTGCGGGTCAGCGCGACCGGCGACGTGGTGGTCACGCCGTCGGCGTTCACCTGGCGGGTCGTCGTGCCCCCGCGCGGGCGCTGGTCGACCGAGGTCACCGTGCAGCCGGTGCTGGAGGGCCGGCTCGTGCCGCCCCGGGTGGACCGCGGGCAGGGGATGGACACCAGCCGCCCGGCCCACCAGCTGCGGGAGTGGCGGCGCGCGAGCACCGCGGTCACCGCCGACCACCCGGTGCTGGCCGAGGTGCTGCGCCGGACCGAGGACGACCTCGGTGTGCTGCAGATCCGTGACCAGCTCGGCGACCGGCCGGTGGCCGCCGCCGGCGCACCGTGGTTCATGACCCTCTTCGGCCGGGACAGCCTGCTCACGGCGCACATGGCGCTGCCGTTGGAGAGCTCGCTGGCGCTCGGCACGCTGGAGACGCTCGCCCGGCTGCAAGGACGCCGGGTCGACCCGCTCAACGAGGAGGAGCCCGGGCGCATCCTGCACGAGCTGCGACTGGGTCCCGACCGGGACAGCGCGCTGGGCAGCAGCCGGTACTACGGCACCGTCGACGCCGCGCCGCTGTTCGTCTCGCTGCTGACCGAGGCCTGGCGCTGGGGTGCGGCGGAGGACGAGGTGCGTGCGCTGCTGCCGGCCGCCGACGCCGCGCTGGAGTGGATGGACCGGTACGGCGACCGGGACGGCGACGGCTTCCTGGAGTACCAGCGGGCCACCGACCGGGGGCTGCTGAACCAGGGCTGGAAGGACAGCTTCGACGGCATCAACGACGCCGCCGGCCGGCTGGGTGAGCCACCGATCGCGCTCGCCGAGGTGCAGGGGTACGCCTACGCCGCCCGGCTGGCGCGGGCCGACCTCGCCGAGGCGTTCGGCGACCCGCTGACCGCCTCCCGCCTGCGCCGGCGCGCCGCCGAGCTGAAGGACGCGTTCGCGGAGCGGTTCTGGCTGCCCGACCGCGGCTGGTTCGCCGTCGCCCTGGACCGGGACAAGCGGCCGCTGGACGCGCTGACCAGCAATGCCGCCCAGTGCCTCTGGAGCGGGATCGTGACCGACGAGCACGCCGCCGTGCTGGTGCAGCGGCTGGCGGACGCCGCGATGGACAGCGGGTTCGGGCTGCGGACCCTCGCCGAGGGCATGGGCGCCTACAACCCGATGAGCTACCACAACGGCTCGGTCTGGCCGCACGACACCGCGCTCGCGGTCGCCGGGCTGGTCCGGTACGCGCACCTGCCCGGGGCGGTCGAGCTCGCCCAGCACCTCGCCGACGGGCTGCTGGACGCCGCGGCGGCGTTCGGTGGGCGGCTGCCGGAGCTGTTCTGTGGGTTCAGCCGGGCCGAGTTCGACCCACCGGTGCCCTACCCGACCTCCTGCTCGCCGCAGGCCTGGGCCAGCGCGGCGCCGCTGCTGCTGGTGCGGGCGCTGCTGGGGCTCGAGCTCGACGTGCCGCGCCGCCGCCTGGCGCTCCGGCCGCGGCTCCCCGGGTCGTGGGGCCGGGTGGTGCTCGACGGGCTCGACCTCGGGGGCGCGCAGCAGGTCCGCATCGAGGCGGTGGGGGACCGGGCGGAGGTGACCGGGCTGCCCGACGGCTGGACGGCCGACGGGCTCCGGCCGGCCGAGCCGGCGCCGGCCCGCTCCGCCTGACCCGCTCCGCCTGACCCGCTCCGCCTGACCCGCACGTGCGAACGGGCCAGGAGCTCCGAGCTCCTGGCCCGTTCGCACGTGCCGATCGGGCTGTACCGATCAGGGTGTGGCAGCTGATCAGCTGCTGATCGCGATCCGACGAGGCTTGGCCGCCTGGGACTTCGGCACCCGGACGGTCAGCACGCCGTCGTGCAGGTGCGCCTGCACGCTGTCGGCGTCGACGTCGCCGGGCAGCGTCACCGAGTACTGGAAGGCGCCCACGCGTCGGGTGCGCCGGTGCAGCACCCCGGTGCGCTCCTTCTCCTTGACCTCACCGGAGACGGTGAGCACCCGGTCCTGCAGCTGCACGTCGACGTCGTCGCGGGCGACGCCGGGGAGCTCCAGCTCCAGCGACCAGGCGTCGTCGGTCTCCTCCAGGTCGGCAGAGGGGACCCAGCGGTCGACCACCCCGCCGAGCTCGGACTGCCAGAGCGTGGTGAACCGGTCGTAGAGCTCGTCGAGCTCACGGAAGGGGTCGCGGGTCGCCATGCTCCGCGACCGGGACAGGACGGGCAGTGCCATGGTGGCCTCCTCTCGTGTTCGGTGCCCTTCGTCGGACACCCCATATAACTTGTAGTCGTCGCTGTAGATTCCCGATCGGCTCAGGAGAGCTCGCCGTCGAGCCAGCGGGAGACCCGGTCGGCCGGCTGTGCGCCGACCATCCGGGACCGCTCCTGCCCGCCGGTGAACAGTGCGATTCGTGGGGATGCCCCGCACCCCCAGGCGTGCGCTGACGCCGGGCGCCTCGTCGGCGTCCAGCTTCACCACCTTCAGCCGGCCGGCCCGTTCGCGGGCGAGCTGCTCGACGACCGGGGCGAGCACCCGGCACGGGCCGCACCAGGGCGCCCAGACGTCGACGAGCACCGGCAGCGGGCTCTCCCGCACGGCGGCGTCGAAGTCCGCGTCGCCGGCGTCCACCAGCCAGGGCAGGTCGGCGTGGCACGCCGGGCAGCGCACCCGGCCCCGGGCGGCCACCGGCACCCGGGCGCGCCGTCCGCAGCCCGGGCAGGTGGTCACAGCAGACCGTGGCGTGCCAGTGCCCACTGCAGCTCCCGGGGGGTCGGTTGCTCGAGCCACTCGCCGCCCACCTGGACGACCGGGTTGCGGAGGTCCCCGCCGGTCATCCAGCGCAGCCGGCGCCGGGCGGCGGGGTCCAGGTCGAGGTCGACGTAGCGGTAGGGGATCCCGGACCGGTCCAGCAGGCGGCGGGTCATCTGGGTGATGCCGCACCAGCGGTTCCCGTAGACCACCACCGGCGCCGTCGCCGTCGCCGCTCCGGCCGGGGTGATCGGCGCGCCCAGCGCCGTGGTCAGATAGGGGGTGCTCATTGCCTCCTCCAGGGGTGTCAGGGTGTTCTCGGGCCGGGCTCAGGCCGTGTCGGGCCGGCCGGTGACCTCGTCGAGCGCGTCGAAGAGCTCGTAGACGTCGGGCAGGTGCTCCACCCGGGGCGAGACGTGCGCGTACCGGATGACCCCGTCGCCGTCGACCACGTACAGCGCCCGGTCGCTGAAGCCGTCGGAGTCCCGCCAGACGCGGTACCGGCGAGCGACCTCGCCCTTGGGGTGGAAGTCCGACAGCAGCGGGAAGCCGATGCCCCGGACCGCGGCCCACGCGCCGTGGCTGTAGATCGAGTCGGCGGAGATGCCGATCAGCTGCACCCCGCGCCGGGTGAACTCCTCCCGCTCCTGCTCGTACAGCTCCAGCTGGCGGCTGCAGCCGGGGCTCCAGTCCAGCGGGTAGAAGACCACCACGACCGGACGGCCGCGCAGGTCGGCCAGGCGCACCGGGTGGCCCTGGCTGTCGGGCAGCGCGAAGTCCGGTGCCGGTGTGCCCACGGGCAGGCCGGTGGACTCCGCGGCCCCCGTCATGGGCGGCGCCGTCAGGTGGAGGTCCGCGACGTCCTGGAGCGTCGGGCCGGAGCTCCCCGGTGGTGTCGGCGGGGCCGGCTGCCGGGCCAGTTCGTGGACCATCGCGTGCAGCACCGACAGGGCGTCGGTGACGGGGGAGTCGTCGAGCCGGTCACCCAGCTCGGCGAACCGCTGCTCCAGCTCGGCCAGACGCGGCGACGGGCCGAGCTCGACCGCCGACGTCGTCATGTGACCCACCTCCTCGTCCCGCGCGCGGGACAGGTCCGGACGGTGCGGGGCACCCGGCGGATCTCCTGGCCGGAGGCCGGGGTGGACGGGGCGTCGCGCCTCGCGTCCCGCCGGCCGCCGCGGTGCCCGGCATGGCTGTCAGTCGCATCGGTGTGCAGTTGTGCTTCGCCGGTCGCGGTGGCGTCCGGCCGCCGGCCGGGGTGGACGCTCCGCAGCAGGCGTCCCGATCGGCCACCGTCGAACCCGACGCCCCGGAGAACTTGCAGTCGCCACTGGAAATTCCCGGCGTCGCCGGTTCGTTGAGCAGGGCGACGCACGGAGGTCCGCGACCGGTCCCGAGGAGGGGGGGCGTACGCACGTGGTGGCGAGCGTGGAGTGGCTGGAGACCGACCACTACCGGGTGCTGGGTGTCCCGGAGACCGCCACCGACCAGGAGATCACTGCTGCCTACCGGCGGCTGGTCCGGCGGTTGCACCCGGACACCAACCCCGACAGCGGGGACGGCGCGGCGTTCCGGGAGGTGGCGACCGCCTACGAGGTGCTCCACGACCCGACCAGGCGCCGTGAGTACGACGAGCTGCGCCGGCCGCCCCGCCGCACCGGCCCCGGGACCCGCCCGGGTGGTGTCCGCGGCCAGGGACAGCGGATCCGGGTGCACCGGACCGGCGACGGCGCCGGTCGTCGCAGCGCCCGGGCCGGAGACGGCGCGTACTCCGGTGACCTCCGCGGTGACGTGTTCGGCCGGCGGCCGGGCGCGGGGCCGGGCCGCCCCCGCCGGGGCCGCGACCTGCGGGCCGAGGTGACGCTCGGCTTCGAGGAGGCCGTCCGCGGCGCCACCCGCCGGCTCGAGGTGGCCGAGGAGGTCCCGTGCGCCGTCTGCGCAGGGACCGGGAGCGGCCCGGCCGCCGGCCGGGCGTGCCCCGCGTGCCTCGGCTCCGGTGCGCAGCGCCGCACCCGCACCGTGGTGGTCCGCCTCCCGGCCGGGGTCGCCGACGGCCAGTCGGTCTCCCTGCCCGGCCGTGGGGGTCCGGGGGCGGACGGCGGTCCACCGGGGGACCTGCGGGTCCGGGTGCGGGTCGAGCCGCACCCGGTGTTCGGCCGGCAGGGCGACGACCTGACCGTCACGGTGCCGGTCACGTTCCCCGAGGCGGCGCTGGGCGCCGACGTGCCGGTGCCGACCCTGGGCCGGCCGGTGACCGTGCGGGTGCCGCCCGGCACCCAGCCCGGCGCCACCCTGCGGGTCCGCGGACGAGGCGTCCCGACCGCCACCGGGGCCGGTGACCTGCTGGTCACCGTCCGGGTCGAGGTGCCCCGCCGGTTGGACGAGGACCGGCGCGCGGCGATCGAGGCGCTCGCGCGCCTCACGCCGCCGGCGGCGCGGGACCGGATCGCGGACTGACCCGAGACCCGGGACAGCCGACCACCAGCTCCAGCTCACCCACCAGATCAGCTCATCCACCAGGAGGTATCCCACCGATGTCCCACGCGTTCGAACCCCAGCGGTGGACGCGACGCAGCCAGGAAGCGGTCCAGGCAGCGGTCGAGCGAGCCCGGGCGGACTCACACCCGGAGGTGACCCCCGACCACCTGGTCGCGGCGCTGCTGGCCCAGGAGGACGGGGTCGTGCTGCCCCTGCTGCAGCGGGCCGGCGTGCCGCTGCCCGCGGTCCGCGACCGCGTGCAGGAGCAGCTGGACCGCCTGCCGCACGCCTACGGTTCCGAGGCACAGCTGGGCCGCGAGCTGCGCGAGGTGCTGCAGCGCGCCGACGGCGAGCGCGAGCAGCTGGGCGACGAGTACCTGTCCTCCGAGCACCTGCTGCTGGCCACCGCCGACCGACTCGGGGTGCCGCGCGAGCAGCTGCTCGGCGCCCTGCAGCAGGTCCGGGGCAGCCACCGGGTGACGTCGCCGGAGGCCGAGGACCAGTACCAGGCGCTGGAGAAGTACGGCCGCGACCTCACCGAGGAGGCCCGCGCGGGGACGCTCGACCCGGTCGTCGGCCGGGACGAGGAGATCCGCCGCGTGGTCCAGGTGCTGTCCCGGCGCACCAAGAACAACCCGGTCCTCATCGGTGAGCCCGGTGTCGGCAAGACCGCGATCGCCGAGGGGCTGGCCCGGCGGATCGTCGAGGGCGACGTGCCGGAGAGCCTGCGCGGCAAGCGGCTGATCGCCCTGGACCTGGCGTCCATGGTGGCCGGCGCGAAGTACCGCGGTGAGTTCGAGGAGCGGCTCAAGGCGGTGCTGCAGGAGATCGCAGACGCCCAGGGCCAGGTGATCACCTTCCTCGACGAGATGCACACCGTGATCGGCGCCGGCTCGGCCGAGGGGTCGATGGACGCGGGCAACATGCTCAAGCCGATGCTGGCCCGCGGGCAGCTGCGGATGATCGGCGCGACGACGCTCGACGAGTACCGCAAGCACATCGAGAAGGACCCGGCCCTGGAGCGGCGGTTCCAGCAGGTGCTGGTCGGTGAGCCGGGCGTCCAGGACGCCGTCGCGATCCTGCGGGGGCTCAAGGAGCGCTACGAGGTGCACCACGGCGTGCGCATCCAGGACGCCGCGCTGGTCGCCGCCGCTGTCCTCTCCGACCGGTACGTCACCGGGCGGTTCCTGCCGGACAAGGCGATCGACCTGGTCGACGAGGCCGCCAGCCGGCTGCGCATCGAGATCGACTCCCTGCCCACCGAGATCGACGTGGTCGAACGGCGGATCCGGCAGCTGGAGATCGAGCGCGTCGCCCTCGCCAAGGAGACCGACGACGCCAGCCGCGAGCGCCTCGCCGCACTGGACGGCGAGCTGTCCGAGCTCCGGGAGCAGTCCTCGTCGATGAAGGCCCACTGGCAGGCCGAGAAGGACGCCATCACCACCATCCGCGGGCTCAAGGAGGAGCTCGAGGCGCTGCGTGGTCAGGTCGAGCGGGAGACCGACCTCACCCGGGCGGCGGAGATCCGCTACGGCCGCATCCCGGCGCTGGAGAAGCAGGTCGAGGAGGCGACCGCCCGGCTGGCCGAGCTGCAGTCGACGCAGCGGATGCTGAAGGAGGAGGTGGACGAGGAGGACGTCGCCGAGGTCGTCAGCCGCTGGACCGGCATCCCCGTCGCCCGGCTGGTGGAGGGCGAGGTCGCCAAGCTGGTCCGGATGGAGGAGGTGCTGCACGCCCGGGTCGTCGGTCAGGACGAGGCGGTGCGGGCCGTGGCCAACGCCATCCGGCGCAGCCGCTCCGGCCTGGCCGACCGCAACCGGCCGATCGGCAGCTTCCTCTTCCTCGGCCCGACCGGCGTCGGCAAGACCGAGCTCGCCCGCAGCCTGGCGGACTTCCTCTTCGACGACGAACGCGCCATGGTCCGCATCGACATGAGCGAGTACATGGAGAAGCACGCCGTCTCCCGGCTGGTGGGCGCGCCCCCGGGCTACGTCGGGTACGACGAGGGCGGTCAGCTGACCGAGGTGGTCCGGCGGCGTCCGTACGCGGTGGTGCTGCTCGACGAGATCGAGAAGGCGCACCCGGACGTGTTCAACGTGCTGCTGCAGGTCCTCGACGACGGGCGGCTGACCGACGGGCAGGGGCGCACGGTCGACTTCACCAACACCGTGCTGATCATGACCTCGAACCTGCCCGGTGACCCGGCGGACTTCTTCAAGCCGGAGTTCGTCAACCGGATCGACGAGATCGTCCGGTTCCGCCCGCTCACCGAGGCCGACATCGAGCAGGTGCTCGACATCCAGGTGCGCGGGCTGGAGGCGCGGCTGGCCGAGCGGAAGCTGGCGCTGCACCTCAGCGAGGAGGCGCGGCACTGGCTGGCCCGGCGCGGCTACGACCCCGACTACGGCGCGCGGCCGCTCAAGCGGCTCCTCCAGCACGCGATCGTCGACCCGCTCGCCCTGGAGCTGCTCTCCGGCGTCTACCGGGAGGGTGACACCGTGCACGTGGAGGTCGCCGGTGACGGCATCGTGCTGAAGTGAGCACGGACGCCACCCCCGCCGGCCCCGGCCGGCGGGGGTGGCGGACGGCCCCGGGCGGGTAGTGCCGCGGCATGCCCAGCTACCGAGTGAACGAGGCCGGCGTCCGGCACGCCCAGCAGCTCATCGACGCCGGGGAGTACGACGACACCACCGAGTGGTCCGACGCCGCGCCGTCGACCCAGGAGCGGAACTCCGAGATCGAGGACGAGGGCCGCGAGGAGTGGAGCCGCTGGTACCTCGCCGAGGACACCGACGCGGGGGAGGGCACCAAGGCCCGGTTCCGCTTCCCCCACGGCGACTTCGCGAAAGTCAACCGGGCGGCGCTGATCCACGCCGAGCAGCGGGCCTCGCAGAACGACCACGAGGAGATCCGCCGCGCGGCGAAGGACCTGCTCGACCGGCTCGACGCGAAGCGATCCTGAGACCCGGCCCGGTCCGCCGGCGCCCGGGACGGATGTCCTGGGGCGCACCTGCCGGTCCGATCCGCTCGCCCGGACCCCGAGACTCACGGGCAGACTGCGGGCACGCCGGGGCACGGACGTCCGCGGCGCGACGGTCCGCGGGCGCACCGGCGCGGCCGCCGATGACCGGCCCGGTGCGGGGAGCGCAGATGAGAGCAACCGCCGCCGTCGTCGAGCAGCCGGACGCGCCGTTCGCCATCCGGGACGTCGAGTTGGACGAGCCCGGCCCGGGTGAGGTGCTGGTGCAGGTCACCGCCACCGGCTTCTGCCACACCGACGGGCTGGCCCGGGAGGGCAACATGCCGTTCCCGCTGCCCGGCGTGCTGGGGCACGAGGGCGCCGGGACGGTCGTCGCCGTCGGTGACGGGGTCACCAACGTCCGCGAGGGCCAGGCCGTGGTCATGGGCTGGCCGTGGTGCGGCCACTGCCGCAACTGCCTGGACGGCGAGCCCCGGTACTGCCTGAACCTGGGCGAGCTCGCCTTCAGCGGCCACCGGCCGGTCGGCACCTCCGGCGTGCGCACCGCCGGCGGCGACCCGCTGGCCGGGGCGTTCTTCGGCCAGTCCTCGTTCGCCACGCACTCGCTGGCCACGGCCACCTCGCTGGTGCCGATCCCCGACGGTCTCCCGGTCGACCTCATGGGGCCGCTGGCCTGCGGGCTGGCGACCGGCGCCGGCGCGGTCTTCCACACCGCCCGCCCGCTGCCCGGGGCCTCGCTCGTCGTCTACGGCGCGGGCACGGTGGGGCTGGCGGCGATCATGGCCGCACGCAACTCCGCGGCCAGCACCATCATCGCCGTCGACCGGCACGAGTCCCGGCTGCAGCTGGCCCGCGAGCTCGGCGCCACCGAGGTGGTCGACGCCGGCGACACCGACCCGGTCCAGGCGATCACCGACATCTGCGGCGGCCCGGCCGACTTCGCCCTCGAGTGCACCGGCATCCTGCCGGTCGTCCGACAGGCCATCGACTCCGTCGGCATGCGCGGGAAGACCATCCTGATCGGCGGGGCGCCGGCCGGGGCGGAGTTCAGCGCCGACCACATGAGCACGCTGTGGGGCAAGTCGATCGTCGGCACCCTCGGCGGCAGCGGCCGCAGCGGACCGCTGATCGGTGCGCTGATGGACCTCTACGCCGCCGGCCGCTTCCCGATCGACCGACTGGTGGAGCGGTTCCCGCTGGAGCGGATCGGCGAGGCGATGGAGGCCTCGTACAGCGGCGCGGTGGTCAAGCCGGTCATCACCATGCCCGAGGCCTGAGCCGCAGCCCGACCCGGGAGTTCGGCGGACCGTCGCACGGTGGTCGACCGTGCGACGTCCGCCGGTCTACCGCGGACCGGCCGGTCGGGCCTACCGTCGCCCTCGACGGAACCCGCCAGCGCCGGAAGGGGAACGCACCATGCCGAAGACCCTGGTCCTCGCCAACCAGACCCTGGGCGGCGAGCAACTCCTCGCCGCGGTGCAGGAGCGGGTCGCCGCCGGCCCGCACCAGTTCCACGTCGTCGTCCCGGCGACCCCGGTGCAGGACCAGGCCGGCCCGCTCGGGGGCGGCCCGCCGTCGGACGAGCGCGCCTATGCGCTGGCCGCCCAGCGGCTGGACCGCGCGCTCACCGAGATCCGGGAGCTCGGTGGCGAGGTCGACGGCGAGGTCGGCGACCCCGACGCGATGGAGGCGCTGCGCCTGGCGCTGGGGCGGTTCCCCGCCGACGAGGTGATCGTCTCCACGCTGCCGCTGGGCCTCTCCCGCTGGCTGCGCGGCAACCTGCCGGCCAAGATCCAGAAGACCTGCGGCCTGCCGGTCGTCCACCTCGTCGACGACCGGGCGCACGCGGGCTGACCGCCCCGGCTCACCAGCCGGGGCGGTCGGCCGGCGGGTCAGCGGGGAACGGCCACCCGCGCGTCGCGCGGGGAGTCGCTGCGGGCGCCCAGCTGGGACACCGGCCCGCTCACCTTCCGCGAGCCCTTGACCGAGGCGAAGGACGTCTCGTAGCCGACCGTCGCCTGCGGGTCCAGCCGCGGGTCGACGGCCAGCCCCTTGTCCCCGTTGCTGCGGATGAACCAGTAGTCGGCCTGCACCCGCTCCGGCGTCACGTCCAGGACGACGAAGCCGTGCCCGATGCCCTCCAGGTACCGCACCCAGGGGTTGGCGGCCTGGAAGGCGGCGGTGGTGGCGGACGCGGCGGCGGCCGACCCGACGGCCTCCTTGAACCCGTTGCTGGTCACCGACGGGCAGACGAACTCCACGCCCACCGAGTTGCCGTCGGTCTGGTAGGCGGCGACGTCGACGGGGAGGTCGTTGGCCCACGAGGAGTGGATGTCGCCGGTGAGCACCACCGGGTCGGTCCGCTGGGCCGCGGCCATCGCCTCCAGCACCGTTCGCTGGTCTGCCTGGTAGCCGTCCCACTGGTCGGTGTTGAACACCGAGCCGGGCACGGTGCCCGGGCGCGGGACGGCGAAGACCCGGGCGAACACCGTCTGGTTGCCGACCAGGTGCCAGTCGGTCTGCCCGGAGCTGATGCCCTTCGTCAGCCAGTCCAGCTGCGGCGGCTCGGGCAGGTGCCGGCGGGGGTCGGTCAGCGCCGGGTTGAGCTCGCCGTCGACGGTGCCCGGCACCTGCTCGCTGCGGTTCTGCCGGGTGTCGATCACCGACAGCTCGGCCAGGTCGCCGAAGCTGAAGCGGCGGAAGAACTGCCGGCCCTTGCTCGGGCGCGGCTGCCACATCGCGGGCTCGCGGATCGGCATCCACTCCAGGTAGGCCTGGAACGCCTTCGCCCGGCGGAACAGGAAGTCGCCCTCGGGCTTGATGCCGTCCGGCTTGCCCGGCTCGGTGTAGGGGGTGTCCGGGTCGTCGTCCCGCTCGTGGTTCTCCGCGCCGAAGTCGTAGGCGTCGTTGGTGATCTCGTGGTCGTCGAAGATGACGATCCACGGGTGCTGCTGGTGCGCCCGCTGCAGGTCCGGGTCGGTCTTGTACAGCGCGTGCCGGATCCGGTAGTCCTCCAGCGACACCATCTCGTGGACCGGCTCGTGGTCCCGGATGCCGATCAGCGCGTTGGGGCCGTACCGGTCGCCGGAGCCCGCCACCCCGGCCACCCGCGGGGAGTTGCCGTACTCGTAGAGGTAGTCGCCCAGGTGCAGCACGAAGTCCAGGTCGTCCCGGGCGGCGATGCCGCGGTAGGCGGTGAAGTACCCGCCGGTCCAGTTGCTGCAGGACACGAACGCCATGCGCAGCGCGTGGGTCTCGCCCGGCTCGTCCGGCGCGGTCTGGGTCCGGCCCACGGGGGAGGTCTGCCCGGCGCAGGTGAACCGGTAGAAGTAGCGGGTGTAGGGGGTCAGCCGGTTCACCACGACCTTGACGGTGTGGTCGCGGCTGACGTCGGCGACGACGTTCCCGCTGCGCACGATCTCGGTGAACGCCTCGTCGGCGGCGACCTCCCAGCGGACCGGGACGGCCGGCCCGCGCCGGCTGCCGGGCAGCGACTCGGGGGTGGGGGTCACCCGGGTCCAGAGCAGCAGTTCGGTGGCCGTGGGGTCGCCGCTGGCGACGCCGAAGCCGAACACGCCCGAGCGGGCGGTCTCGGCCACGGCGGCGCGGGCAGCCTCGGGGGTGAGGTTGGCGAGGGTGAGGGCGGCCGCCGCGGCGGCGCCGCCCTTGAAGACGGTGCGACGGGACAGCGGTGCATCGAGGGGCATGCGGGCACTGTGGGTGACCGCAGCAACCACCCGAGGGGCACCAGGTGAACGCCGGACGTCGCCGGGCTGACCGGCGTCCCGCGCCCGGTGCGCCGCCCCGCCGGGCTCAGCGGGGCGGCAGCATGGACCCCGTCTCGGCGTACCGGGCGTGCCAGCTCAGCGCCTCGGCCATCAGGTGCGGGGTGTGCATCCCGAAGGCGCCGCGCTCGGCCCGCTCGAGGTAGTCGCACAGCATCGGCCGGTAGTCCGGGTGCGCGCACTTCTCGATCACCAGCTGGGCGCGCCGCCGGGGGGAGAGCCCCCGCAGGTCGGCCAGGCCCTGCTCGGTGACGACGACCGCGACGTCGTGCTCGGTGTGGTCGACGTGGGAGACCATCGGCACGATCGAGGAGATCGCCCCGCCCTTGGCCGTCGACGGGCTGACGAAGAAGGAGACGTAGGAGTTGCGGGCGAAGTCACCCGAGCCGCCGATCCCGTTCTGGATGCGGCTGCCCATCAGGTGGGTGGAGTTCACGTTGCCGTACAGGTCGGCCTCGATCATCCCGTTCATCGCCAGCACGCCCAGCCGCCGGATGATCTCGGGGTGGTTGCTGATCTCCTGCGGCCGCAGCAGGATCCGGTCGCGGAACTCGTCGACGTGCGCGGTGAAGTCGGCGATCGCGGTCGGGCTCAGCGAGAACGCCGTCGCCGAGGCCGACGACAGCGTGCCCGACCGGAGCAGGTCCAGCATGCCGTCCTGGATCACCTCGGTGTAGGCGGTCAACTGCTCGAAGCGCGACTCCTGCAGGCCGGCGAGGACGGCGTTGGCGACGTTGCCGACCCCGGACTGCAGCGGCAGCAGGTCCGCCGGCAGCCGGCCGCGGGTCACCTCGTGCTCGAGGTACTCGATGAGGTGGCCGGCGATCGCCCGCGCCGTGTCGTCGGGCGCCGCGAACGGGGTGTTCCGGTCAGGGGCGTCGGTCTCGACCACCGCGACCACCTTGTCCGGGTCGACGCGCAGGTGCGGCACCCCGATCCGGTCGTCGGGGCGGGTGAGCTGCACCGGTCGGCGGTGCGGCGGCAGCGCGGTGCCGTAGTAGACGTCGTGCATGCCGGCCAGCCCGGCCGGCTGCCACGCGTTGACCTCCAGCACCACCCGCTCGGCCAGGTCCAGCCAGGTCTTGTTGTTCCCCACCGACGACGACGGGACGAGCAGTCCGTCCTCGGTGATGGCGCTGACCTCGACCACGGCCACGTCGAGCGGGCCGAGGAAGCCCTCCCAGGCCAGCTGCGCCACGTGCGAGAGGTGCACGTCGACGTAGTCGACCGCACCGCGGTTGATCCTCTCCCGCAGCACCGGGTCGGACTGGTAGGGCAGCCGCCGCGCGATGCCGTCGACCGCCGCGAGCACCCCGTCCAGCTCGGGCGCGGTCGAGGCGCCGGTCCACAGGTCGACCTGGAACGGGTCGCCGGCGTTCTGCGCCTCGGTGATCCGCCGGGCCAGCGCCCCGGGCACCGCCTTCGGGTGGCCGGCGCCGGTGAAGCCGCTCATCCCGACGTTGTCACCCGGCCGGATGGCGGCGGCGGCCTCCTCGGCCGGCACCACCTTCCGGGCCAGTGCGGCGTTCCGGATCCGTCCGGCGTCCATCCGACCTCCGTGTTCCCGCGGCCGCCCGGTCCGCGGCCGTCCTGCTCCGACGCTACGGGCGGGACCAGCGTCCCGCCCGCCGCGGGCCGGGTGGCCCGCCCGGGTCGGCGTCCCTGCCGGGTGGTCGGGAGCACACCGCCCGTCGCTGCGGCCCGGTGCCCGGCCTGGGAGGGTGGCCGGGACAGGCAGTGCCCCGGTGCGCGCCGGGGAGCACCGAGCAGGAGGTCGCCGGTGGTCGCAGGACGCCGACGCGGGGAACGGCGTCCGGATCAGTTGACGACCCAGGAGCCGTTGCACCTGCCGGAGCCGGACGAGCGCGAGGCCTACCGGGTCCTGGACTTCGCGCTCCGCGCCGGCGAGGTGCTCCTCTCCGGCGGGGCCGGGGCCGCCGACGTCACGGCCACCCTCGTGACGCTGGCCCGGGCCTGCGGGCTGGAGCGGGTGGTCTGCGAGGTCATGTTCACCTCCATCACCCTCACCTACGTGCGGGCGTCGGACGTCGCACCGGTCACCAGCGTGCGGCTGGTGCAGGTCCGCGCGCCGGACCACACCCGGGTGACCGAGGTCGACAACCTCGTCGCCGACCTGGTGGAGCAGCGCGTGACGCCGGAGCAGGCGATGGTCCGGCTGGAGGAGATCCGGGGAGCCCGGCACCCCTACCCGCGGTGGGCGGTCACCGCCTTCCGGGCCGCGCTGGCGTCGGCGATCGCCGTGCTGCTGGGCGGCGGTGCGCTCGTCGCGGCCGTGGCCTTCGCCACCACCGGGGTCGTGGACCGGATGGCCGCAGCGCTCTCCGTGCGGGGGCTGCCCGACTTCTACGCCAACGTGCTGGGTGCGGCGTTCGCGACCGCGGTGGCCATGGGCCTGCTCGCCGCCGAACTCGACGTCCGTCCCTCCCTGGTGGTGGCCAGCGGCATCGTGCTGCTGCTGCCCGGCCTCACGCTGGTGGGCTCGGTGCAGGACGCGATCACCGGGTTCCTGCTCACCGCCAGCGCCCGGGCCTTCGAGGTGTTCGTGCTGACCGCCGGGATCGTCGCCGGGGTGGCCGGCGTGCTCTCCGTCGCCGACCGGCTGGGGGTCAGCCTCGCGGTGAACCAGCAGCCCGCGACGCAGCTGGGGGACCTGCCGGTCCAGGTGCTCGCCGCGGTGGTGGCCGCCGCCGCCGCGGCCGCGGCCAACTATGCGCCCCGGCGGACGATCCCCGCCGCCGGGGTCGCCGGCGCCCTGGGCTGGGGGGCCTTCCGGGCACTGGACCACGCCGGTCTGAACCCCGCCCTGTCGACCGGGCTGGCGGCCGTCGTGGTCGGGATGGGCGCCTACGTCTTCGCCCACCGGCTACGGGCGCCCGCGATCGTCCTGGTCGCCGCCGGGATCATCCCGCTGCTGCCCGGGCTGACCATCTACCGCGGCATGCTGTTCCTGGCCGGCGGTGACACCGGGACCGGCTTCCTGCTGCTGAGCCAGGCCATCTCGATCGGGCTGGCGCTGGCTGCGGGGGTGATCCTGGGGAGCTTCCTCGCGCAGCCGGCGCGCCGGGAGCTCCAGCGCGTCGAGCAACGCATCGCCGGCCCCCGGATCGCCGGCCCTCGGATCGCCGGCCCCCGGATCGCCGGCCCCCGCGGCGGCGCACGGATCGTCGGCCCGCTGCGCCGGAGGGGCTGACCGGAGCGGTTTCACCGCCCTCCCGTCGGGCAGGTGCACAGCGCACCGGTGCCCGTCCGGGCCGCCCGAGCGCCCTCTGCCGAGCGCCGCCGTCCGGACCCGCGCCTCCAGCTGACGACGGGAGACCCCCATGGCCATCGCCACCATCAACCCCACCACCGGCGAGACGCTGAAGACCTACGAGCCGCTCACCGACGAGGCGCTCGAGGAGAAGATCGGCCGGGCGGCGGCGGCCTTCCGCAGCTACCGGCTGACCTCGGTCGAGGACCGGGTCCGCTGGCTGCGCGCCGCGGCCGACGTGCTGGACGCCGACACCGACGGCGTCGCCGAGCTGATGACCACCGAGATGGGCAAGCCGCTGTCGGCGGCGAAGGCCGAGGTCGGCAAGTGCGCCAAGGCCCTGCGCTACTACGCCGACCACGGGCCGGCGATGCTCGAGCCGCAGCAGCTGGACGCCGATGCGGTGGGGGCCCGACAGGCCTACGTCAGCTACCAGCCGCTGGGCGTGGTGCTCGCGGTGATGCCGTGGAACTTCCCGCTGTGGCAGGCGATGCGCTTCGCCGCCCCGGCGCTGATGGCCGGCAACGTCGGGCTGCTCAAGCACGCCAGCAACGTGCCGCAGACCGCGCTGTACCTGGAGGAGCTGTTCCGCAAGGCCGGGTTCCCCGCCGACGTCTTCCAGACCCTGCTCATCGGCTCGGGCACGATCGAGCGGGTGCTCCGCGACGACCGGGTGGTCGCCGCGACGCTCACCGGCAGCGCGCCCGCCGGGCAGTCGGTCGCCTCGATCGCCGGGGACGCGCTCAAGCCCACGGTGCTGGAGCTGGGCGGCTCCGACCCGTTCATCGTGATGCCCTCCGCGCACCTGGAGACCGCCGCGGACGTCGCGGTGACCGCGCGCAACCAGAACAACGGGCAGAGCTGCATCGCGGCCAAGCGGTTCTTCGTGCACCGCGACGTCGCCGACGAGTTCACCCGGCTGTTCGCCGAGAAGATCGCCGCCCTGACCGTCGGTGACCCGATGGACGAGGGCACCGACGTCGGCCCGCTGGCCACCGAGTCCGGCCTGCAGGACGTCGCGGACTACGTCGACGACGCCGTCGGCAAGGGTGCCACCGTGGTGGTCGGTGGCAATCGGGTCGACCGGCCGGGCTGGTTCTACGAGCCGACCCTGCTGACCGGGATCACCCCCGAGATGAAGCTGTACTCCGAGGAGGTCTTCGGCCCGGTCGCCGCGCTGTGGACCGTGGACGGCCTGGACGAGGCGATCGAGATCGCCAACAGTCACCCCTACGGTCTGGGCTCGAACCTGTGGAGCGAGGACGAGGCCGAGCGGGCGCAGTTCGTCCGCGACATCCAGTCCGGCATGGCGTTCGTCAACGGCATGACCACCAGCTACCCGGAGCTGCCCTTCGGCGGGGTCAAGCAGAGCGGCTACGGCCGGGAGCTCACCGAGCTGGGCATGCGCGAGTTCATGAACGCCAAGACCGTCTGGGTGGGCGGGCCCAGCAGCGAGCAGGAGAACGGCAGCACCGCCGGCACCGCCGCCGAGTGACCCCCGTCCCGCCGGAATGGCCACGAGGGCGGGCCCCTGAGCCGCCAAGATGGCCACTACGGCGGGTCAGGCGGGGCGGGGTGGGGCGCCGACGCCGGCGACGGCGCCGCGCAGGCACTCGGGCAGCACCCCCGATCCGTGGTCGGGCCCGACGGGTGGAGCTCGGCCGCTCCACCCGTCGACGGGTCGTCGGTCGCGTCGGAAGGCCCGACCCCGCGCTCCCGTCCGCATCGCCTGCGCGCCGCTCTTGGCAGCCACATACGAAGTATGCATACTCCGTATCCATGTCCATCCGACACGGCCTGCTGGCGCTGCTGGAGCGCGGACCCAGTCACGGCTACCAGCTGCGCGCCTCGTTCGACGCGGCGACCGGGGCGACCTGGCCGCTGAACGTCGGGCAGGTGTACACGACCCTCGACCGGCTCGAGCGCGACGGGCTCGTGGTCCAGGACGGGCCCCCCGACACCGACGGGCGGATCGCCTACCGGATCACCGACGCCGGCCGGGCGGAGGTGCGGGCGTGGTTCGGCTCGCCGGTCGGGGCCAAGGCCGCGCCCCGGGACGAGCTGGCGATCAAGCTGGCGCTGGCGGTGACGACCCCGGACGTCGACGTCCTCTCGGTGGTGCAGACCCAGCGCTCGGCCACGATGACCTCGCTGCAGGAGCTGACCCGGCTCAAGACGCGGGAGGGCGCCGACGACCTGGCCTGGTCCCTGGTGCTGGACTCCCTGGTGTTCCGGGCCGAGGCGGAGATCCGCTGGCTGGACCACTGTGAGGCGCGGGTCGCCCGGGCCGCGGCCCAGCGTCCGACGGCTGCGCCGGCTGCGCCGGCTGCCCCGGCTGCCGCTCCGGCCGCTGCTCCGGCCGGAATCGGGAAGCGCGGACGGCGATGAGCGCCCTGGTGCTCGAGCTCCGCGGGGTCACCCGCGAGCACCGGCAGGGCGACCTGGTCGTGCACGCCCTGCGCGGGGCCGACCTCACCGTGTCGCCCGGCGAGCTGGTCGCGGTCATGGGCGCCTCCGGCTCGGGCAAGTCGACGCTGCTGCACGTCGCCGGCGGGCTGGACACCCCCACCGCCGGGCAGGTCCGGGTCGAGGGGCAGGACCTCGCCGGCCTCTCCGCAGCTGCCCTGGCCGCCGTCCGCCGGCGCAGCGTCGGCTACGTGTTCCAGGACCTCAACCTGATCCCCGCGCTGACCGCGGTGGAGAACGTCTCGCTGCCCCGGGAGCTGGACGGGGTCCGCAGCCGGCAGGCGCGGGCCGAGGCGCGCGCCGCGCTCGACGAGGTGGGCGTCGGGAACCTCGCCGACCGGTTCCCGGACGACATGTCCGGCGGGCAGCAGCAGCGGGTGGCGATCGCGCGTGCGCTGGTCGGGCAGCGCCGTCTGCTGCTGGCCGACGAGCCCACCGGCGCGCTGGACTCCTCGACCGGTGAGGAGGTGCTCCGTGTCCTGCGCGCCCGCTGCACGGCCGGCGCCGCCGGCGTGCTGGTCACCCACGAGGCCCGGCACGCGGCGTGGGCCGACCGGGTGGTCTTCCTGCGCGACGGCGTCGTCGTCGACACCACCGGGCCGGTCTCCGGCGCGGAGTCGCTGCTGCCGGCGGGCGGCGGCGCGTGACCGCCTGGCTGGTGCGCTGGCGGCTGGCGCTGCGCATCGCCCGCCGCGACGCGCTGCGCGCCCGGGGCCGCAGCGTCCTGGTGCTGCTGATGGTCGGTCTGCCGGTGCTGGCGATCGTCGCCGGGGACACCCTGTACCGGACCGCCGAGGTCAGCGCCGTCGAGCAGCTGCCGACCACCCTCGGCGCCGCCGACGCCCGCATCGAGGGCGTCTCCCGGGAACGGCTCTGGGCCGACCCGACGGACGGGGAGATCCTCAGCTACGAGCCGGGTGGTGACGGCGCACGGTGGACGGCGGCGGAGGTGCGCGACCTCCTGCCCCCGGGCGCCGCAGTGACCGAGGTGCCGACCGGGCCGATCGCCTACCGGACCGATGCCGGGTACGCGACGGTCGACGGCTACGCCGACGACCTCGCGGACCCGCTGCGCCAGGCCGCCTACGAGGTGGTCGACGGCCGGGCGCCGGCAGCGGCCGGCGAGGTGGCGGTCAGCCGCTCCGTCGCGCGCCGCGGCATCGCCGTCGGCGACGAGCTGGCGCTGACCCGCGACGACGTGCCGGCGACGGTCGTCGGCGTGCTCGCCTCGCGCCCCGGCGAGGACCCGTTCCTGGTGGTGCCACCGTCGGACGTGGACCTGCTGGGCCGGTCCACTGCCGAGTTCTACGTGACGGTGCCCGGGGGACTGGCATGGCCGGCCGTGCAGGAGCTCAACGCGCAGGGGCTGGTGGTGACCTCCCGCGCGGTGGTCGAGGACCCGCCTGCCCAGGCGGAGTACTCCCCACCTGGCTGGTCGGCCGACGGGGGCCTGGGCACTGCCGAGGTGGCCGTGCTGGCGCTCATCGTCACCGGCCTGCTGCTGGAGGTGGTGCTGCTGGCCGGGCCGGCCTTCGCCGTCGGGCTGCGCCGGCAACGCCGGGACCTGGCCCTGCTGGCCGCGGCCGGCGGCGCCCCGGGCGACCTGCAGCGCGTGGTCCTCGCCTCCGGGGCCGTGCTCGGCGGCGGAGCCGCGGTGCTGGGTGCCGGGCTCGGCGTCGCGCTCGCCGCGGTCGCGGTGCCGGTGATCGAGAGCCGCTCGGACCTCGTGTTCGGCCCGTTCGACGTGCCGCTGCTGCACGTGCTCGTCGTGGTGGCCGCCGGCACGTTCGCCGGCCTGGCGGCGGCCGCCGTCCCCGCCCAGCAGGCCGCGGCGACCGACGTGGTGACCACGCTGACCGGCCGGCGCGGCCAGGTGCGGAGCTCCCGCACGCTGCCGGTGCTGGGGCTGATCGCGGCCGCCGCCGGGCTGGTGGTCACTGTGGCGGGCGCGCAGGGCACCGAGTTCGCCGTCGCCATCGGAGCGGTGTTGCTCGTGCTGGGGACGGTGATCGCCACCCCCTGGCTGGTCGGGCTGCTCGCGCCGCTGGCCGGGCGGCTGCCCACCGCACTCCGGCTCGCGGTCCGGGACGCCACCCGCAACCGCACCCGCACCGCGCCCGCGGTGGCCGCCGTGATGGCCACCGTCGCCGGGATCACCACGCTGGGCATCGGCAGCGCCAGCGACAGCGCGCAGGCCGAGCGCGACTACGCCGCGCAGGCGCCGATGGGCGCCGCCGTGGTCCGGCTGTACAACGCCGGCGGGGTGGAGTGGTCCGACGTCGAGCGGGTGGTGGGCGAACAGCTGCCCGACCGTGCGGTCAGCCCGGTGCGGACGGCGCAGTGGACGGAGGGCAGTCAGCAGCAGCTGGCGGTCTCCCGCCCGGGCTGCGGGTCCGATGTCGCGGAGTGCCGGTGGTTCCCCAAGGGCGGCGGGTGGTTCGCCCCGGTGCTCGGCGGGGACGAGGTGGTCGTCGTGGCGGCCGACGTGCTGGCCGCCGCGACCCCGCCCGAGGTGCGGGACCAGGTGCTCAGCGCTTTCTCGGCCGGCCGGGCGGTCGTCTTCGGCGAGGGCGCGGTCGACGGCGGCGCCGTGACGCTGCAGGCCTCCGAGTGGAACGGCAGCACCGACCGCCCGCTGGGCAGCGTCGACCTCCCCGCGACGGAGGTCGCCGTCTCGGCGACCGACACGCTGCGCGTGCCGGCGCTCGTCGTCGTCCCGCCGGCGCTGGCCGACCGGCTGCCCGTGCCGGTGGCGACTTCGCAGCTCGTCGTCGGCGGCCCGGACTCCCCGGTGACCGAGGCGGAGGAGACGGAGCTGCGGGAGACGCTGGCCGCGCTGTCGGCCGGCACCTCGGTGTACGTCGAGCGCGGCTGGACCGACTACCTGGCCATCGGCCGGGTGCTGCTGCTGGTCATCGGTGGCGCGCTGGTGCTCATCGCCACGCTCACCGCGACGGGCCTGGCGCTCGCCGATGCCCGGCCGGACCTGGCCACGTTGGCGGCGGTCGGTGCGGCCCCTGCGACCCGACGGCGGGTGGCGATGGGATCGGCGGCCGTGATCGGCGGCACCGGCGCGCTGCTGGGCGTGCTCGTGGGCCTCGCCCCCGGCATCGCCGTCGCCTACCCGCTGACCAGCACCGACTACGGGATGGGGGCCCGGCCGCTGATCGACGTCCCATGGCTGCTGCTGCTCGCCGTCGCCGTCGTCGTCCCGCTGCTCGCCGTCGTCGGGACCGGCCTGTTCGTCCGTTCCCGGCTGCCGATGGCCGGCCGGCTCCGGTGAACGGGCCGCAGGAGCGCGCGTCGGTGGTGGCCGCGGCGCAGCTGGCCCGCGAGGCGCACGAGCGCAGCCGCCGGCCGCGCGTTCCCCGCCGTCGGGTGGTGCCGGCCGCGCTCAGCCGGGCACGCGCAGCGGCGCCGCCTCCGCCACCGGGTGCTCCGGGATGACGACGACGCAGGCCGGCCGGTGCCGTCGGCGGGCGGTCCGCGCGATGCTGAGCACCGCGTAGGCCGCCACCGCCATCAGCACGATGGTCCCGCCAGAGGGGGTGTCGGCGTAGTAGGAGACGACCGTGCCGCTCACCGCCACGGTCACCCCGACCAGCACCGCGACGGCGAGGGCGGCCCGGAAGCTGCGGGCCACCAGCTGGGCGCAGCCGGCAGGCAGCACCATCAGGCCGCTGATCAGCAGCAGGCCGATCACCCGCATCGACAGCGTGACCGTGGCGGCGGTGACCACCGCCAGCAGCAGGTTCAGCGGCAGCACCGGCAGCCCGGCGGCGCGGGCGTGCTCCTCGTCGAGGGCGACGGTGAACAGCGACCGGCCCAGGCCGATCGTCACCGCGAGCACCACGACGGTCATCGCGGCGAACACCACCAGGTCGCCCCGGGTCGTGGTGGTGAGCGCGCCGAACAGGTAGCTGTCCAGCGTGATCGGCGTCCCGGCCGGCGCGCGGGTGACCACCACGACGCCGCCGGCCAGCCCGCCGTAGAACAGGATGGCCAGCGCGACGTCGGCGCCGGCCGACCGGCGGGCGCGCAGCACCTCCACCACCACCGCGCCGGTCACCGTGGCCAGCAGGGCGGTGAGCACCGGCGCGGACCGGGTGACCAGGCCGACCGCCACCCCGAGCAGGGCGACGTGCCCCAGTCCGTCGCCGATCAGCGACAGCCGGCGCTGGACCAGGTAGACCCCCACCGTGGGGGCGGTGAGGCCGACGAGCACGGCGGCCGCCAGAGCCAGCTGCATGAACTCGTAGCTCAGCACGGCGCGGGTGTGCCCGGCAGGGTGACCACCCGGGTCACCACGTCGGCGAGCGGGCCCAGCTCGTGCAGCACCACGACGACGGCGGCGCCGGTCTCGGCGAGCCCGGCGAGCGTGCCGGCGAGGACCCGCTGGCTGGCCGCGTCGACGCCGGCGGTCGGCTCGTCGAGCAGCAGCAGCTCCGGGTCGCCGGCCAGGGCGCGGGCGACCAGCGCCCGGCGCTGCTGCCCGCCGGAGAGCTCGGCCAGCGGGCGGCGGTCGAACCCGGCCAGCGCCGTGCCCTCCAGCGCGCAGTCGACCGCGCACCGGTCGATGTCGCCGAAGCGCTGCCAGGGGCGCAGCCGGTTGAGCCGGCCGGTGGACACCAGCTCCCGCACGGTCACCGGCACCCCGCCGGCGACGGTGTGCCGCTGCGGCACGTAGCCGATCCGGTGCCACTCCCGGAACCGCTCATGCGGCCGGTCGAACAGCCGCAGCTCCCCGGCGAGCACGTCGCACAGGCCGAGCAGCCCGCGCACCAGGGTCGACTTGCCGGCTCCGTTGGGTCCTCGGACGGCGACCACCTCCCCGGGGCGGACCACCAGGTCGACCTCGCTGAGCACCGGCCGCCGCCCGTGACCGAAGGCGCCTCCGCGCACGGACAGCACGGTGTCCGACGCCGGCGCCAGCAGCTCCGGCGCGGGGCCCGGGCGAGCGCTCAGGAGCACTGCTGACCCTCCTGCAGGCTGGCCAGGTTGGCCCGCATGAGCGCGAGGTAGTCCGCGCCCTGCGACTGGTCGGTGAGCCCCTCGATGGGGTCCAGCTGCCGGGTCTGCGCGCCGGTCTCCCGGGCCACGGTCTCCGCCACGGCCGGGCTGACCAGCGTCTCGAAGTAGATCGTGCGGACGTCGTGCGCACGGACGAACTCCGTCGCCTCGGTCAGCGCGCTGGTCGAGGGCTCCGCGTCGGGGGCCAGCCCGCTGATGCCGAACTGCTCCAGTTCGTAGGCGTCGGCCAGGTAGCCGAAGGCGGAGTGGCTGGTCACCAGCTCCCGGGTCGCGCAGTCGGCCAGGCCGGCCCGGAACTCGCCGTCGAGCTCGGTGAGCTGGGTGCGCAGGTCGCCGGCGTTGGCCGCGTACTGCTCGGCGTGCTCCTCGTCGACCGTGCCCAGGAACTCGGCGAGCGCGTCGCCGACGTCGGCCATCCGCAGCGGGTCGTGCCAGAAGTGCGGGTCGGTGACGGACTCGCCGTGCTCGTCGTCGGTGTGCTCCTCGCCCTCGTCCTCGTCCTCGTGCCCGTGGCCGTGGTCGTGCGCCTCGTAGGTGAGCGACAGGTTCGCGGCCGCGCCGGCGTCGAACGCCCGGTCGCCGGCCTGCTGGTCGACGACCGCGTCGACGGCGGGCTGCAGCGTGGGGAGGTACACGACGGCGTCGGCCTCGGTGGCCGCGGCGACGTCGCGCGGGGTGACCTCGTACTCGTGCGGCTCGGCGCCGTCCGGGGTGAGCAGGGTGACGGTGGCCAGGTCGCCGGTCACCTGCTCGCCGAGCCAGGCCAGCGGGTAGAACGCCGCCACCACCGCCACGTCGTCGTCGCTGGCCGCGGTGGCCGATCCGCAGCCGGTGAGCAGCAGCCCGGCGGCGAGGGACACGGCGAGGGCGGGGGAGCGGCGGAACGGCGGCGGCATGCCCCGATGCTGGCGTTAATGAGAACCATTGTCAAAGCGGTGGGTGTCGACAGTCGACCCCGGTGCGCACCGTGCCGCCGCCCGTGCGGAGCAGGCGGGCGGCGCCCGCGGTGCGGTTCTTCGACGGCGACTCGGCCACGGACGTTCTCCTCGGGGTCGGGGGGTGAGAGGCTGCTGCCCGGTAAAAGCCAACGGGAACCGTTCCCATGGCGCGCGGTGTGGCCCAGCAGGGGAGATGACGATCAGCGAGGTCCTCGAGGCACGTCCGCGCCACCCGGTGCCGGGGCGGGACCGCCGGTTGCGCAGCGGCGACCTGCTCGGCGCCGGGCTCGTGCTGCTCGTCGTCATGCACTTCGCCGCCCCTGGCCTGCTGACCTCCCCGGCGCTGCTCGCCTGGAGCACGGTGTTCGTCGCGGTCTGCCTGCAGGCGCTGCCGTTCCTCGCCCTGGGCGTGCTCCTCTCGGCGGCGATCAGCACCCTGGTGCCGGCCTCGTTCTTCACCCGGGTGCTGCCCCGGCGCCCGGCGCCCGGCGCTGGCGGTGCCGGTGGCCGGGGCGGCCGGGGTGGTGCTGCCCGGCTGCGAGTGCGCGTCGGTGCCGGTGGCCGGCAGCCTGGTCGGCCGCGGCGTCCCGCAGGCCGCGGCGCTGGCGTTCCTGCTGGCCGCACCGGCGATCAACCCGGTGGTGCTGGTGGCCACCGCGGTCGCCTTCCCCGGCCAGCCGGAGATGGTCGCCGCGCGGTTCGCCGCCTCGCTGCTGGTGGCGGTGCTGATGGGCTGGCTGTGGACGGCGTTCGCCCGACCAGGCTGGCTGCGGCTGCCGCGCCCCGCGGTGACCGACCCGGTCGCCGGCCGCGGCGACGCGTTCCGCCGCGCGGTGCAGCACGACCTGGTGCACGCCGGTGGCTTCCTCGTCGTCGGCGGCCTGACCGCGGCCACGCTCAACACCCTGGTGCCCCGGGCCTGGCTGGACACGGTGGCCGGGTCCGCCGTCCTCTCGGTGCTGGTGCTCGCGGCGCTGGCCGTGGTGCTGGCGATCTGCTCGGAGGCCGATGCCTTCGTCGCCGCCAGCCTCACCTCGTTCTCGCTCACCTCGCGGCTGGTGTTCCTGGTGGTCGGCCCCGCCGTCGACGTGAAGCTGGTGGCGCTGCAGGTGGGCACCTTCGGTCGCGGGTTCGCGCTGCGCTTCGCGCCGGCCACCCTGCTGGTCGCCGTCGCCGTGGCCCTGGGGGTGGGGGAGGTGCTGCTGTGAGCGCGCGCCCGGACCGGCCCACCCAGCAGGTGCTCCTGCTGCTGCTCGGCCTGGTCGTGCTGGTCGTCGCCCTCACCGACCAGCACCTGGCCTACGTGCGCGGCGGATTCCAGCCCTTCCTCGTCGCTTCCGGGGTGCTGCTGGTCGTCGTCGGCGGGCTGGGGTTGCTGCGCGACCGTGGGCACCGGTCCGACCACCCCGGCCCCGGGGTCGGCTGGCTGCTGGCCGCGCCGGTCGCCGTCCTGGTGGTCGTCGCGCCCCCGGCCCTGGGGGCCTTCTCCGTCGACCGGCTCGAGGCACAGCCGGTGGTGGCCGCGGAGGCCCCGGGGGAGGGGATCGGCCCGGACGACCCCGGCGCCGACCACCGGACCATGACGCTGCTGCAGTACACGATCTGGTCGCAGGCCGACCCGGCGGCGCTGGCCGAATGGCGGGTGCGCCTGGTCGGCTTCGTCGTCCCCAGCGACGACGGCGGACCGGACGACGTCACGTGGGACATCGCCCGGTTCTCCATCGCCTGCTGCGCCGCCGATGCAGCGGCGCTGCGGGTGCAGGTGCGGGACGCGCCGGGCGGGCTGCCCGCCGACCAGTGGGTCGAGGTGGTCGGTACGCCCGGCCCCCGGGAGCCCGGCGGGCCGCCGGTGCTGCGCGCTGCCGCCGTCGAGCGGATCGCGGCACCGGCCGAGCCCTACGAGTGACCTCTCCGGGGGCGGCCACGGCCGTGCCGGGGTGAGCGCCGCGCCGGTCCCGGCGCGTCAGCCGGCCCAGTGCTCCGGCCGGGGCAGGTCCGCGGGGACGAGGGTGGCGGCGTCGCCACGCGCGGCGGTCAGCTGCGGCACGGTGAGGAACAGTGCGCCGGTGAGGTCCGCGCCGCGCAGGTCCGCGGCCCGCAGGTCGGCGCCGAGCAGATCGGCCCGCCGGAGGTCGGCCCCGCGCAGGTCCGCGCCGATCAGGTAGGCCCCGCGCAGCGACGCACCCCGCAGCCGGACGCGGCGCAGGTCCCGCCCGATCAGGTCCGCGCCCGCCCGGTCCCGTCCCCGGTCGGGTACGTCCGCGCGCACCTGCTCGCTCACCCGGCCCAGCAGGCCCCCAGCCTCCGCGCGCAGCGCCGGGACGTCGGTCTCCGGGAGTTCCGGCGCGGTGGTCAGCGCCTCGACCCGGGTGCGCAGGGCGGTGACTTCGTCGGACAGCGGCCCGGCCGGCACCAGCACCGCGTCCACCAGCAGCTCGGCCTCCACCAGGTGCCAGAGCACCTCGGTGAGCTGCCGCATCACCGGGAGGACGGCGAGCACCTCGGCCGTCGTCACCGGGTCGGCCCGCCAGTCCCGGCCGGCGCCGGTCAGCGCGGTCACCCGCTGGCCGGCGCCGAAGCAGTCGAAGACGACGCAGCCGGGCATGCCGCGCCCGCGCAGCTGGGCGTGGATGTCGCAGCGGGTGTCGGGGCGCAGGTGTCGGCAGGGGGTGCCGGCCGGCTTGTCGAAGGCGAAGTCGGCCGAGGCGGTGAACGCCGGCGCGACGCAGCACAGCGCCATGCACCGGTCGCAGTCGGCGCGGAGGTCGGCGCGGAGGTCGGCGCGCAGCCCGGCCGGCTCGGGCACGGGGGACGGGGACACCGGTGACGCCCTCCAGGGGTCGGGAACGGCCGGGGTGGACGCCCGGATCAGCGTAGGTGGCCCGGGCGGCCACGCCGCCGAGTGACGGCGGTCACTACTGGCGACGACGCGCGCCCGGACCGCAGATGACCGTTGATCGCCTCCGCGTGCGAGCGGGAGCCTCGCCGCGCCACAGGAGTTGCACAGCAGCTCCACACAGATCCGGAGGACGTGATGAGGCGTTACAGCAGGACTGCGGCGGCGCTGGCCGGGGCGGCACTCATGGTGGTGGTGCCGGTGACGGCGGCCCAGGCCGGCGGGGGTCACGGCGGGGGTCACGGTGGGGGTCACCCGCCGGACGACCAGATCGCCACCGTCGCCACCGGCCTGGACGGTCCCCGGCAGGTCAGCGCGGCCCGAGGGCACCGGGTCGTGGTCGCGGAGTCCGACAGCGGGGAGGTGTCCTCGGTCGACCTGCGCAGCGGTGAGGTGCGCACGCTGCTGTCGGGGCTGGCCAACCCGCAGGGCGTCGACACCGACCGGGGGCTGCTGTTCGTCGCCGTCGGGGAGACCCCGCCCCCGCCCGAGGAGGGTGAACCGGCGCCGCCGCCCTCGCCGTTCCCGCCCCCGCCCGCCGACGCCGCCAGCACCTCGCTGCTGGTCGCGAAGCCCGGTGGTCCGGTGCTGCACACCGTCGACCTGCTGGCCCACGAGCTGGCCGAGAACCCCGACCGTCAGGAGCAGTACGTCGACGGCGAGCCGGTGGAGACGCTGTCCAACCCCTACGCGGTGCTGGCCCAGAAGAAGCGGGTGCTGGTCGCCGACGCCGGCGCGAACGCCGTCCTGTCCGTCGACCGGCGCTCGGGTGCGGTCAGCACGTTCTTCGTGCCGCCGGTGGTGACGCCCGAGGAGGTGCCCGGCTGCGCCGATGCGCCCAACAACCCGGGCACGGTGGGCTGCGACCCGGTGCCGACCGGGATCGCCCAGGGCCCGAAGGGGTTGGTCTTCGTCAGCACCCTGGGGGCCGAGGTGCCCGGTGCGGGGCGGGTGTACGTGCTGAGCCCGCGAGGCGAGGTCGTGCACGTCATCGAGGACCTCACCTCGCCCACCGGGGTGGCCGTCGACCACCGCGGCACGGTGTACGTCTCGAACGTGCTCGCCGGGATGCCGATGGGTGAGCCGGGGCCGGGGTTCGACCCGGCGGCGGTCGGTGAGGTCACCCGGGTGGCGCGCGACGGCAGCCGCGCAACGGTCTCGGTGACGATGCCGACCGGGCTGCTCGTCGAGGACGGACGGCTGTACGCGGCGGCGTGGGGCATCGCCGGCTTCCTCGGGTTCCCGCCCGGCTCCGGGCAGCTCGTCCGGGTGGGCGCCGGCGCGTTCACCCCGGCCGGCTGAGCCGTGGGGGGGGGGGGGGGGGGGGGGGGGGGGGGGGGGGGGGGGGGGGGGGGGGGGGGGGGGGGGGGGGGGGGGGGGGGGGGGGGGGGGGGGGGGGCGGGCGGGGGGGGGGGGGGGGGGGGGGGGGCCGCCCGCGGCCCCCCCCCCCCCCCCCCCGCCCGAGGTGCGGGACCAGGTGCTCAGCGCTTTCTCGGCCGGCCGGGCGGTCGTCTTCGGCGAGGGCGCGGTCGACGGCGGCGCCGTGACGCTGCAGGCCTCCGAGTGGAAC
>NZ_JBJHAG010000012.1:0-109133 GCF_054050925.1 Modestobacter sp. SYSU DS0657 | reverse complement strand
CGGGGCTGTACTTCTACGGCCCCGACATCGTCGACGTCGCCCGGGGCATCACCCCCAGCGGCCGGGGCGAGCTGGAGATCACCGCGGTCAACGAGCACTACCTGCGGCAGGGGCGGCTGACCGTCACCGCGCTGGACCGGGGCACCGCCTGGCTGGACACCGGCACCTTCACCTCGCTGCGCCAGGCCACCGAGTTCGTCTCGGTGGTCGAGGAGCGGCAGGGGCTGAAGATCGGGTGCATCGAGGAGGTCGCCTGGCGGAACGGCTGGCTGGACGACGACGGCCTGCGCCGGGCCGCCGAGCCGCTGGCCAAGAGCGGGTACGGCGCCTACCTGCTGGGCCTGCTGGGTCAGAACCGCCGGTAGTCCGTGGGGGCCATCCGCGGCCCCCGCTTCGGCGGCATGCTCCCGCCCACCTCCAGCAGCCGGACCACCCGCTGCCGGTGCCCGCGCCAGGGCTCGAGCAGCTCCAGCATGCCGGCGTCGTCGGTCTTCCGGCCGGCCAGCGACCAGCCGACCAGGTTCTTCAGGTGGTAGTCGCCGACGCTCACCGAGTCCGGGCAGCCCACCGCCCGCTGGGCCACCTCGGCGGCGGTCCAGACGCCGATCCCGGGCACCGACTGCAGCCGGCGGCGGAGGTCGGCGCACCCGGTGTGGTCGCCGGCCTCGAGCCGGGAGGCGACCGAGGCGACCGCGCGCAGGGCGCGGCGGCGGGCGCCGTCCAGGCCGCAGGCGTGCCACTGCCAGTCGGTGACCGCCAGCACCCGCTCGGGCGAGGGGACCACCCGCATCCCGGCCGGCACCGGCCCGGGCGCCGGCTCGCCGGCCAGGCGGAGCAGCTCCCGCCAGGTGCGGTGCGCCTCGATGCCGGTCACCTTCTGCTCGAGCACCGCGGGCGCCAGCGCGTCCCAGACCCGGCCGGTGGCGCCCAGCCGCAGCCACGGGGTCGCCCGGTGCAGCCGCACCAGCAGCGGGTGCGGTGCCGGGTCGAACCCGCCGTCGGCGTCCTCGGCCCCCAGCCAGCGCGGGCCGGTCGCCACCGCCCAGTCCGCCCCCGGCCCCCACCCGTCGAGGCGCAGCCCACCGGGCCCCCCGCTGACCCGCAGGGTGGCCGGGCCGTCCGGGGTGGTCGTGGTGCGCCAGACGCCGTCCTCGGCGTAGCGCAGCGTCGGGTCGCCGGTGCCCCGGCGGTCGCGGGAGAGCACCCGGCGCACGTCCAGCGGCCAGTCGGGCACCCAGGTCCGCGTGACCGCGCGGGCGGGGACCGCCGTGGTCACCGGGGTGCCATGCGGAGCGCGCCGTCCATCCGGACGACCTCGCCGTTGAGGTAGCCCTGCCGAACCAGGGCCAGCGCCAGCTCGGCGAAGTCCTCGGGCCGCCCCAGCCGACGCGGGAACGGGACGTTCTCGGCCAGCGCGGTGCGCGCGGCCTCCGGCAGGGCGGCCAGCAGCGGGGTGTCGACGATCCCGGGGGCGATGGTGACCACGCGGACGCCGACCGGGGCGAGGTCCCGGGCGGCCGGCAGCGTCATGCCGACGATGCCGCCCTTGGACGCGGCGTAAGCGACCTGCCCGACCTGCCCGTCGTAGGCGGCGATCGAGGCGGTGTTGACCACGACCCCGCGCTCTCCGTCCGGGCCCGGCTCGGTGGCGGCCATCGCCGCGGCCGCCAGCCGGAGCACGTTGAACGTGCCGACCAGGTTGACCGTCACCGTGCGGGTGAAGGCGCCCAGCTCGTGCGGGGCGCCGTCGCGGCTCAGCAACCGGCCGGCGTAGCCGATGCCGGCGCAGTTCACCGCGATCCGCAGCGGGCGGTCCTTGCCGGCGGCGTCGGCGACCGCGGCCTGCACCGACGCCTCGTCGGTCACGTCGGTGCGGACGAACGACGCCGCGCCGCCCAGCTCGGCGGCGAGCGCCGCGCCACGGTCGGCGTCGAGGTCGACCACGGTCACCGCGGCGCCGGCCGCGGCCAGCGCCCGCGCGGTGGCGGCGCCGAGCCCGGAGGCCCCGCCGGTGACGAGTGCGGCGACGTCGAGGTCGGTCATGGCAGCGAGGTTAACCACCGCCGGCGTTCACCCGGCCTAGCTGAACCGGCGGCCGAACCGCTCCTCGACGACGGCCAGCAGCTGCTTGACCCGCTCGGCGTCGGCGACCGGGCAGACCATGGTGACGTCGGCGGTGTGCACCACCACGCTGTCGCGCACCCCGACGAGGGCGACCAGGTGGTCGGGGTCGTCGCTGAGCACCACGTTGCCGGCGCTGTCGGCGAGCACCGTCAGCCCCCGGACGGCGTTGCCGGCGGCGTCGGTGGGCAGCGTGTGCGCCAGCGCCGGCCAGGAACCGACGTCCAGCCAGTCGACGTCCAGGTCGACCACGGCCACCCGGCCCGGCTCGGTGGCCGCAGGCTCCAGCACCGCGTAGTCGACGCTGATCTTCGGCAGCGTCGGGAAGACCTCGGCGAGCACCGCGTCCCGCTCCGCGCCGGCCGGGGCGGCGACGACCCGGGCCAGGCCGGCGGCGGTCTCCGGCAGGTGCTCGGCCAGCGCGTCCAGCACGGTGCGCGCCCGCCAGACGAACATGCCCGAGTTCCAGACGTAGTCCCCCGAGGCGAGGTACGCCTCGGCGGTGGCCCGGTCCGGCTTCTCCTTGAACGCCGCCGCCTCGGAAGCGCCCGGCACCCCGGTCGGCGCCCCCTTCTGCACGTAGCCGAAGCCGGTGGCCGGCGACGTCGGGGTGACGCCGAGGGTCACCAGGGCGCGCGGGCGGTCGGCGAGGACGGCGTAGGCGGTGCGCAAGGCCGCGGCGAAACGCTCCACGGGGCGGATGACGTGGTCGGCGCTGACCACGGCCAGCTCGGCGTCGGGGTCGACGTCGGCGACCAGGGCAGCGGCCAGCCCCACGGCGTTGGCGGTGTCCCGGGCCACCGGCTCGAGGACCAGCCGGCCGGCGGCGAGCTCCGGCAGGGCCGCCCGCACCGCGTCGGCGTAACCGGCCGCCGTGCACACCCAGATCCGGTCGGCGGGGAGGACCGCGCGCAGGCGGCCGAACGCCTCGGCCAGCAGGCTGTGCGCGCCTCCTCCCTCCTCGGCGACCACGTCGAGGAGCTGCTTGGGCCGGGCCGCCCGGGACAGCGGCCACAGCCGCGTGCCCGAACCGCCCGCCATGATCACCGCGTGCTGCACGTCACCGCTCCGATCGGTCGAGGTCGTCGGCGCCGCGCTGGAAGCGGGCCCCGGCGGCCACCTGGCCGCTGACGAAGGACAACAGCATCCGGGCGCCGAGCCCCGCGCGGAGCGCGGCCCGCAGCGGCGCGTTCCCCGGGCCGGGGTGGCGGGCGGAGAGGTAGCGGAGCGCGCTGGTGTGGTGCACCCGCGCCATCCGGTGCGGCTGACGCCGGGTGGCGTGGCCGCCCTCGTGCACCACCACGGCGGAGGGGACGTAGACGTTCAGCCAGCCGCGACGGCCCAGCCGCTCGGCGAGGTCGACGTCCTCGAAGTACATGAAGTAGCCCGGGTCGAAGCCGCCGATCGCGTGGAAGGCGGCCAGGTCGACCAGCAGGCAGGAGCCGGACAGCCAGCCGGCCGGACGCTCCCGCGGCGCCTCCCGCTCGCGCCGGTACCGCGCCGTCCAGGGGTTGGCCGGCCAGAACCACCCGAACGCCGCGTGGCCGATGCCGGTCGAGAGCCGGGGCAGGTCCCGGGCCGACGGGTAGAGCTCGCCCTCCGGCGTGCGGATGGCCGGTCCCAGCGTGGCCGCCCGCGGCCAGCGGGCGGCGGCGGCGAGCAGCTCGTCCACCGAGCCGGGCTCGAAGCGGACGTCGGGATTGGCCACCAGCGCCCAGCCCTCTGGAACGTCGGCCAGGCCGGCGTTGACCGCCGCCCCGTACCCGACGTTGCCGCCGGTGGGCAGCAGCCGGACGTTGCCGTGCGCCGCCGCCACCCGCTCGGGCGCGCCGTCGGTGGAGCCGTTGTCGGCGAGCACGACGTCGGTGGCCCGGGTGGTCGCCGCGGCCAGCGACTCGACGAAGCCGTCGAGCGCCTCACCGGGTGAGTACGTCACCGCGACGACGCGGAGCGGGGGGACCGGGGCGGGAGGACGCACGGGCCGACCCTAGAGGCGCGCGGTCCCCGCTTTGCGCCTGGACCGGCCGTCCCCGGCCACGGCGGCGCGGGAGCGGAGCGACCCGGGTGCGGGAGCGACGCCTGGGGTGGGTGTGCCACGACGGGTGCCGAGGGGCACCGGGACCGGCGTGCGGTCGTGACCACCCGGGCCACCCGGGTACCGTCGGTCCCCGTGACTGGTGCGCCCCCTGACCTCGTCGTCGTCGGCTCCGGCTTCTTCGGCCTCACCGTGGCCGAGCGTGTGGCCAGCCAGCTGGGGAAGAAGGTGCTGGTCCTCGACCGCCGTGACCACATCGGCGGCAACGCCTACTCCGAGCCCGAGCCCGAGACCGGCATCGAGGTCCACCGCTACGGCGCCCACCTGTTCCACACCAGCAACGAGCGGGTCTGGCAGTACGTCAACCAGTTCACCGAGTTCACGAAGTACCAGCACAAGGTCTACTCGATCTTCGACGGCCAGACCTACTCCCTGCCGATGAACCTGGCCACGCTCTGCCAGTTCTTCGGCCGCAGCTTCTCCCCCGACGAGGCCCGCGCGCTCGTCGCCGAGCAGGCCGGCGAGTTCGACACCGCGTCGGCCGCCAACCTGGAGGAGAAGGCCATCTCGCTGATCGGCCGCCCGCTCTACGAGGCGTTCATCCGCGGGTACACGAAGAAGCAGTGGCAGACCGACCCCACCGAGCTGCCGGCCGCGGTCATCGCCCGGCTCCCGGTGCGCTACACGTTCGACAACCGCTACTTCAACGACACGTACGAGGGCCTGCCGGTCGACGGCTACACCGCCTGGCTGACCCGGATGGCCGAGCACCCCAACATCGAGGTGCGGCTGTCCACCGACTGGTTCGACGTGCGGGACGACCTGCCGGGTGACGTGCCGACGGTCTTCACCGGCCCGATCGACAAGTACTTCGGCTACGCCGCCGGTGAGCTCGGGTGGCGCACGCTGGACTTCGAGACCGAGGTCCTGCCGATCGGCGACTTCCAGGGCACCTCGGTGATGAACTACGCCGACGAGGACGTGCCGTTCACCCGGATCCACGAGTTCCGGCACTTCCACCCCGAGCGCGCCTACCCGGCGGACAAGACCGTCGTCGTCCGTGAGTACTCGCGGTCGGCCGAGAGCGGCGACGAGCCGTACTACCCGATCAACACCCCCGAGGACCGCGCCAAGCTGGAGACCTACCGGGAGCTGGCCCGGAAGGAGGCGGCCGAGAAGCGCGTGCTCTTCGGCGGCCGGCTGGGCACGTACAAGTACCTGGACATGCACATGGCCATCGGTTCCGCCCTGAGCATGTTCGACAACCGGATCCGGCCCTTCTTCGACGAGGGTGGCTCGCTCGACGGCCGCCTCGACGACTGACACCGAGGACTGAACCCGCATGATCAGCACGCCCCACACGGTCTCCCCCGAGCGCGTCAGCGAGCCGACCGCGGCCGACCTCGCCTCCGGCAAGGCGGTGACCCTGCTGCAGCGGGTGATCCTCCCCCGCCCCGGCGACCCGCTGAAGGTCCGGTCGCTCTACGTCGACGAGACCGCCACCCGGCGGGTGAAGTCCGCCAGCCGGGCCGACGCCACCGTCGCGGCGGGCAACGAGGTCTCCCTCGCCACCTACTTCAATGCCTTCCCGGCCAGCTACTGGCGGCGCTGGACGGTGCTGGAGAAGGTCGTGCTGAGCATGCGGGTCTCCGGGCCCGGACGCGTCGACGTGTACCGCTCCAAGGCCGACGGCAGCATCATCCACGTCACCGGCACCACCACCACCGGTGGCGACCGCGACCTGGAGTTCGAGCTGGACCTCACGCCGTTCGAGGACGGCGGCTGGTACTGGTTTGACCTCAGCGCGGACGACGGCGACCTCACCCTGCACGAGGCCTCCTGGTCCGCCGCTCGGCGCCCGGCGCACGACACGCGGTTGTCGATCGGCATCTGCACGTTCAACCGTCCCGACGACTGCGTCGCGGCCCTGCGCGCACTGGCCGGCGACCCGGTCGTCGACGCCCTCATCTCCCGGGTGATCGTCGCCGACCAGGGCAACAAGAAGGTCCGGGACGCCGCCGGCTTCACCGCCGCGTCCGAGGCCCTCGGCGACCGCCTGCTACTGGTCGAGCAGCCCAACCTCGGAGGCAGCGGCGGGTTCTCCCGGACGATGTACGAGGCGCTGCACTCCACCGACGCCACCCACCACATCCTGCTCGACGACGACGTCCAGCTGGAGCCCGACAGCGTGGCCCGGCTCTTCGCCTTCGCCCAGTTCGCCAAGCACCCGATGCTGGTCGGCGGTCAGATGCTGGCCCTGCAGGACCGCTCAGTGCTGCACACCATGGGCGAGGTCGTCCAGCCGGACAAGTTCTTCTGGCGGGCCGCGCCGAACACCGAGTACGCGCACGACTTCGCCAAGAACAGCCTGCGCCGTTCACCGCAGCTACACCGGCGCATCGACGTGGACTACACCGGCTGGTGGATGTGCCTCATCCCGCGGGAGACCATGGAGCAGCAGGGTCTGGCGCTGCCGGTCTTCATCAAGTGGGACGACGCCGAGTACGGGATCCGGGCACGGGAGAACGGCTTCCCGGTGGCCACGCTGCCCGGGGCCGCCGTCTGGCACCTGTCCTGGAGCGACAAGGACGACACCGCCGGGTGGCAGGCGTACTTCCACACCCGCAACCGGCTGGTCGCTGCCGCCCTGCACACCCAGTACAAGCACGGCGGGACGCTGCTGCGGGACACCTTCAAGTTCGACCTCAAGTTCCTGATCATGCTGCAGTACGCGACGGCCGCCCTGCACCACCGCGCCTACGACGACTTCCTCGCCGGCCCCGAGCGGCTCTTCCCCCTGCTGCCGACCGCGCTGCCCACGGCGCTCAAGCACCAGGGCGACTACCCCGACGGGCAGGTCATCGGGTCCTCGTCGGACCTGCCGCTGCCGTCGATGGGCGCGGTCAAGGCCGAGCGGTTCATGAAGCCGCCCACGACCCCGGTGACCATCGGCCGCACGCTGCTGGGCGCCCTGCTGCACAACGTGCGGCCGCCGAAGGAGCAGGCCGCGGAGCGCCCGCAGCTGAACATCAGTGCCCAGGACGCCCGCTGGTTCCTGCTCTCCCGGCTCGACAGCGCGACGGTCGGCACCGCGGACGGTCGGGGGGTGACCTTCCGGCGGCGCGAGCCGCAGACCTTCTGGCGGATGCTCCGCCACTCGGTGAAGGTGCACGTCCGGCTCTACCGGGAGTTCCCGGCGCTGGCCGAGCGCTACCGGGCCCAGCTCGGTGAGCTGACCTCCCCGGATAGCTGGGAGCGCGCCTTCCAGGCCGACGGCCAGCACGGGCGCGGCTGAGCCGTCCCCCACACGCGAAGGGCCCCGCACCGGATCGGTGCGGGGCCCTTCGCGTCAGGTGCGGGTGAACCGCTCCTGCCGGCCGGCCCTGGTCAGCCGGCGCCACTCCCGCCAGGCCACGGGGTCGCGGCGGTGGACCAGGAAGAAGTAGGAGAACCGGACCCACTCCAGCGGGAGCAGCCAGCGCATGCCCGGCTGCGCCATCAGGTAGCCGCGGTTGCGGTAGGTGTAGTAGCGCTTGACCTCGTTGGCCGGGTACTGGGCCGACAGCCGCCCGCCCAGGATCGGCTCGAACTCCGAGGTGCCCTCCGGGTGCAGGTAGGCCGCGGCGGTGCAGGTCCCGAAGCGCAGCCCGGACCGCACCAGCCGGCGGTGCACCTCGGTCTCGTCCCCGCGGAAGAACAACCGGTAGTCGGGGACGCCCACCACGTCGAGCGCGTCGGCGCGGAACAGTGCCCCGTTGAAGAGGCTGGCGTACCCCGGCAGCACGTCCAGGCCGGCGAAGTCACTGCGCCGACGCCGCCAGCGCAGGCCCCGCCGCAGCGGGAACGCGAGCCGGTCGGGATCGGCCAGGTCGGTGACGAATGGGGAGACCTCGGCCAGGTCGTGCCGCTCGGCGCAGGCCAGCAGGGTCGCCAGCACCGTGTCGTCGGCGGGGCGTCCGTCGTCGTCGGCACACCAGACCCAGTCGGCACCGCGCGCGAGGGCGGCGAGCATGCCGAGTGCGAACCCACCGGCGCCGCCCAGGTTGCGCTGGCTGGGCAGGTAGGTGGCGTCCAGCCCGGAGGCGCGCACCACCGGCTCCGCCGACTGGTCGGGCCCGTTGTCCACGACCACCACGTGGTCGACCGGACGGGACTGCGCGGCGAGCGCGGCCAGGCTCTCGGCCAGCAGCTCGCGACGGTGCCGGGTGACGACGACGGCGACCACCCGGGCGCCCGGGCCGCCGGTCACGCGGCCTGGCCCTTGTACGCCCGGAGGACCTCCTCCAGGTCGCCCTGCTGCCTGATCCGGCCGTGCTCCATCCAGATGCCGGTGTCGCACAGCTCGCGCAGGAACTCGTCGGAGTGCGAGGCGAACACCAGCAGCCCCGACCGCTCGACCAGCTCACCGAGGCGCTGCTTCGACTTCTCCAGAAAGGCGGCGTCGACCGCGCCGATGCCCTCGTCCAGCAGGAGGATCTCCGGGTCGATGCTGGTGACCACCCCGAGGGCCAGCCGCACCCGCATGCCCGTGGAGTAGGTGCGCAGCGGCATGCTCAGGAAGTCGCCCAGCTCGGTGAAGTCGGCGATGTCGTCGACCCGGGCCTCCATCTGCTTGCGCGTCATGCCCAGGAACAGCCCGCGGATCATGATGTTTTCGAAGCCGGAGATCTCCGGGTCCATCCCGACGCCGAGGTCGAACACCGGCGCGACGCGGCCCCGGATCGCCGCGCTCCCCCGGGTCGGCTCGTAGATGCCGGACAGCAGCCGCAGCAGCGTCGACTTGCCGGCGCCGTTGTGCCCGACCAGCCCGACCCGGGACCCGTGGTCCAGCTGCAGGGTGATGTCCCGGAGGGCCTCGATGATCGGCACCTTCGAGCTGCCGGCGATGTTGCCGCCGACCACGCCCATCACCGTCTTCTTCAGCGACCGCGACTTGGCGTCGAAGATCGGGAAGTCGACGCAGGCGTTCTCGGTGGTGATGCTGACCAGGTCGTTCTTCTCTGTCACGTTCACACCCAGTAGGAGACTCGTGCGCGGTAGCGGCGCAGGACGACCAGCGTCAGCGCCCAGCCCACCACCGTGATCGCCAGGACCACGAGCCAGTGCCGCAGCTCCTGGTCCTGGCCCAGCATGGGGCGGCGGAGGATCTCGACGAAGTGCAGGAACGGGTTGAGCTCGGCGAGCCTGGCCCGCTCCGCGATCGTCGGGTTGGGGCTGTTGAGGAAGTCCTGGTAGATCCAGACGATCGGGGTCATGAAGAAGGCGAGCTGCACGATCGACTGGGTGATCGGCGTCAGGTCCCGGAAGCGGGTGGTCACGATGCCGAACAGCAGCGCCACCCACACCCCGTTGAGCACCAGCAGACCGAGCGCGACCAGCGCCGCCAGACCGGTCCAGTGCAGGTCCTGCGGGAACACGATGAGCATGACCGCGTAGACGACGAGGTTGTGCAGGAAGAACAGCAGCTGCCGCCAGACCAGGCGGTAGACGTGCACGCTCAGCGGCGCCGGCAGGTGGGTGATCAGGCCGACGTTGGAGGTGAAGACCTCGGCGCCCTCGATGATGCACCCGCTGATGAACCCCCAGATGATGAAGCCCACCAGGATGTTCGGCAGCTGCACCGCCAGGTCGTTGCCGAAGAGCCCGGCGTAGAGCAGCCCCAGCGCGATCGCGGTGACCGCCATGGTGATGGAGATCCAGATCGGGCCGAGCACCGAACGGCGGTACCGCTGCCGGATGTCCTGCCAGGCCAGGTGCCCCCACAGCTCCCGCTGCCGCCAACCCCCGGCCAGGTCGGCGAGGGCCGCCTTCCACGGGCTGCTGGTCGCGGGAGCTGCAGAGGTCATGCGGTAGACGCTACCCACGCCCTCCGGGCCGGTCGGGTCCGGACCCGACCGGCCCGTCGCGCCGCCCACGTCCACCGGGGAGCCGGTCATCGGGTGGTCACCGTGATCGCGCCGGTTGTGGTGTTGCAGGTGATGGAGCCGCGTTCGAAGTCGCTGCGCCGCCCACCGGGCACCGCGTACTCGTTGCTGGTGGGCAGCCCCAGCGCCGAGGCAGGCCCACCCAGCTGCAGGTACCGGGCCAGGATCGCCCCGTGCACCTCCCGGGCACCGGTCGCGCCCGAGGCATAGACGTTGCCCCCCTGGAAACGGCTGACCACCGCACCAGGAACCCCGGCAGGACCCTCATCAGCGATCGGGTACCCCAAGAACCCCCGCTCGGCGTTCAACGCCGAGTACGCCGACCGGACCCAGCCCCGCACCTCCCACGCCCCGCTGGCCGGGGAGTAGTAGATGGACCCATCACCGGAGAAATGACTCACCCGCCCCTTGCCATCGGGCAGCGTCAGCTCATCGGTCACCGGCGGCCCCAGCCGACCGGTCAACCCCCCCAGCGCCGTCCACTTGTCCTCGATCAGCCCGTGCACCTCCCGGGCACCACCGGACGGCGAGGAGTACACCAACCCGTTGGCGAAGGTCTGGAACACCCCCACCCGGTCCGGCGCCGACTGCTCATCCGAGGTCGGCCACCCCAACGTCGCCCCCGTCGCCCCACCCTTGGCCTGCCACAACCGCCCGATCCACCCGTGCACCTCGTAGGCCACACCCGCACCCGGCGCCCGGTACACCGACCCACCCTGGAACGTCGCCACCTGGCCACCACCCAGCGCCCGGGTGTCCGCAGTCGGATAACCCAGGAACGAGGACACACCCCCCAACCGCGACCACGCCGTCGCCAACGGACCGGTCACGTCGTGCGCCCCCGTGGCCGCACTGGAGTAGATGACCCCGTTGGAGAACTCGCTGTAGGCACCCACCCCGTCAGCAGCCCGCTGCTCATCCGACAACGGATGACCCACCGCCGCCGCACCAGCACCCAACGCCAACCACCGCGCACCGATCCACCCCCGCACCGCACGCGGCCCCCCCGCCGGCGTGGAGTAGATCGCCCCACCGGTGAAGGTGTTGTACGCACCCACCGACGTCGCGATCTCATCCGAGGTCGGATACCCCAGCACACCCCGCTCCCGGCCCAGCGCCGTCCACTTGTCCAACACCCACCCGTGCACCTCGTGCGCACCGGTCGACGCCGACGAGTACACGACCCCCCGCTGGAACTCCTGGAACACCCCACCGACCGCCGGCTTCTCCTCCGACGTCGGAAAACCCAACACCCCAGCCTCACGACCCAACGCAGCCCACCGATCCCCCACCCAGCCCCTGACCGGGTAGGCCCCGGCCGCGGAGGAGTAGATGGCCCCGCGCTGGAAGGTCTGGTAGGCGCCGCCGGCCACGGCGACCTCGTCACCCGTCGGGTACCCCAGCGTGCCGCGCTCGCGGCCGCCGGCGGCCCAGGAGTCGGCGATCCAGCCCCGCGTCATGAAAGCACCGGTCGCCGGCGACCAGTGGATCGCCCCCCGGGCGTAGTACTGGTAGCAGCCGCCACCGGCCAGGCCGCAGCCGATCGCGGAGGTGGCCGCCCCGAGCACGCCGGCGGAGCCACCCAGCTGGGCGTACCGGGTCGCGATCTCCCCGGCCCCGCCCGACTGGGTGGAGCCGAACCAGTCGGTGAAGTAGATCCAGAAGTTCCGGTTGCCGTAGGCCGAGCAGGTGTCCCCGACGCCGCTCCCGGCCCGCAGCGCCGCGGCGTTCGGCACGTAGGGGGTGTAGTTGTACAGCCCGGCGGTCGCCTGGTTCTGGAAGTACACCGACTGGGTGCCGCACCGGACGTTGTTCCGGTTGTCGCCGTACTTGTCCGAGATCGCGGGGTAGTAGCTCACGTCCCGGGTGATGCCGGCCCGGAAGTTGAAGGACGTCGGCCTGGCCCGGTACACCTGGAACCGGCTGGCGGCGTTGTAGACCTGGTTGAAGAAGCCGTAGTACTGGGTGTCGCAGGCGGCGGTGTCCGGGCAGCCGTAGCCCATCGCCTTCTGGTACCGGCTGGCGTAAAGAGTCCCCTTGCTGGCGCTAGCGGTGACCAGCGACTGCTCCTTCTGCATCAGCACCAGCAGCACCCGCTGGCTGATCCCGCAGGCGGCGCCGACCTTGGCCACGATGTCGGCAGCGCTCTCCTGCCGCCGCCCGGGGTAGGCCTGGCAGTACGCGTCCGCCGGCTTGCTCGGGGTGTCCTGCCGGTACCTGCGCAGGCACACCGCGTCCGCGGCGTCGACGCACGAGGGGTTCTTGACGTCGAGGAACGCCTGCACCTCGGGGGCGGTCATCGCCTGCCCGTCGAAGAAGACCGGGTCGGCGATGATGTTGCCCGGCACGAATCGGGACGTGTCGGCGGCCGGCACCACCTCGACCGTCGGCACGGCAGGTCCGCCACCGGGCAGGACGGCAGCGAGGACCGCCACCACCGCGAGGAGCACCGCCGGAGCTCCCCGTCGGCGCGTGCGCGTTCCGGCACACCGGGCCACCCCGGTCACTGGACCACCACCGCGATCGCGGCCGCCGCGCCGCGGGAGGTGGGCGACGAGTAGTCGAGCACCGCCTCCCACTCCCCCGGCGCCAGCTCCGACCGGGGCACCTCGAGCCCGCCGCAGACCGTCGTGCTGGCGTCGGCCAGGCCCGGCGCGGTCGCGGTCCGGGACACCGCTCCCCTGGTCAGGGTGAGCGTGCAGGTCCCGTCGACCTCGACGACGCCGACGACATAGCCGTTCGCCTGGACCCCCGCGGTCCCCTCCTGGCCCACGTACGTGGTGGTGACCGCAACCTGTGCGCGCCCCTCGCCGGGACCCGCTGCGGGCGCCGCGGACCCGGTGGGCGGCGCCGCGTCGGTCGCCACCTCCCCCAGGGACGTCGGGGCCGGCGACCCGGACGGGGCCGACGCGGACTGGGCCGGGGACGAGGACTGGGCCGACGACGCCGTGGGCGCCACCCCGCTGCCGCTCGCCTCCGGACCGCCATCGCCAACCTCACCGGCCGCCCCCGACGAGCACGCGGCGAGGACGACCAGTCCGAGCAGGCTGCCTGCCGCCGCCCGAGGGCGGGACAGGCCGGGACGACGGACCACAGGGACCTCCACGAGCGGATGTGCGACACCGGGCCACCGCGACGCCGGCACACCGGCGAACGGCCACGGCTGGGCAGTGCGGCGCCGGTCGATCAGCGCCGCACCCGAGTGTGCCTCGGCCAGCCGTGACCATCGGTCACCTCATGGTGACGGTGATGCTCCCGGTCGTGGTGTTGCAGGTGATGGAGCCGCGTTCGAAGTCGCTGCGCCGCCCACCGGGCACCGCGTACTCGTTGCTGGTGGGCAGCCCCAGCGCCGAGGCAGGCCCACCCAGCTGCAGGTACCGGGCCAGGATCGCCCCGTGCACCTCCCGGGCACCGGTCGCGCCCGAGGCATAGACGTTGCCCCCCTGGAAACGGCTGACCACCGCACCAGGAACCCCGGCAGGACCCTCATCAGCGATCGGGTACCCCAAGAACCCCCGCTCGGCGTTCAACGCCGAGTACGCCGACCGGACCCAGCCCCGCACCTCCCACGCCCCGCTGGCCGGGGAGTAGTAGATGGACCCATCACCGGAGAAATGACTCACCCGCCCCTTGCCATCGGGCAGCGTCAGCTCATCGGTCACCGGCGGCCCCAGCCGACCGGTCAACCCCCCCAGCGCCGTCCACTTGTCCTCGATCAGCCCGTGCACCTCCCGGGCACCACCGGACGGCGAGGAGTACACCAACCCGTTGGCGAAGGTCTGGAACACCCCCACCCGGTCCGGCGCCGACTGCTCATCCGAGGTCGGCCACCCCAACGTCGCCCCCGTCGCCCCACCCTTGGCCTGCCACAACCGCCCGATCCACCCGTGCACCTCGTAGGCCACACCCGCACCCGGCGCCCGGTACACCGACCCACCCTGGAACGTCGCCACCTGGCCACCACCCAGCGCCCGGGTGTCCGCAGTCGGATAACCCAGGAACGAGGACACACCCCCCAACCGCGACCACGCCGTCGCCAACGGACCGGTCACGTCGTGCGCCCCCGTGGCCGCACTGGAGTAGATGACCCCGTTGGAGAACTCGCTGTAGGCACCCACCCCGTCAGCAGCCCGCTGCTCATCCGACAACGGATGACCCACCGCCGCCGCACCAGCACCCAACGCCAACCACCGCGCACCGATCCACCCCCGCACCGCACGCGGCCCCCCCGCCGGCGTGGAGTAGATCGCCCCACCGGTGAAGGTGTTGTACGCACCCACCGACGTCGCGATCTCATCCGAGGTCGGATACCCCAGCACACCCCGCTCCCGGCCCAGCGCCGTCCACTTGTCCAACACCCACCCGTGCACCTCGTGCGCACCGGTCGACGCCGACGAGTACACGACCCCCCGCTGGAACTCCTGGAACACCCCACCGACCGCCGGCTTCTCCTCCGACGTCGGAAAACCCAACACCCCAGCCTCACGACCCAACGCAGCCCACCGATCCCCCACCCAGCCCCTGACCCACTTCGACCCGGTGGATGGCGTCCAGTAGATGGCCCCGGACTGGAACCACGCGTAGTACCCGTCCCGTGCCGGGGTCGGCAGGTGGTCGGTGACCGGGGCGCCCAGCACCGCCGGGCCCCCCAGCGCGAGATACCGGTTGAGGATGTCGCCCCACAGCGCGCGCGCACCGGTGCGCGGGGACCAGTACACCCGGCCGTTCTGGTAGGCCTGCCAGGAGACCCCGGCGGTCGACTGCTCGACACCGACCGGGCTGCCGAGCACCGACCGCAGCGTGGCGTCCGAGGAGTACCGGACGGCGATCTCCGAGGTGGCCCCCATCCTCTGGGTGACCGACGCCCGGATCTCACCCAGCCGCGCGTAGCCGTACCGCCCAGGGCACGCGGTGCTGCCCACATCGCGGTGGCCGAAGATCGTCGGCAGCGTCACCCGGGTGCCCGACGAGTAGCGCGACGTGCCACCACCGGAGGAGGTCAGCACCGTGGTGGCGTTCGGGTCGATGCGGTGGAGCCCGAACTTCCAGGCGATCACCGCCGCGACGGCGTCGACGGTGGCCTGCGGGACCGGGACGACGTCGTAGTTGCCGAGCATCGAGACACCCCAGGTCGAGGTGTTGAACCCGCCGGCGTGCGCGGCGACCACAGTGCTCGCCAGGCCGCCGTACCGGCCCTCCCACAGCCGGCCGAACTTGTCGACGATGACGTTGTAGCCGATGTCGCCCCAGCCGAGGCTCACCGTGTGGTAGCGGTAGATCGACCGCATGATCGCCGGGACGTCGGCCGCGGAGTAGCTGTTGGAGTCCGCCGTGTGGTGCAGCGTCGCCGCCTTGATCGTCGACGCGTACTGCGGGTTCCAGGTGCGGATCCGCTCGTCGGCGCCCCACTGCGCGCGCGAGTAGATCGCGGGCATGGTGGCGGCGGCGTGCGCGGTGTCGGTGATCTCCGGGTCGTCGAGCGCACCGTCCGCGGGGCTGCTCCCCGGGTCGATCAGGTCCAGCGCGACGTCGGTGGGCTGCGCACCGGAGCGGGTGACGAGCTCGACCTGGACGCCGGTGCCGGGGCCGGTCCACAACGGGCTCGTGCCACCGCGCAGCCGTGCCCCGGTGTCCACCGCCTGCTGGTCGGCCGTCTCCGGGGTGACCTCGGTCCAGCTGCCCCAGACGCCCTCGGCGTCCCGCACGCGGACCTGCACCACGGTGTCGGCCACCTGCGGGTCGAACGCCCACGTGACGCCGACCAGCGAGAACGGCGCGGTGTCGGTGCGGGTGAGCGAGAGCGTCGGCGCGGCGGCCGGCACGCCCTCGACCGGGTCGGTGGTGCCCTCCTGGACCTCGACCTCCGGCGCCGGCTCCTCGACCGACCCCAACGGCACCTCGTCGCTGGAGGTGACCACCGGCTGTGCCTGCGGCCCCTCCTCGGCGTAGACCGGGAGCACCAGGAAGGTGCCGGTGAGGAGGAGGAAGGCGATGAGTCCGGTCAGGATGCGGCGCACGGGCGGGTCCTCCGGTGAACGGTTGCTCGGTCGGCCTGGTGCTGCCGACCGCTTGCTCCAGAGACCATCGGCCCCTGCGCCGGGGACTTGAGCCGGACACGCCCACGGCGGTGCCGGCACGGAGCCCGCTGGGACCGGTGGGGCGTCTGGGGTGGACACGTCGTGGGGTGCTCGTCCAGAGCGGCCGGCGCACCCAGCCGCGCGACGTACAGTCCGACGTGATCGCGCCGCTGGACGACTGGCCCCACCGGGGGCAGTGCGCCGACGTCGGCACCTCGACGTGAGGACACCGCATGAGCACAGACGACGAGCGCCGCCGGGCCACCGCGCCCCGCCCACTGCCGCCGCGCCTGGACCCCCGCGCGGGCCGGGCACCGGGCGGCAGCGCCACCGCCGGCGGTCCCGGTGACCGCCGGCTGGCCTGGACCGGCCGGGTCGTGGCACTGGTCGTCTCCGTCGTCGTGCTGGCCACCAGCGGGTGGGGCTGGTACCTCGGCCGGGTCGCCGACGCGACCGTGAACCGCACCGACGCCATCCCCAGCGACGGCAACGACGAGACGGTGCGCACCGGCGAGGCGATGAACCTGCTACTCGTCGGCAGCGACAGCCGGGCCAACCTCACCGAGCAGCAGATGGTCGAGCTGCAGGCCGGCGAGGACTCCGGCCTCAACACCGACACGATGATCCTGGTGCACGTCCCGGCCGACGGGTCGAAGGCGTCGTTCGTCTCCTTCCCCCGCGACTCGTACGTGCAGATCCCCGGGTACGGCAAGGAACGGCTCAACGCCGCCTACGCCTACGGCCGGCTGAACGCCCCGGACGGCGCCTCCGAGGAGGCCAAGAACGCCCAGGGCGCGCAGCTGCTGGTGCAGACCATCAGCGGGCTCACCGGGCTGCAGATCGACCACTACGCCGAGGTCGACCTGCTCGGCTTCTTCGAGCTGACCTCCGTGGTCGGCGGCGTCGAGGTGAACCTGTGCGAGCCGGTGGACGACTCACGGTGGTCCGGCGCGGTGTTCCCGGCGGGCGTGCAGACCATCAGCGGCGCCGATGCCCTCAAGTTCGTCCGGCAGCGGCACAACCTGCCGCGCGGCGACTTCGACCGGATCGTCCGCCAGCAGGTGTTCATCGGCGGGGTGCTGCGCAAGATGCTGTCCGAGGACGTCCTCCTCGACCTGGGCAAGCAGCGGGAACTGGTGCGGGCCGCCGCGGACTCGCTGACGGTCGACCAGAACCTGAACCTGCTGCAGCTGGCCCAGCAGATGCAATCGGTCACCGCCGGCGGCATCGAGTTCCAGACCGTGCCCAACGTCGGCACCGCCACCGAGGACGGGAAGTCGATCGTCCAGCTCGAGGACACCGACACCCTGCACGCCTTCTTCGCCGAGCTGAACGCCGAACCCGAGCCGCCTGCCGACGCCACCGCCGAGGCACCGGCCCCGGTCGCCCCGGCCCAGGTTCCCGTCGAGGTCTACAACGGCTCCGGCATCGGCGGTCTGGCCGCCAGCGCGGCCGCCGAGCTCGAGGGTGCCGGCTTCCCGGTGGCCGGGACCGCCAACGCCGACTCCTCCGACTACTCGGTGACCGAGATCCGGCACGCCGCCGGCGACGAGGCGCTCGCGGCCGCGCTGGCCGCCACCATCCCCGGTGCGGTCACCAAGCAGGTCGGCGACGCCACCAGCGGCACCGTGCAGTTGGTCCTCGGCTCGGACTTCAACGGGGTCGGCCAGCCGGTCACCGAGCAGCCGGCCGCCCCGAGCGCCACCGCCGAGGCACCGCGCACCGCCGCGGACACCTCCTGCATCAACTGATCCACCGCGGGCCCGGCCGGGGGAGGTCGCTCCCCCGGCCGCTGCCGTGCCCCGGTGCGCCCGGGCCCGGGCCGGGCACCCGTGCCCCCACCGGCGCCACGCCGTCGGGCACGGCCGTGTCACCGGCCATGCCACCTGCCATGCCACCTGCCGTGTCCGGGTCACCGCACCGCGGGGCACCGGCCACGCACCTGGTCGGCCGCACCCCGTGCCCCGCGAGCTCCCGGCCGCGGCCGGGTCGTCCGAGCCCCGTCTCGGAGGGGCTCCTCCACCACCGGCAGCACCCGGCTCGCCGCCCGGGGCGCGGCACGGCCCGCCGGGACGGGTGCGTGCCCCCTCGCCTCGGCCAGGTGGGGCGGGCGCAGTGGGGGCACCGGTGGACCGGGGGCGCAGCTCAGGACGCAGGACGCAGGACGCCGGACGCCGGGCGCCGGACGCCGGGCGCCGGACGCCGGACGCCGGACGCCGGGCGCCGGACGCCGGACGCCGGACGCCGGGACGACGTGGGTGGGACCGCAGCAACCCCAGGGGGGCGTCAGCGGGTGAGGACGCCCACGCCGACGAGCGCGGCCCACAGGACACCGAGCAGCAGCAGGACCCGGTCGCCCAGCACGATCTCCTCAGGGGCGCCCGCGGTCCCCTTGTCCACGTCCACCGCGTAGCGCAGCACGCCGAGGACGAACGGCGCGATCGAGATGGTCGCCCACGGCGGGCCGTCCTGGGCCTCGGCCATCTCGAAGGCCCAGAGGCTGTAGGCGGTGCAGGCGACGGCGGCGGACAGGCTCCACACGAAGCGCAGGTAGCTGGCCGAGTACTCGCGCAGGGTCTTGCGCGTGGCAGCGGCGTCGCCGACCACGACCAGCTCGGAGTACCGCTTGCCCGCCACCATGAACAGCGAGCCGAACGCCGCGACGAGCAGGAACCACTGGGACAGGGCCAACCCGGCGGCCAGGCCCCCGGCCATGCCGCGCAGCAGGAAGCCCGAGGCCACCACCGCGAGGTCGATCACCGGTTCGTTCTTGAGGAACGTGCAGTAGCCGAGCTGGATGACCAGGTAGCTGCCCAGCACCCAGGCGAGCGCCGGACGGGTGAGCAGGGCCGCGGCGACGAGCGTGCCCGAGGCGAGGACGACGGCCATCGAGACGGCCAGCGACCGCGGCACCAGGCCGGCCGCGATGGGCCGGAACCGCTTGCGCGGGTGCCGCCGGTCCTCCTCCACGTCGATGCTGTCGTTGACCAGGTAGACGGCGGACGACGCCAGGCAGAAGAGCACGAAGGCGACCGCCGTCGGGCGGAGCACGTCCGGGTCGAAGACCGCGCCGGCCGCGAGCGGCGCGGCCAGCACCAGCACGTTCTTGACCCACTGCCGGGGCCGCAGCGCGCGGACGACACCCCATCCCCGAGACCCCCGCCACCCCGGCGTCCGGGGCGGCGGGGGGACGCGCTCGGCCCGGTGCCCGCCGTCGACGGCGGTGGGCTGCGACCCGGCGGACGGGGAGCTCTCGCGGATCGGCTGGGGGTGCGCCGTCACGGCCGTGCCTCTCTGCTGGTGGAGCGGACCAGGCGGCGCCGGGCCACGGAGGCGACGCCGGCCCCCAGCACCGCTCCGGACACCACGTCGGTCGGGTAGTGGACGCCGAGCAGGACCCGGGAGACGAGCATGCCTCCGGTCACGGTCAGCATCACCGGACGGCCGACCATCGGCCCGAACCCCACCGCCGCGGCTGCGGTCGAGCAGCTGTGGGCGCTGGGGAAGGACAGCCGGCTCGGGGTCGCGACGAGCGCCGGGACGTCCTCCAGCGCGGGCCGCACCCGGCGGACGACGCGCTTCACGACCACCCCCGCCGCGTGGGCGGCGAGGACACCGACGGTCCCGGCGGCCCACTCGTCGCGACGGCGCCCGGAGAGCCACCCGGCCGCGCCGAGGGCGAGCCAGCCGAGTGCGTGCTCGCCGAAGTGCGACATGCCCCGGGCGACGCGGACCGCCGGGGTGTCGCCCAGGGCCCGCCTGGTGGCGCGGAGCAGCGAGTGGTCGAGCCGGGCGAGCGCGGCACCAGAGGTCACGGTCATCGGTGCCCGACTGTAGCCGCGCTGCGCCCGGTCGGCGGGCCGTCGGCCGGGCGCCGGCCACCCACCTGCCACTGTGGTCCCATGCCTCACACCGGACCGGTCACCCAGCTGCTCGACGCCCGCCTGCGCCGCGACCCCGCGGCGCCGCTGATCACCTGGTACGACGACGCCACCGGCGACCGGGTCGAGCTGTCGGCGACCACGCTGGCCAACTGGGTGGCGAAGACGGCGAACCTGCTGCAGGAGGAGTTCGACACCGGCCCGGGCAGCACCGTCGCGGTGGCGCTGCCGGTGCACTGGCAGACGGCCGCGGTCCTGCTGGGCGTCTGGAGCTGCGGTGCCGCGGTGCTCGACACCGCCGTCGAGGACGACGACCGGCTCGCCGCGGCCGACGTCGTGCTCGCCGCCCAGGACCGGCTGCCGCCGCTGGAGGAGCAGTACCTGCCCGAGCTGCTGGGCCTGTCGCTGCACCCGCTGGGCCTGGGGATGACCGGGTACGCCGGACCGGCCCGCGACTTCGCGCTGGAGGTCCGGGGCCAGGGCGACGTCTTCACCCCCTGGCAGCCGGTGGACGCGGCGCGCCCGGGCCTGATCGCCGGCGGGGTGCAGCTCAGCCTCGAGCAGCTCGCCAGAACCGCCGAGGAGCTGGCCGCGCGGCTGGGCATGGCCGAGGGCGACCGGGTCCTGGTCGACGAGCGGACGGCGACCGAGGCCGGCCCGGTGGCCTGGCTGCTGGCGCCGCTGGCCGCGGGCGCCTCCCTGGTGCTGGTCCGCGAGGCGGCTTCCGCCCAGTTGCAGCACCGGGCCGAGACCGAGCGGGTCACCGCTACGCTCGGCACGAAGCTCGACGGGATCCGCGAGCTGGGCCACCCCGTCTGACACCTCACCGGCCCAGCCGACGAGAGACGGTGGTCAGCCGCATGGACAAGGTCGTCCCCAGCGCACGTGAGGCCGTTGCCGACATCCCCTCCGGCGCCACCCTGGCGGTGGGCGGGTTCGGCCTGTGCGGCGTGCCGATCGCGCTGATCGATGCCCTGCTGGAGCAGGGCGCGGACCGGCTGACCACGATCAGCAACAACTGTGGCGTCGACGACCAGGCGCTCGGCGTGCTGCTGTACGCCGGGCGGATCGCCAAGACGATCAGCTCCTTCGTCGGCGGCAACAAGGAACTGGCCCGGCTGTACCTGTCCGGGCAGCTGGAGGTCGAGCTGACCCCGCAGGGGTCGCTGGCCGAGCGGCTGCGCGCCGGGGGCACCGGCATCCCGGCCTTCTACACCCCCACCGGGGTGGGCACGCTGGTCGCCGACGGCGGCATCCCGGTGCGCTACGACGCCGACGGGAACGTCGTCGAGACCAGCCCCCCGAAGGAGACCCGCCGGTTCGGCGACACCGACTACGTGCTCGAGACCGCGCTGACCGCCGACTTCGCCCTGGTCCGCGCCGCGGTGGGTGACCGGCACGGCAACCTGGTGTTCCGGGAGTCTGCGCGCAACTTCAACCCGCTGGCCGCGATGGCCGGCGAGGTCACCGTCGCCGAGGTCGAGCGGCTGGTCGAGCCGGGGCAGATCCCACCCGAGGCGGTGCACCTGCCCGGGGTGTTCGTGCAGCGCGTCGTGGCCGTCGGCGCGGCCGGCAAGAAGATCGAGAAGCGCACCACCCGCCCCCGCCCGAGCGCGGCCACCCCCGCGGCCGCCGGCACCGAGACGACGGAGGCCTGACCATGGCGCTCTCCCGTGACCAGCTGGCCGCCCGCGTCGCCGCCGACCTGCGCGACGGGCAGTACGTCAACCTCGGCATCGGCATGCCCACCCTGGTGCCCAACCACGTCCCCGCCGGCGTGCACGTCGTGCTGCAGAGCGAGAACGGCATCCTCGGCGTCGGCCCCTACCCCTTCGAGGGCGAGGAGGACGCCGACCTGATCAACGCCGGCAAGGAGACGGTCACCGTGCTGCCCGGCGCCAGCTACTTCGACTCCGCGCTGTCCTTCGGCATGATCCGCGGCCACCACATCGACCTCGCCGTCCTGGGCGCGATGCAGGTCAGCGCCGCCGGTGACCTGGCCAACTGGCTCATCCCCGGGAGGATGGTCAACGGCATGGGCGGCGCGATGGACCTGGTCCACGGCGCCCGCGAGGTCATCGTGATGATGGAGCACACCGCTCGCGACGGGTCGGCCAAGATCGTCGCGGAGTGCTCGCTGCCGCTCACCGGCAAGGCGTGCGTCGACCGGATCGTCACCGACCTCGCCGTCATCGACGTCACCCCCACCGGGCTGGTGCTGCGCGAGACCGCCCCGGGGGTCACCGCCGCCGAGGTCGTCGCCGCTACCGGCGCGCCGCTGGAGGTCCCCGCCGACGTGCGCACCATGGCGTTGCCGGCGGGCGTGTGACCTTCTCCGTCATCGCCCGGGACCCGGACACCGGGGACCTGGGCATCGCGGTCTCCTCCTGCATCCTCGCCGTCGGCCGCGCCGTCCCGACCGTGCGGCCCGGGGTCGGCGTGGTGGCGGTCCAGGCCCGCAGCCGGCGCGGGCTGGGCACCTCCCTGATGGCTGGCCTGGCGGCGGGCACTTCGCCGCAGGACCTGGTGCGGCGCGCCTCGCACGCGGCGGAGGACGTCGACCGGCAGATCGCGGTACTCGACGCCACCGGTCAGGTCGCCGCCGACACCGGGCGCGGATCGCTGCCGGCCAGCGGGCACCTGCTCGGGGACGGCGTCAGCGTGCAGGGCAACATGCTCACCTCCCCCGACGTGCTGCCGGCGATGTCGGCCGCCTTCGCCTCCGCCGGCGGCCCGCTGGCCGACCGGCTGCTGGCCGCGCTGACCGCCGGTCAGGACGCCGGGGGCGACCTGCGCGGCCGGCAGTCCGCCGCCCTGCTGGTGGTCGGCGGCGAACCGGCCACCGAGGACGACGACGGGGCCCGGATCGACCTGCGGGTGGACGACTCCGGCGACCCGGTGGCCCAGCTGCGGATGCTGCGCAACCTCCAGCGGGCCTACGACGAGCGGGACTACGAGACCCTCGCCGTCTTCGCGCCGGAGGGGGCGCGTGACCTGTACGCGGCGCTGGCCGCCTCCCGCCGGGGCGACCGGGCCGCCGCACGCAGCGCCCTGGAGGCGGTGCGCACCCGCCCCGGCTGGGCGACCTGGCTGGCGTCCATGGCCGGCGACGCCCGGCTGTCGGCGGTCTCCCGGCTGCTGGACTGAGCACGGCAGCCGGGGAGGCGCCGCACCCTGGCGGGAGCGGCGCCTCCCCGGTCGGTCAGGGCGCCGCGTACCGCCAGCGCGCCTCCTCCGGCCCCTCCCAGCCCCAGCGGTCGACCGTGGTCTCCCGCACGTCGTAGGCGTCCTCCGGGTACGGCGCGACGACCCGGAACACCTGCACGTCGGTGATCCCCGGCCAGTCGCGGAAGGTGCCGCCGACCATGGTCAGCGACGAGTGGCGGGGCGTCGGGGCGAAGAGCCCACCGCGGTCCAGCCGCCAGGTGTTGTCCCACAGGCTGTTGACCCCACCGTCGCCCCACATCACCGCGTACTCCATCGGCTCGGTGATGCCGTTGCTGATGTCGAGCTGGCGCTGGCAGGGGAACAGGAAGGCGAACTGCCAGGCTGTGGCGACGGCGGCGTCCTCGGGCAGGTACTCGCTCAGCGAGACGACCGGCACCACCGACGGCCCGCTGAAGGCCAGCCAGCCCGAGGGCTCCGTGGTGCCGTCGACGGCGACCAGCCGGATCGCGTCCGCGCCGGCCGCACGAGCCGCCGGCACGTCGACCGCGTGCGTCCGCCAGACCGCGGCCTGGGCCCCGTCCCGGATCTCCGCCGAGCCCACGACGTCGACGCCCGCGCTCCCGGACCGCCCGTACTCGACGACCAGGCGGTTGCCCCCCTCGTCCAGCTTGCCGCTGACCAGCACGGCGACCTGCTCGTCGGCGGCCAGCTCCGCGGGCAGCTCGTACCAGGGCGAGGTGGCCTCGCCGACGTCGCCGCCGTCGGTCTCACCCTCCAGGCTGCCCCAGACGTCGGCGACCGGGCCGCTGCCCGGCTCGGCCGGCGGCGGGCTCGGCGGGTACCAGCCCGCACCGGCGTCGAACACCTCGGTGGCGGCGGTGCTGCCGGGCACGGCGGGCAGCGGGCGGGCCGCCTCCACGTCGAGGACGTCGATCGCCTGCGCCGGCCCGCACCGGGTCCCCAGCGGGTCGGCCACCGCGTCCGCCCACGGCGAGTAGCTGTCCATCGTGGTCGCGGCCGCGTAGGCGAACCCACCGAAGAGGTGGACGACCACCACGGCGAGGAAGGTCGAGGCGGCCACCGGGAGGGCGGCCAGCCAGGGCCGGCGCCTCGGCAGGCCCAGCCGCCGGCCGGCGAGCCGCACCAGCACCACGAGCGCGACGATCCCCGCCAGCCAGAGGACGAGGCTGTCGAGCCCGATCCCGGCTAGGTGCGGCGGGACGAACGGGTGCGGAACGCCCTGCAGCCAGGAGTACGCCCACTGGTTGGGGCCGTGGAGGGACAGCGCGAACACGACCGCGGCCGTCCCGATCGCGGCCGCCGGCACCAGCCAGCGTGAACGCAGGCCACCGGGGAGCGCGCGCACCAGGACCGGCAGCGAGGTCAGGAACAGGGCGAGGAACGCCGGGCCCAGGCCGTCGAGCGCACCGAAGTGGTGGGTCCACTTGCTCGGGGTGATCCACAGCAGCAGGAAGCCCAGCCCCAGGCTCTTCCCGGCCAGCAGCAGCTGCGGCGGGACCGCGCCGCGGCGCCGGGAGGCGACGGCCAGGACGGCGAACCACAGCAGCGACGCGACCGCCAGGAGCACCGCGGCCCGCTTGGCGTAGGAGCCCATCGCGATCGGGGAGAAGAGGAACTGCCAGCGCTGGTACTCGTCCAACCAGCTGTTCTGCGCCTGGATGGACAGGAAGATCTCCTGCCCGCGGCGGAAGTCGTTGTACGTGCCGTCGCCGAAGGCCGCGATCGCGGCCACCGCGCCGGGGGCGATGACCGCCAGCCCGCGCAGCCAGGCGCGGCCCCGCGACACGCCCTCGCCGACGAGCCTGCCCAGGGCCGGCAGGCCGGCCAGCAGGGGGGCGAGGGCGACGAAACCGGTGGGGTGGCTCACCACGCTCATCGCGGCGGCGACCACCGCGAGCGCCGCCAGCGGCAGGCTGCGGCGGCGCACCGCCGAGGAGACCGCCAGCAGCGTGGCCGCCGCGAGGAACCCGACGACCGCCTCGGGGCGCACCCCCATCCCGTAGGGCAGCCACCAGGCCAGCGTGGCCAACGCCAGCAGGACGTCCAGGGACAGGCGCCCGCGCCGGGAGCGCTGCAGCACGGCCGGCAGCGCCCCGGGCTGGGTGGTGAACCGGCGCAGCACCACCCAGGTGAGCAACCCGGTCACGAGGGCCGGGATGCGCAGCACGACGGGGCTGTCACCGACGTGCTGCCAGATCCCGAGGAACCGGTAGAACCAGGTGAACGGGGTGAAGTTCTGGTTGAGCAGCTGGTAGTAGTTGCCGACCGCGCCCTCGTCGGCCGCGTTGCGGGCCATCGCCGCGTAGTAGCCGTCGTCGTCGGACATGGGGGCCAGGAACACCCAGGCGACCATCACCAGCGGGACGACCACGTCGACCGGCCGGAAGCGGCGCGACCGGCGCGGGGCCGGGGTCACCGGCGGGGCACCGGCCCGGTCCGCCCGCCGCTCGGCGAGCAGGAACAGGGAGCAGACCACCGCGCCGAGCGCCACCAGGGCGATGAGCACCCACTTCAGCGGGCTGGGCGAGGTGGCGAACTGGTCGTCGACGGTCAGCTCGACCGCCAGCTGCTCGCCGTCGGCCGGCGACAGCGAGGTCACCGACGTGGCCAACACGTCGACGGCGGGCAGGCTGCCCGGCACGCCGCGACCGACGACCTCCCCGTCCCGGGTGACGGTGAGGCCCTGCGCCGCGTCGCCGGTGACGGCGATCTCGCAGTCGCCGGCCACCGGCAGGCCGGCGACCAGCGACTCCCCCCCGGCCCGCACGTCCAGGCCGCCGTCGGCGACGGTCATGAGCAGGCCCTCGCCACCGGTGCTCGGCTGCCCCGGCACGACTGTGGCGAACAGCACGCCGTCGTCCGTCCCACCCGCCACACGCGCCGCAGCGCAGCTGGTCCGGAGGTCGAGGGAGAGCGGGGTCTGCGCGGTCAGCTGCAGCATCGTGGAGGTCGGCGCCGCGGCCGCCTGCGGCCAGGAGACCACCGGCTGCGACATCGACACCGGGGCCAGCGGCAGCAGGACCGCGCTGACCACCGCCACCGCGCCCGCGACGAGGGCGATCGCGCCCGGCCACCGGCGACCCCGGCCCGCTGGACCGCTCCGGGTCGCCCCGCCGGGAGCGGCGCCCGCCCCGGGCGTCGAGCTCTCCGGCACAACGGCTCGCGACACGTCCACTCCTCGTTCCGACTGCAGTTCCGACGTAGGAGTCAACACCTGTTCCAGCGCACGCGTGGCCGGGTCCCCCACCCACGGGGCTGACGTGCTGGCTGTGACGAGCGGGTTACCGTCTCCGGGTGCACAAGGACGCGCCGGCCGCCGCGGTCCCGGCACCGGAGCCCGCGCCGCGCGTGCGCGGCCGCGCGCTGGGCTGGGTCGCGGTCTGCATCGTGGCCTCCGGGTTCCTCACCTACGGCTACCTCGCGCTGGTCGCCCGCGCGCTGCCGGTGGCCGACTACGGCTGGTTCGGCTCCTACTGGTCACTGGCCCTGGTCGTGGGGTTCGGGGCCTTCCTCCCGGTGGAGCTCGAGCTGGCGCGGCTGGTCCAGCAGCGTCCGCCGGGGGCCGCCCTCCCGCGCGGGACGGTGCCCACGCTGCTCGCGCTGACCGCGGCCACCGCCGTGGCGCTGCTGCTGGCCGGGCCCCGCCTGGCCGCGGCCCTCGGGGAGCGGACCGGCTTCCTGTTCGCCCTGCTGTGCATCTGCGGCATCTCCGTCGGCCAGTTCCTCCTGCGAGGGCTGCTGCTGGGCACCGGACGGCTGGGCCTGCACGGTGGCGTGCTGCTGGTCGACTCCGGACTGCGGGTCGCGCTGGCCGCGGCTCTGGCCTGGTCGGCGCCGGGCGCCCGCGGCGACGACTACGCCTGGACGCTGGTCGCGGCGATGGGCCTGGCCCACCTGCCGCTGCTCGCCTGGCTGCTGGTCCGCCGGGGTGGCCGCCGTCCCGCTCCTCCTGACGATCCGCCGGCGGGCGTCTTCGTGCGCGCCGTGGGTCACCTGCTCGTGGGCTCGCTGTGCGCCCAGGTCCTGCTCAACGCCGCGCCGGTGGTGATCACCGCCCTGGCCGGACCGGGCGAGGAGGTGCGCGCCGCGCAGTTCGTCGCCTCCTACACGCTGGTGCGCCTGCCGCTGTTCGTCGCCGTCCCGCTGCAGAGCGCCATGATCCCGCTGCTGGTCCAGCTGCGGGCGGACCCCGACGCCGGCCGGCTCGCGGGCCTGGTCCGCCGGGGGCTGGTCGCCATCGTGCTGCTCGGCGCCGCCGCCGCCGCGGTGGGCTGGTGGCTGGGCCCGGCGGTGGTCCGGCTGGTGTTCGGTGCGGCCTACGCCCTGCCCGGCGACGACATCGCCGTGCTCGCCGTCGGCAGCGTGCTCCACCTCGGTCTGCTGGTCGCGGGGCAGGCCCTGGTGGCCGCCGGCCGGCACCGGGCCGTCGCCGTCGTCTGGCTGACCGGCCTGGCAGCGGCCTGCATCTGCTTCGCCGTCGTGCCGGACCTGGTGCTCCGGTCGGCGCTGGCCTTCACGCTGGGCTCGGCGGTCGCCCTGACCGCCGCGGCCGTCGCCCTGCTGCGCGACCGCACGACCCCCGCCACCGGGGCGCCCGTCCCCGCACCGGAAGGACCCTCCGCATGAGCACCGACCACGACCTGCTGATAGCGCTGAACTACTACGCGCCCTACGTCAGCGGGCTGACCAACGTGGCCCGGGACGTCGCCGTCGGCCTGGCGGCACGCGGCCACCGGGTGAAGGTGGTGACGACCCGGCACGACCCGTCGCTACCGGAGTTCGAGACGGTCGACGGCGTCGAGGTGGAGCGGGCGCCGGTGGTCGCCCGGCTCGGCAAGGGCGTCATCGCCCCGACGCTGGTCACCCGTGCGATCCGGGCGAGCCGGCGGGCCCGCCTGACCAACCTGCACCTGCCCATGCTCGAGGCCGGCCCCATCGCCGCCCGCGCGGCCTCCCCAGTCGCGCTCACCTACCACTGCGACGTCAGCCTCCCGCCCGGGGCGGTCAACGCCGTCCAGCGGGCCGCGGTCGACGGCTCCAGCCGGCTGGCCATGCGGCACGCGCAGACCGTCGTCGTCACCACCGACGACTACGCCCGGCACAGCCGGCTGTGGCCGGCGATGGCCGGCCGGACGGTGGCGATCCCGCCGCCGTGCCACGAGCGCCCCGCCGGCACGCCGCGCTTCCGCGACGGCGCCGGCCTGCACGTCGGCTTCCTCGGCCGGATCGTGGAGGAGAAGGGGCTGCAGTACCTGGTGCGCGGCTTCCAGCAGATGGGGGACCCGGACGCCCGGCTGCTCATCGGCGGGGACTTCGCCCAGGTGGCCGGGGGGTCGGTGGTCGAGGAGATCCGCGGCCTGGTCGACGGGGACCCGCGGATCCGGCTGCTGGGCTTCCTGCCCGACGAGGCACTGGCCGACTTCTACGCCTCGCTCGACGTCTTCGCGCTGCCCTCGGTCAACGCCTTCGAGGCGTTCGGCATCGTGCAGGTGGAGGCGATGATGGCCGGGGTGCCGGCGCTGGCCAGCGACCTGCCGGGCGTCCGGACGCCGGTGCGGGACACCGGGTTCGGCCGGATCGTCACCCCGCGCGACGTGACCGGCATCGCCACCGGCCTCCAGGAGCTCGCCGCCGCGGACCTCGACCGCCGGGCAGGCGCCGACGAGGCGCGCCGGCGCTTCGCGGCCAGCACCGTGATCGACGCCTACGAGCAGCTCGTCCGGTCCGCGCCCGGCCGGTGACCGCACGGCCGCCGCCCGCGGCGCCCTACCGCAGCAGGCTGCGGGCGATCACCATCCGCTGTACCTGGTTGGTGCCCTCGTAGATCTGGGTGATCTTGGCGTCCCGCATCATCCGCTCGACCGGGAAGTCGGCGGTGTAGCCGGCGCCGCCGAACAGCTGGACGGCGTCGGTGGTCACCTGCATCGCGACGTCGGAGGCGAAGGCCTTGGCCGCGGCGGACACCCGCGTCACGTCGGGGCGGCCGGCGTCCCCGGCGGCCGCGGCGACGTACACCAGGTGCCGGGCGGCCTGCACCTTCATGTCCATGTCGGCGAGCATGAACTGCACGCCCTGGAAGTCCGCCACCGCCGACCCGAACTGGCGGCGCTCCTTGGTGTAGGCGACCGCGGCGTCCAGCGCCCCCTGCGCGACGCCGACGGCCTGGGCCCCGATGGTCGGCCGGGTGACGTCCAGCGTGCGCAGCGCGGTCTTGAAGCCGGTGCCGGGCTCACCGACGATCCGGTCGGCCGGGATGGTGCAGCCGGTGAAGTGCAGCTCGCAGGTGGGCGAGCCCTTGATGCCCATCTTCTTCTCCGGGCGCCCCACCTCGAACCCCGGGTCGTCGCGGTGCACGACGAAGGCGGAGATGCCGTGCGCGCCCTTGCCGGGGTCGGTCACGGCCATGACGGTGAACCACTCGGAGACGCTGGCGTTGGTGATCCACGCCTTGGTGCCGTCGAGCACCCAGGTGTCTCCCTCCCGCCGCGCCCGGGTGCGCATGGCGGCGGCGTCGGAGCCGGCCTCCCGCTCGGAGAGCCCGTAGCTGATCATCGCGTCGCCGGCGGCGATCGACGGGAGGACCCGCTGCTTGAGCTCCTCGGACGCGGACAGGATCACCGGCACCGAGCCCAGCTTGTTGACCGCGGGGATTAGCGAGGCGCTGACGTCGACCCGGGCCACCTCCTCGATGACGATGCAGGTGGCGACGGCGTCCGCGCCCTCGCCCCCGTAGGCCTCCGGCAGGTGCGTGGCGTGGAAGCCGGCCGCGGTCAGCGCCCGCTGCGCCTCGACCGGGAACCGCGAGTCGGCGTCCACCTCGGCGGCGAACGGTGCGATCTCCCGCTCCGCGATCTCCCGGACGGCTTCCCGGATGGCCTCGTGCTCGTCGGTGAGCGCGTACAGCCCGGCTTTGTCACCCACGGCTGGATGCTAGCCGGGGCGCTGCTCAGGAGGCTGCGACCACCGGGCCGTACAGCTGCGTGGCGATCCGATGCTTGACCGCGGCCACCCGTTCCGCGGTCCGGGTGAACCCGTCGGGCCGGGCGCCGGCGACCGGGGCCGGTCCGCGGCCGTCCTCGGCCAGCAGCTGCCAGCTCGACCCGGCGTCGAACAGCGAACCATGCTTGACGTCGTAGTAGCCCGGCCGGACCGGGACCGCCACGCCGGAGGCACCCGCCCACCCGGCGATCAGATGCGGGTGGAAGCGGGTGCTAAACCAGCGCTGGTGCGCCCCGGCGGGCAGCCCGCGGTCCAGGACCTCGATCCAGGGGACGAACTGCAGGCCGGGGAGGAACTGCTCGAGCCGGTCGAAGACGACCCGGTCCACACGGGGGATGCACTCGAGGACTGCGGTCCGCGCCGGGTCGACCCCCCAGGAGCGCAGCTGGGTGAGGCAGGCGGTCATCAGCCAGTCCTCGTCGACCGAGAGCAGGTCCCCCTGCACGCACACGACGGCGTCCAGGTCCCGGGCCCGCTCGCGGTCCACCAGTTGGTCCAGGCCCGCCAGCCAGAGGTCGTCACCGCTCAGCGCCCCAGGGCGGGCCACCAGGGCGCTGCTCGCCTCGTCCCGGACGTCGACGACCTGCACCCGGTCCAGGAGGAGTCGCAGCACCTCCCCGGTCACCTGCCCCATCGGTGCGAAGCCCTGACCGGTGACCGCGGTGGTCGCGCCGCGGGACGCTGCGGCCGCCACCGCGGCGAGCAGACCCAGGTGCCGCGGCCACATGTCGTTGACGTAGCCCCCGCCCAGCAGGTGCACCGTCGACGCGGCGCCGAACACCCGGAGCCCGGGGATCCACCGCGGCGCGTGCCCGTGCTGCGCGAGGGCGGCGGACACGAACGAGATGAGCTCCCAGGGCGACTCCCCAGGGGCCTCCCAGCACAGCCGGAACACCGTGTCGACGCACCGCAGCCGCGGGTGGTCGGCGGCGAAGAGCGCCTGCGCCCCCGAGGGGTTGGGGCAGTCCAGCCAAACGTCCTCGTCCGGGGACCTGCGCGCGATCTCGCGGAGCCAGGTCCGGGTGATCAGCTCGTCCCCGACGTTCGGGTGCCCGGCGGTACTGATCAGGTAGTGCAACGGGACCTCCCGGTCGTCGGCCGTGGTGCCCGCACGCGGGCGGCAGGACGCTGCGATCGGATCATCCGGCGGTCGGCGCGGTCGGCAGGACACGCGGGCGGCGGCACCGGCACCCCTGCGGCCACCTGCTGCTCACCCGGCTGCTCACCCGGCGTCGAGACGGTCCCGCAGCTGCGCGTCCCGAGCGAGGACCGACTCGGCCAGCTCGGCCTGGAACCGTTCCACCCGACCACGCAGCCCGGCGTCGCCGGCGGCGAGGATACGGACGGCGAGCAGGCCGGCGTTGCGCCCACCGCCGATGGAGACCGTCGCCACCGGCACCCCGGCCGGCATCTGGACGATGGACAGCAGGCTGTCCAGCCCGTCGAGCCGGTCCAGCGGACGGGGGACGCCGATCACCGGCAGCGGGGTGGCCGCGGCGACCATGCCCGGCAGGTGCGCCGCTCCCCCGGCCCCGGCGATGACCACCCGCAGCCCCCGGCCGGCGGCGGCCTCGGCGTAGTCCAGCATCCGGCGCGGGGTGCGGTGGGCGGAGACGACGTGCGCTTCCCACGGGACGCCGAACTCGGTGAGCGCCTGGGCCGCCGACTCCATCATGGGCCAGTCGGAGTCGCTGCCCATGACGATGCCCACGACCGGGTCCCGGCTCTCCACCACGGCTCAGTGCTCCTCGTCGTCGGCGGGGTCGAACGCGAAGGCCGGGTCGACGACGCCGTCGGCCAGGTACCGGGCGGCGGCGACCGCGCGGGCGCGAACCTCGGTCAGGTCCTCCCCCAGCGCGGTCACGTGGCCGAGCTTGCGCCCACGGCGCTGGCCCTTGCCGTACCAGTGCAGCTTCACGTCCGGCCAGTGCGCCATCAGGTGGTGCACCCGCTCGTCCAGGCGCGGGCCGGACCAGTCGTCGGCCGAGGCGTCCCCGCCGAGCACGTTGGCCATGACGACCACCGGGGCGGTCATCGCCGTCGAGCCCAGCGGGTAGTCCAGCACCGCGCGCAGGTGCTGCTCGAACTGGCTGGTGCGGGCACCCTCGATGGTCCAGTGCCCGGAGTTGTGCGGCCGCATCGCCAGCTCGTTGACCAGCACGCCGTCCGCCGTCTCGAACAGCTCGACCGCGAGCATGCCCACGACGCCGAGGGAGTCGGCGATCCGGACGGCGAGCTCCTGGGCCGCGGTGGCCTTCTCCTCGCTCAGCCCGGGCGCCGGGGCGTAGACCTCGTTGCACACGCCGTCGCGCTGCACCGTCTCGACCACCGGCCAGACCGCCACCTGACCGAACGGTGAGCGGGCGACCTGGGCGGAGAGCTCCCGGGTCATCGCGACCCGCTCCTCGGCCAGCAGCGTGCCGTGCCGCTCGACCAGCCCGGCCACCTGGTCCGGCCCGGAGACGACGAACACGCCCTTGCCGTCGTAGCCCCCGCGCGGGGTCTTCAGCACGAGCGGCCAGCCGACCCGGTCGGCGAATGCGGTCGCCTCGGGCACGGTGCGCACCTCGGCCCACGCCGGCTGCGGCTCACCGGCCACGGCCAGCGCCCGCCGCAGCACCAGCTTGTCCTGGGCGTGCACCAGCGCCGCCGGGCCGGGGGCGACCCGGTGGCCGGCCTCCTCGAGCGCGCGCAGGTGCTCGGTGGGCACGTGCTCGTGGTCGAAGGTGACCACGGTCGCGCCGTCGGCCAGGCGTCGCAGGTCGGCCAGCTCCCGGTGGTCGCCGAGCTGAACGTCGGCGGCCACCAGGGCGGCGGACTCGGCCGGGTCGGCGGCCAGCACGCGCAACGACTGGCCGAGCGCGACCGCGGCCTGGTGCGTCATCCGCGACAGCTGCCCTCCACCCACCATCCCCACCACGGGCAGGCTGGTGCGGGGGTCCAGGGAGGAGGCCATGATGAACCGATCGTAGTCACCGGTGTCGCCTTGCTGGCAGAGCGTGGGCCAACCCCGGCCAGGCGGTGGGGACGGCGCCCGGTCCGTACAGTCGGACCGTGAATCCCTCGAGGGGCGCCTGGCCACGGCCGAGCGCTGCGCTCCGCCGCCTGGTCAAGGAGCTCAGCGCCTTCGGGGTAGTCGGTCTCGTCTGCTTCGTGATCGACATCGGCGGCTTCCAGCTGCTGTACGCGCACGCGGGCTTGGGGGCCGTGACGGCGAAGCTGCTGTCGACGGTGCTCTCCATGTCGGTGGCCTACGTCGCTCACCGCTACTGGTCCTTCGCCCACCGCGCCCGGACCGGCGTTCGGCGGGAGTACCTGATCTTCGCGCTGGTGAACGGCGTCACCCTGCTCCTGTCGCTCGGGGTCGTGGCTTTCGTGCGTTATCCGCTGGGCCAGGACGGTCCGCTGGAGCTGCAGGTGGCCAATGTGGGGGCGATCGCCGTGGGAACGGTGATCCGCTTCCTCTCCTACCGGCGCTGGGTGTTCGTCGCCCCGGACCACCCCGCGGCGCACGACCCCCGCTTCGCCCCCCTCGACGAGGCCGGGGCCATGGGGCGGAAGCCCGCCGGCTCGTCCGCCCCCGACCAGGTCGCCTGAGGAGCCCCGGCACCGTCAACCGGCCAGCCGGGAGCCCTCGCGGCCGGCGATGACCTCCAGCCGGCTGGGGATCCGGGTGCGCAGCTCCTCGACGTGGCTGATCACCCCGACGGTCCGCCCGCCGCGACGCAGCTCGTCGAGGACGGTCATCACCGCGTCGAGCGCACGGGGGTCGAGGGTGCCGAAGCCCTCGTCGACGAAGAGGGTGTCGATCTGCACCCCGCCGCTCTCCGCGGTGACCACGTCGGCCAGGCCCAGCGCGAGGGCCAGCGAGGCCATGAAGCTCTCCCCGCCGGAGAGGGTCTTGGTGGGCCGGCGCGCCCCGGTGTACTCGTCGAGCACGTCGAGCCCCAGCCCGCCCCGGGCACCGTGCCGGCCCAGGGCGTCACTGTGCAGGAAGCGGTAGCGGCCGGCGGACATGTCGGCCAGGCGCCGGCTGGCGACCTCCGCCACCTGCTCCAGCCGCGCGGCGAGCACGAAGGACTGCAGCCGCATCCGCAGCGTGTTGGCCCCCCGCCCGTTCACCAGGTCGGCCAGCCCGGCGACCTGGTCGGCCAGTGCGCGGCGTTCCTCGAGCTCCACCTCGACCGCGGTCAGCTCCGCAGCCAGCTCGGTGAGGGAGGACAGGCAGCCGCGGGCCGCGGCGAGGGCGGCGACGGCAGTCTCCCGGGCGGCGGTGGCGCCCTGGCAGGCCCCGGTCAGCCCGTCGAGGTCGGCCCGCGGGGGCAGATCGGCCAGCTCCGGCTCGGCCAGCACGGCGGTCGCGACGGACCACCGCTGGTCGTGCTCGGTGATGCGCCGTTCGAGAGCCGCGGCTCGGCCCCGGTCGAGGAGGGCGCCGGCTGCCGCCAGCAGGTCGGGGAACCCGGCCTCGGCCACCCGCTCGGCGGCCAGCCGCTGCGTGCCCGCCGCGGCGGTGCGGGCCCGCAGCTCGGCCGCCTCGGCGTCGACCACCGCCTCGCAGCGTTCGGCCTCGGCGGTGAGCCGGCGGATGCGGTCGGCCAGGGTCCGGTCGTCGCCGCGAGCGGCGACCAGCCGGTCGCGCACCTCCGCCAGCGCGTGCTCGGCGGAGGCGCGCTGCGCCTGCCGGGTGACCAGCTGCTCCCGCTGGCCGGCCAGGGCGGCCGCTGCGGCATCGCGTTCCGCCGACCGCTCGGCCAGCTCCCGCCGGGCGGCGGCGAGCCCCTGCGCCCGCTGGCGCAGCTCCTCCTCGGCCGCGGTGGCGGCGGCGACCGTCTGCTCGTGCACGGCCAGCGGCTGCTCACCGGCCCGGGCCAGCAGGACGGCGAGCCGTCGCTCCCCCTCCTGCAGCGACCGCTGCAGCTCGAGGTGCTGCGCCTCGCGCTCGTCGGTGCGGGCCCGCGCCGCCTCCTCGTCGGCTCGCGTGACCGGCGGCCCGTCGGCGACCGCGGGCGCCGGGTGCTCGGTTCCGCCGCACACCGGGCAGGGCGCACCGTCGGCGAGCTGCGCGGCGAGCTCGGCGGCCATGCCGTCCAGCCGCCGCGTCCGCAGGTCGTTCCACCGCTCCCGGGCGTCGAGCCACTCCTCGCGGGCGCGCTGGGCGTCCGATCGCTGGACGGCCAGGTGCCCGGTCAGCACCGCGGCCTCCCGGGCGGCGACGAGGCCGGCGCGCGCCTGCTCGGCCGCCGCGGTCGCCCCGGGGAGTGCGGCGGCGGCCTCGGCCGCCGCCGTCACCGCTGCCTCCAGGTCGGCCAGCCGCGCCGGCCACTCGGCGGCCTCGCGCGCACCGCGTTCGCACCGCACGGTGAGCGCGTCGACGTCGCGGGCGGCGGCCGAGACCTCACGCTCGAGCCCGGCGGCGCGGTCGACCTCGGGGAGGAGCGTGCGCAGCTCGGCGGCCTCGTCCCGGAGCTCCCGGGAGAGCAGCCCGTCGGCCGGACGACCGGCGGCCACCTCCGCCCAGGACCGCCGCGCGGCGATCAGGGCGGCCTCGGCCGCCTCCGCCTCCTGCGCGGCCCGCCCCGCCGCCTCGAGCACGTCACGGACCGGCTCGGCCCGGGTACCTGCGTCCAGGGCGGCCCGCAACGGCAGCAGCTCGGTCGCCTCGGCCTGCAGCCGGGCCAGGTCGGCCCGCGCGCGGTCGCGCCGGGCGTGCCGCTCCTCCGCCGCCCGCGCCCGGGCCAGTTCGGCGTCGGCCCGCGCCACCGCGTCGGCCGCCTCGGCGGCGGACGCCTCGTGCCCGGCCAGCCGCTCGGCGGCCAGGGCGTGCACCTGGCGGACCCAGGAAGCGGCGTGCGCCGGCGGCGCGGCCCCGATCAGCTCCGGCGCCAGCTCCTCGGGCACCTCGACGTCGGCGACCTGCGCGACCCGGGCGAGCACCGTGCTGGCCCGGACCCGCATCTCGTCGAGCTCGGCCCGCACCGCGCGGCGCTGCTCGTCGAGCCAGGTCTCCACCCGGGCGAAGCGACCGACGTCGAACAGCGTGCGCAGCAGCCGCCCCCGGTCCTCCGGCTCGGCCCGCAGGAACCGGGCGAAGTCGCCCTGGGGCAGCAGCACGACCTGGCAGAACTGCTCGGCCGAGAGCCCCAGCCGGGTGCGCAGGTGCTCCGAGCCCTCGTCGATGCGGGTGCTCACCGGCTCCCAGCCGCCGTCGGTCAGCCGCTGGACGGTCAGCCGGGCCTGCTCGGTGGTCCAGCCGGTGCCGCGGCGCTTGGGGCGCTGCTGCTCCGGCCGGCGGGTGACCAGCAGCCGCTCACCGCCCAGGGTGACCTCGCACTCGACCTCGGTGCGCACGGCGTCGCCCGCGTGGTCGCTGCGCAGCCGCTTCTCCTCGCCGCGCGCGCCCGGCACGGTGCCGTACAGGGCGAAGACCACGGCGTCGAGCAGCGTCGTCTTGCCCGCCCCGGTGGGGCCCCAGAGCAGGAAGAGCCCGTCGCGGCCGACGTCGTCGAGGTCGACCTCCACCCGGTCGGCGAACGGCCCGAAGGCGCTCACGGTCAGCCGGTGGACCCTCACTGCGCGGCCTCCTCGCGCGCCACGGCGGCCAGCGCCCGGGCCAGCAGGTCACGCTCGGCCGGCACCGGGGGCACCTGCCGGACGTGGCTGACGAACTCCTCGGCGACCTCCAGGTCGCTGCGCCCGGACAGCCGCTCGGTGTAGCTGCGCCCGTCGGGGACCACCCCGGAACCGATCCACTCCAGGTGCACGCAGTGCGGGAACCTGCCCTGCAGCTGCCGCATCGGATCGGCCGGGCGAACCGCGTCGGTCAACTGGGCCGAGACGAAGTGCCCCTCGACGGCGGCCAGCTGCGGGTCGGCCAGCAACTCGGCGAGCCCGCCGCGCAGCAGGGTCAGCTGCCGGGGCGCCGGCAGCGGGACGGGCCGGACCTCGGCGAGCCCGCCGGCGTCCAGGTCGACCAGCCAGGCCTGCTTCTCCTGCCCGGCCTCACCGAAGGAGTACGCCAGTGGGGAGCCGCTGTAGCGGATCCGCGGGCTCAGCGTCTGCGGCCGGTGCAGGTGCCCGAGGGCGACGTAGTCGACGCCATCGAAGACCGACGCCGGCACGAGGTCGACCCCGCCGACGCAGATGTCGCGCTCGCTGTCGCTGGCCACCCCACCGCCGACGAAGGCGTGCGCCAGCACGACGGACCGGGCGCCGGGGCGCAGGAACAGGTCGGCGCGGACCCGGTCCATCGCCGCGGCGAGCACGGCCTCGTGGCTGCGCGCCTCGGGCAGGCCGAGCTCGTGCCGGGCCACCTCCGGCTCCAGGTAGGGCAGCCCGTACACGGCGACCTCGCCGTGCGCGTCGGCCAGCAGGACCGGCTCGTCGAGCTGAGGGGTGGCCGCCCGCACGTGCACGCCGGAGGCGGCCAGCAGCCCCGCGGCGAAGCCCAGCCGCCGGGCCGAGTCGTGGTTGCCCGGGGTGAGCACCACCTGGGCACCGGCGGCGCGCAGCCGGGTCAGCGCCCGGTCCAGCACCGCGGTCGCGTCGGCCGAGGGCACCGCCCGGTCGTAGACGTCGCCGGCGACGACGACGGCGTCGACGCCCTCCTCCGAGACGACCTCGGCCAGCCTGCGCAGCACCGCCTCCTGCTCGGCGAGCAGGTCGGTGCCGTGCAGGGACCGGCCGATGTGCCAGTCGGAGGTGTGCAGCAACCGCATGGGCCGGAAGGTAGGTCGAGGCACCGACAGAACCGCCCAGGCGCGCCGTGACGGACCGGTCACGCCGACGGGGTTAGCGGTCACCCTGGCCCAGCGGTGCTGCGGGGTCAGCGGTACTGCTGGGTCGTCCCGTCGTCGGGACCGCTCCAGCGCTCGTCCCAGGGCCCACCCCAGGGCTCCTCCGCGGAGCCCGCCTGGACCCGGGCCCGGCGCTCGGCGTCCTCGTCCACCAGCTGGTTGAGCAGCTGCTGCACGCCCTCGCTGTCGGGGACCGCGCTGAAGACGGTGGGGCCGCCCTCCCCCGCGGTCTCGATCGAGACCGTGCCCGAGCGGAGCACCCGGTCCAGCAGGCTCTGCCGGTAGGACACGTCGGTGATCCGGGACAGGCCGATGTCCCTGCCCGACCGGGCGAGCACCCCGGTGCGGTACAGCAGCCGGCGGGTGGTGATCACGTAGTGCGTCGTCCGCCAGCGGAGCAGCGGGACGGCCACCAGGACCAGCGCGAGCACGGCCGCGGCACCGACCACCACCAGCCGCCAGAGGGTCTGCTGCTCCCCGGCCGGGACGAGCGCCGCCCCGAACGAGGCCAGCCCGACCAGGACCAGGAACAGCACGATCGGACGGAGCACGGTCAGCCAGTGGGGGTGCAGGTGGGCGACGACCTCCTCGCCCTCGCCGAGCACCTTGTCCGGGTACGCCACGGGGACAGGATGACCGACCCGGGGCGGGATCAGCCGGTCACGGCCACCGGCGAGTCCACCCGCCCCCGCCCGGCGGCCGGGGGCGCGGCGACCGGATGCGCCCGCGGCCGGCGCAGCCGGCGGCGGGCCGGCTCCTCGACGGAGCGCCAGAGCCCCCACGCCACCGGAAGCGGCAGGAGCGGCACCAGCGCCTGCAGCGCCCCCAGCGCCGGCACCAGGTGCACGACGGTCCAGGCGGTCTCGAACACCGCCATGTGCACCAGGTAAAGCGCGAAGGAGATCCGGCCGCCCAGGACGACCGGGCCGGTCGCGAGCACGCGGGCGAGCGAGCCGTCGGCGAGGGCGAGGGCACCCACGAGGACGGGGAAGCAGAGCACGGCCAGGCCCGCCCGCCCGGCGCCCGCGCCACCGGCGGACCCGACCACCAGCAGCAGGACGGCCAGCGATCCGCCGCCGACCCACCCCGCGGCCCGGGCCACGGCAGCGGTCCCCCGGACCTGCGCCACGCAGAGGGCGACGAGCGCGCCGGCCACGAAGCAGCCGGTCAGGCGCACCAGCCAGCTCCATGCCCAGTCGTGCCCGCCGAGGGCCAGGCAGCGGGAGACGAACGGCGCGACCACCGCCAGCGCGAGCGCGCCGAGGACGGTGACCGGCCACCGCCGGAGCCGGTGCAGGACCAGCGCGAGCAGCGGGAAGGCGAGGTACGCCAGCCACTCGGCGCTCAACGACCACCCGGGGCCGACCGGGCCGGTGGCCGAGTTGTCCGGCTGGTCCCAGACCTGCACCAGCAGGACCTGGCGGACCATGCTCGCCGGGTCCAGGGAGGCACCGCCGGCGGTGGCCGCCGCCCCGAGCAGCGCCCGCTGGACGAGCAACCCGGCGCTGACCGCGGACAGCACCACGAGCCAGGTGGGCCAGATGCGGGCGAGCCGGGCCCAGTAGAACCCCGCGACCGCCCGCACCCCCGGCCGCCGCCCGAGGACGGCCACGTACGTGTGCGCCAGGACGAAGCCGCTGAGCACGAAGAAGAGGTCCACGCCGAGCCAGCCGGCCTCCAGCACCGGGGCCAGCGGGGCCAGGTGCGCCCGCCAGGACGGGTCGGGTGAGAAGAGCCAGACGTGGTGCGCGACGACCCACAGCGCGGCGACCAGGCGGAGCCCGGTGAGCGCGCGGATCTCCCCGCGCGGTGCACGCTGCAGCTCCGCCACGCTGCCACCCCCTGCCGCCGGCCACGCCCCCGATCGGGAGCCCGGACGCTAACCAGGCGCGCGCGGGGGCGGCGGGAGCACCGCCGGGTGCCGCGCGGGTCGCCGTCCCGCCCGTCCCATCGGCCCCGGCAGTGCCGGCGGGCCCGCCGTCAGGCGCGGGGGCGCACGTGCCGGACGTCGCCGCTGGCGAGCTCGACCGGGCCGGCCGGGGTGCGCACGACCAGCCGGCCGTCCCAGTCGACGGCCTCGGCGACGCCGTCCAGCGCGGAGCCGTCGGGCATGGTCACGGTGACCTCGCTGCCCACGGTGCTGCACCAGGCCAGGTAGTCGGCGGCCAGCCCCGAGGAGACCGGGTCACCGAGCACCTCCACCCAGCGGCGGTACCGCCGCTCGAGGGCCCGCAGGAAGCCGAGCAGGACGGCGGACCGGTCGACCGGCGCCCCGCGGACCAGCGCCAGCGACGTGCCGGTGCCCGGCAGTTCCCCGGCCGAGGTGGAGACGTTGAGCCCGACCCCCACGACGACGGCGGTGCCCGCGCTCTCGGCGAGGATGCCGGCGAGCTTCGCCCCACCGGGGGCGAGCAGGTCGTTGGGCCACTTCAGCGAGGCCCGGACGCCGGCCGCCTCGCCCACCGCCTCGGCGAGCGCGACCCCGGTGAGCAGCGACAGCCAGGCCCGGCGGGCGGCGGGCACGTCGGGGCGCAGCAGCACCGACACGGTGAGCCCGGCGCGCGGCGGCGACGTCCAGGTGCGGTCCAGCCGTCCGCGTCCGGCCGCCTGGTGCTCGGCCACCAGCACCAGCCCCTCGGGCTCCTCCTCCGCGGCCCGGGCGACGAGGTCGGCGTTGGTCGAGCCGACCTCCTCGACCACCTCCACCGCCCGCCACAGCCCACCGGCCAGGGCGGCGGACAGGGCCGCGGCGTCGAGGGCAGGACGGTCGGGGTGGGGTGCTGCCGGAGGCTCGCCGTCGGTCACGTCACTACGCTACGGCCCGTGAGTGCCGCCGAACCCGGGAGCGCGGGGGAACACGTCCCCGCCGACGTCGACCTGCACACCACCGCCGGCAAGCTCGCGGACTTCGAGCGACGGGTGCAGGAGGCCACGCACGCCGGGTCCGAGCGCGCGGTGGCCAAGCAGCACGAGGCCGGGAAGATGACCGCCCGCGAGCGGATCGACGCGCTGCTGGACCCTGGCTCGTTCACCGAGCTCGACGAGTTCGCCCGGCACCGCTCGACCAACTTCGGCCTGGACGCCCGCCGTCCCATGGGCGACGGCGTGGTCACCGGCCACGGCACCGTCGACGGACGGCCCGTCTGCGTCTTCTCCCAGGACGTCACGGTCTTCGGCGGCAGTCTCGGCGAGGTCTACGGCGAGAAGATCACCAAGGTGCTGGACCTGGCGGTGCGCACCGGCTGCCCGGTGATCGGGATCAACGAGGGCGGCGGCGCGCGCATCCAGGAGGGCGTGGTCTCCCTCGGCCTCTACGCGGAGATCTTCCGGCGCAACGTGCACGCCTCCGGGGTCGTCCCGCAGATCTCGCTGGTGATGGGCCCGGCGGCCGGCGGCCACGTCTACTCCCCCGCGCTCACCGACTTCATCGTGATGGTCGACGGGACCAGCCAGATGTTCATCACCGGCCCCGACGTGGTGAAGACCGTCACCGGTGAGGACGTGACGCTGGAGGAGCTGGGCGGGGCGCGCACGCACAACACCCGGTCCGGCGTGGCCCACCACCTGGCCGCGGACGACGCCGACGCGATCGACTACGTCAAGGCCCTGCTGTCCTACCTGCCCAGCAACAACCTCGACCCGCTGCCCGCCGTCGAGGTGCCGCCGGTCGACGTCGCCCTGCCCGGCGCGCTGACCGACGCCGACCGGGAGCTCGACGAGCTCATCCCGGACTCGGCGAACACCCCCTACGACATGCACACCGTGGTCGAGCACGTGCTCGACGACGGGGAGTTCCTCGAGGTGCAGGCGCTGTTCGCCCCGAACATCCTGGTCGGCTTCGGCCGGGTCGAGGGCCGCCCGGTGGGGGTCGTCGCCAACCAGCCCACCCAGCTCGCCGGCACGCTGGACATCGACGCCAGCGAGAAGGCGGCGCGGTTCGTCCGCACCTGCGACGCCTTCAACGTCCCGGTGCTCACCTTCGTCGACGTCCCCGGCTTCCTGCCCGGGACCTCGCAGGAGTGGAACGGGATCATCCGCCGCGGCGCGAAGCTGCTGTACGCCTACGCCGAGGCGACGGTGCCGCTGATCACCGTGATCACCCGCAAGGCCTACGGCGGCGCCTACGACGTGATGAGCTCCAAGCACCTCGGCGCCGACGTCAACCTGGCCTGGCCCACGGCCCAGATCGCGGTGATGGGTGCCCAGGGCGCCGTCGGCATCCTCTACCGCAAGGAGCTCGCCGCGGCCGAGGACCCCGAGGCGCGCCGCGCGGAGCTCATCACCGAGTACGAGGACGCCCTGCTCAACCCCTACCTCGCCGCCGACCGCGGGTACGTCGACGCGGTGATCCCGCCGTCGCACACCCGCGTCCACGTCGTCCGGGCGCTGCGGCTGCTGGCCAACAAGCGACAGACCCTCCCTCCGAAGAAGCACGGGAACATCCCACTCTGATGACCACCGAGACCCCCTTGCTGCGCGTCGTCCGCGGCGAGCCGAGCGCCGAGGAGCTCGCGGCGCTGACCGCCGTCGTCGCCGCACTGTCGGCCCCCCGCCCCCGCCGACGGCCCACCCCGGTCGGCGCCTGGGGCTCCCCGGCCGCGCTGCACCGCCGGCCGCTGCAGGCCGGCCCCGGCGGCTGGCTCGCGGCAGGACGGTCGGCATGAGCCCCCGGCGCCTGGTGCTGGCCTCCCAGTCCCCTGCCCGGCTGCAGCTCATGCGGCAGGCCGGGCTGAACCCGGAGGTGGTGGTCAGCGGGTTCGACGAGGACTCGGTGACCGCGCCCCGGGTCGGCGAGCTGGTCGCGCTGCTGGCCGCGGCGAAGGCCACCGCGGTGGCCCGGCAGGAGACCGACGCCCTGGTCGTCGCCGCCGACTCGCTGCTGGAGTTCCGCGGCGAGCCGCTGGGCAAGCCGGCCGACGCCGCCGACGCCCGGCTGCGGTGGCAGCGGATGCGCGGCCGCAGCGGCGTGCTGCACACCGGCCAGGCGGTCTTCGACGTCCGCGAGGGCCGGGTGGCCCAGCGCGACGTCGGCGTCTCCTCGACCGTCGTCCACTTCGCCGAGCCCACCGAGGCCGAGATCGACGCCTACCTGGCCACCGGGGAGCCGCTGGCCGTCGCCGGCGCCTTCACCCTGGATGGGCTGGGCGCGGCGTTCGTCCGCCGTGTGGAGGGCGACCCGTCAGCGGTGATCGGCTTGTCCCTGGCGCTGCTGCGCACCCAGCTGGCGACGCTCGGCGTGCCGATCACCGAGCTCTGGCAGCGCTGATCGAGGGCGTCGCAGACCGGTCCAGTGCGGGCTGCTCGCCGCTAGCATCCCAGCGGTGCTGGCAGCTCACCGCTTCCTCCTCGTACGGACCCCGGACCTCTACTTCCACCTGCGCAACGTCGGCCGCCGCGTTGTCGGTACGCGGCGACACCAGCGCGCGCTGTTCGCGGAGCTGGTGGGCCCCGGCGACCTGGTCTTCGACGTGGGCGCGAACATCGGCGAGTTCACCGGCGCCTTCCGTGACCTCGGTGCCAGGGTGGTGTCGGTGGAGCCCCAGCCACGGCTCACCGCGCACCTGCGGCGACGGTTCCGCCGGGACGGCGCCGTGACGGTGGTGCAGACCGCGCTGTCCGACCGCGCCGGTGAGGCGACCCTGTACTGCACCACCGCGGACGCCCTGGCCACCCTCGAGCAGGACCGCACCCGAGCGCGACCGGCCCCGGTGCCGAGCTCGAGTGGGCTGGCCGGATCACCGTGCCGCTGCGGACGCTCGACGAGCTGGTCGCCGTGCACGGCCGGCCGGCGCTGGTCAAGATCGACGTCGAGGGCCACGAGCCCGGCGTCGTCCGGGGGCTGACCACGGCGCTCCCGACGCTGTTCTTCGAGGTCAACCGCCCGGGAGTGCACGACGTCCTGGACACTCTGACGGCTCGCCGCTACACCGACTTCCTGCTCCGCCGCGGGGAGCGGTCCGAGTGGCTGATCTCTCGGCCGATGACCGCGGCCGAGGTGCACGACCAGGTCCGGGCGTCCTCCGAGGACTACGACTGCCTCGCGCTGTCCCCCGAACCCGGGCAGCGGCGGCCCGCCGCTGCCCGGCGCGGCTGAGCGCGGCGGCCCACCGTGAGCGCGCCCGAGGGCGCTGGTTACAGTCCGGGCGGCCCATCCGGAGGAGGAGACCGCCCGTGCAGAAGGTCCTGATCGCCAACCGCGGCGAGATCGCGGTGCGCGTGGCGCGTGCGTGCCGGGACGCCGGGCTGACCAGCGTCGCCGTCTACGCCGAGCCCGACCGGGACGCCCTGCACGTGCGCGCCGCGGACGAGGCCTTCGCGCTGGGCGGCACCACGCCCGGTGACTCCTACCTGGTGATCGAGAAGGTCATCGACGCGGCCCGCCGCTCCGGCGCGGACGCGGTGCACCCGGGTTACGGCTTCCTCTCCGAGAACGCCGACTTCGCCCGGGCGGTCATCGACGCGGGGCTGACCTGGATCGGCCCGTCGCCGCAGGCGATCGTCGACCTCGGCGACAAGGTCGCCGCCCGGCACATCGCCAGCCGGGCCGGGGCGCCCCTGGTGCCCGGCACCAAGGACCCGGTGGCCGACGCCGACGAGGTGGTCGCCTTCGCCCGCGAGCACGGCCTGCCGGTGGCGATCAAGGCCGCCTTCGGTGGTGGTGGCCGCGGGCTGAAGGTGGCGCGCACGTTCGAGGAGATCCCGGAGCTGTTCGACTCCGCCGTCCGCGAGGCGGTCGCCGCCTTCGGCCGGGGTGAGTGCTTCGTGGAGCGCTTCCTGGACCAGCCGCGGCACGTCGAGGCCCAGGTGCTGGCCGACACCCACGGCAACGTCGTGGTCGTGGGCACCCGCGACTGCTCGCTGCAGCGGCGCAACCAGAAGCTGGTCGAGGAGGCCCCGGCGCCCTTCCTCACCGAGGAGCAGCGCGAACGCATCCACACCTCGGCCAAGGCGATCTGCCGGGAGGCCGGCTACTCCGGCGCCGGCACGGTCGAGTACCTGGTGGGCGCCGACGGCTCGATCTCCTTCCTGGAGGTCAACACCCGGCTGCAGGTCGAGCACCCGGTCACCGAGGAGACGTCGGGGATCGACCTGGTGCGCCAGCAGTTCCGCATCGCCGAGGGCCTGCCGCTGGAGATCACCGAGGACCCGGTCCCCCGCGGGCACAGCATCGAGTTCCGGATCAACGCCGAGGACGCCGGGCGCAACTTCATGCCGGCCCCCGGACCGGTCACCCGGCTGGTCGTGCCGCAGGGCCCGGGTGCGCGCTGGGACTCCGGCGTGGAGGCCGGCGGGGAGGTCGCCGGCGCGTTCGACTCGATGCTGGCCAAGCTGATCGTCACCGGCGCGACCCGCACCGAGGCGCTGCAGCGGGCCCGGCGGGCGCTGGACGAGCTGGTCGTCGAGGGCATGCCCACCGTGATCCCGTTCCACCGCGCCGTCGTCCGGGACGAGGCGTTCACCAGCGAGCCGTTCCGCGTGCACACCCGCTGGATCGAGACCGGGTGGGACAACCAGGTGCCGCCGTACACCGCCGCCCCGGCCGCGGGCACCGAGGAGGAGCCGCGGCAGACCGTCGTCGTCGAGGTGGGCGGACGCCGGCTGGAGGTGTCGCTGCCGGCCGGGCTGGCTGCGGGTGCCGGCGCGTCCGCAGGGGGCGGTGGCGCCACGCCGCGTCGGCGAGGCGGGTTGAAGGGCGGTCAGGCGGCCTCCGGCGACTCCCTCACCGCGCCCATGCAGGGCACCATCGTGAAGGTGGCGGTCGCCGACGGCGCGACCGTGGCCGCCGGCGACCTGGTGGTGGTGCTGGAGGCGATGAAGATGGAGCAGCCGATCACCGCGCACAAGGCGGGCACGGTCAGCGGGCTGTCCGCCGAGGTGGGCGCGACCGTGACCAGTGGCGCGGTGCTCTGCACGATCACCGAGTGACCCTCGGGCGCGGGGCCGGCGGCCCCGCGCCCCGGTCAGCCCCGGTCGGGCGGGGTGGCCCACACCACGGCGCCCGACGGCCTGACCAGCACCAGCTGGCCGTTGCCCCGCAGCTCCGCACGCACCCCCGGGGAGTTCCACGTCCGGCTGTGCCACACCGCTCGCCCGTCCCGCGCGTAGGTGACCAGGTTGCCGTCCCACTGCAGGTCGGTGCGGGCGAGCGGGCTGTAGACCGAACTCGCGTAGACGACCCGCCCGTCGGCGCGGTAGACGACGAGGTTGCCGTCGGTCTGCCCGACCAGCCGATAGCGCCCGTTCGTCGAGGTCAGCTGCGCGTTGCCCGCCAGCGACCGGCCGGCGCGGAGCGTGTCGGGCCTGTCCCAGCCGGTCGACCAGGCCGCGGAGCCGTTGGTCCGGTAGAGGACCAGGTTGCCGTCGTCCTGCACGACGAGCCGGGCCCCCGGGTCGCGCCAGGTACCGCTGTCCCACAGCGCCTGCCCACCCGCCGTGTAGCTCACCAGGTTCCCGTCCGGCTGCAGGACCAGCCGCGCACCGCGCGAGTACCGGTTGCTGGCAAACAGCACCCGCCCGTCCGCGGCGTAGAGCACCACGTTGCCGTCGGTCTGCGCGACCAGCCGGTACCGGCCGTTCGACGAGTTCAGCTGCGCGTTCCCGGTGAGCGAGCCGTACATCCGCAGCGTGTCGGCGGCGTCCCGGCCGGTCGACCACAGCACGCGGCCGGCCGGATCGGTGAGCGCCAGGCTCCCGTCGTCCCGGAGGACGAGCCGGGCCCCGGGTGACCGCCAGGTGCCGGTGTCCCAGATCGGGCGCCCGTCGCGGGCGTAGCTGACGAGGTTCCCGTCGGCCTGCATGACCAACCGCGCACCGCGCGCGTACCGGTTGCTGGCGAACAGCACCCGGCCGTCCACGGCGTAGAGCACCACGTTGCCGTCGGTCTGCGCGACCAGCCGGTACCGGCGGTTGGGGGAGGTCAGCTGCTGGTCGTCGCGCAGCACGCCGCCCGCGGCGAGGTGGTCGGCGCTCTCGGGAGCCGGCGGGGCGGAGGCCTGCCCGGTCAGCAGCATGCCGGGGTCGATCAGGCCGTGGCCGGTGTCGTCGTCGCGGCCGGGCGTCTGCAGGTCGATGGCGCTGGCGACCAGCGCCTCGCGGACCTGTGCCGGGGTCGCGGCGGGGTGCCCCTGCCGGTAGCGCGCCACCACGGCGGCCACGTAGGGAGCCGCCATCGACGTCCCGCTGCGGTAGACGCAGCCGGAGCCGGCGTCCGTGGACAGCACGGACACCCCCGGAGCGGTCACCAGGTTGGTCGGGCCGCTGTAGGAGAAGGGAGCCGAGACCCGGTCGGGGCCGGACGCGGCGACCGCGATCGCCCCCGGGGAGGCGGCGGGGTAGTTAACCTGGTTGCCTTCGGCGCGGTTGTTCCCCGCGGCGGCCACGACGACCACCCCGCGGTCGACCGCGTACTGCACCGCCGTGTCGTACGCGGAGTTGTACGGACCGGACAGGCTGAGGTTGATCACGTCGGCACCGTGGTCGACGGCGTGGACGATGCCCTGTGCCACGGTCGCCGAGGTCCCCGAGCCGGCCGAGTCCAGCACCCGGACCGGCATGACCTCGGCGCGGCTGGCCCCGGCGATGCCCACGCCGTTCCCGGCGATCGCGCTGACCTCCCCGGCGACGTGGGTGCCGTGGCCGTGCGGGTCGGTGCACCCGTCCCGGGTCGTGCTCCCGGGGGCCACGTCGGTCGCGAAGTCCGCCCCGAGGTCGCAGCGGACCCGTCCGGCGAGGTCCTCGTGCGCGGCGGCGACGCCGGTGTCGAGCACCGCGACCAGCTGGCCGGAGCCGTCCGGGGCGGTCGCGGGGAGGGCGTCCAGGCCCAGGTCGTCCAGCGCCCACTGCGCCGCGCGATGGGCATCGGTCCCCGCCAGGTGTACCGGGGTGTCGACCGAGACGTCCAGCACCCCCGGCAGCCGGCCGAGCTCGTCGACCGTCTCGTCGACCTCGGCGGCGTCCACCTGCCGCGTGACCACCTCGGCGCCGCCGTCGGTGACGACGATCGCCGACACCGTGGGGTCGGCGCCCGTGCCCGCGGTGTCGGGCTCCGGGGCCGGCGCCACCTCCGGGATCCCGCCGTCCGCGGAGACGACCGCCGTGATCGGAGCGTCGCCGGGCGGTGCGGGCTCACCCTCGTCGGCGCGTCCGGTGGGGACGCCGACGACGGAGACCAGCAGCACACCGGCCAGGAGCACCGTGCTGCGCCGGCGCAGCCGGGGGTCGGGGACGGATCGGGACACGGGAGCTCCTCGGAGAAGGTGGACCCTCCCCTGATCGGCTCATCCCCGCGGGAACTGGACGCCCGTCACCCGGACGGGCCTTGGGCGTCGGCTCAGGCAGCCGGGGTCAGCTGTGCTCGTCCTCGATCCCCATGAGCCGGCGGCCGGCCTCGGTGATCGATCCCGACAGCGACGGGTAGATCGCGAAGGTCTGCGCCAGGTCGGCGGCGGTGAGGCCCTTCGTGACGGCGAGCGCGATCGGCAGGATCAGCTCCGACGCCCCCGGGGCGACCACGACACCGCCCACGACGACGTCGGTGGAGCGGCGGGTGAAGAGCTTCACGAACCCGTCGTGCAGGTCGCCCATCTTGGCCCGCGCGTTGGTAGCCAGCGGCAGCCGCACGACCTCGACGTCGGCGTCCTCGGTCAGCGTCCTCTCCTGCACGCCGACGGTGGCGATCTCCGGGTGGGTGAACACGTTGGCCGAGACCGTCTTCAGCCGGATCGGCGCGACCGCCTCCCCGAGCGCGTGCCACATGGCGATCCGGCCCTGCATGGCGGCGACCGAGGCGAGCTGGAAGACGCCGGTCACGTCACCGGCCGCGTAGATCCCGGGGACGGTGGTGCGCGAGACGCGGTCGACGACCACGTGCCCGGACCCGGTCACCTCGACACCGCACTGCTCCAGCTGCAGCCCGCTGGTGTTCGGCACGGTGCCCACGGTCATCAGCGCGTGCGAGCCCTCGACCACGCGGCCGTCGGTGAGCTCGACCCGCACGCCCTTCTCGGTGCGGACCACGCTCTGCGCCCGGCCGCGCTCGGCGATCCGCCCGCCGCGGGACTGGAAGACCCGCTCGACCACGGCGGCGGCGTCGGCGTCCTCGCCGGGCAGCACCTGGTCGCGTGAGGAGACCAGGGTGACCGGGACACCGGCCTCCAGGTAACCGGAGGCGAACTCCGCGCCGGTGACGCCGGAGCCGACCACGACCAGGTGCTCGGGCATCTCGGTGAGCTCGTAGACGTCGCGCCAGGACAGGATCCGCTCGCCGTCGGGCTCCGCGCCGGGCAGCACCCGGGGGTCGGCACCGGTGGCGATCAGCACGACGTCGCCCTCGAGCACCTCGGTGACTGCCCCGTCGGCGTCGAGCACCTCGACCCGGTGCACGGTCAGCCCGCGGACCTCGTCGGCGAGCCGGGCGGCGGCGCCGATGATCCGCACGCCCTCGGAGGCCAGGCGGTGGTGGATGTCGGCGGACTGGGCGACCGCCAGCCCCTTGATCCGGGTGTTCACCGCCGCGAGGTCGATGGCGGCGCGGCCGAGCTCGGTGCCGGTGACGCCGAGGGTGGCGGAGTCGCGGACCGCGGTCATCGCACCGGCGGAGGCGATGAAGGTCTTGGACGGGACGCAGTCGGACAGGACGCTCGCCCCGCCGATGCCGTCGCGCTCGACGACGGTGACGTTGGCGCCGAGCTGGGCGGCGACCAGGGCCGCCTCGTACCCGGCCGGGCCGCCGCCGATGATCACGATGCGGGTCATGGTGCTCGTCTCCAGGGGTGAACGTCCGTGTCGCCCATCATCGTCCCAGGTGGCGACACCTGCGTCCGACACCGACGCGGGCAGGCCGGCCGCCGCCCCGCAGCGAGCCATCACGTCCGCCACCCGGGGGCCGGCAGGGCCATTCAAGCCGTCATCGGCACTCCTCCGGCTCATCCGTACCGCCTGTCACAGGCCAACCGCGTCGTTGCACGCCCCGCCCGTCGACCTCGGGTTCACTCCTGACCAGCAGCATGCGATCGGCGCGTGCAGGGGAGAGAAAGCGAGGGCCCGTGCTCAACAGCCACACTGCGACGGGGCAGCCGCCGACGGCTGGCCTCCCGCTGCCGCGACGCACGCCCCCGCTCCCTCGCGACCCCCGGGCGTCCGGCCGCACACGCGAGCCGAAGCGGCCGCCGCGGAATCACTACATCGATCTGCTCAAGGGCCTCGCCGCTCTGAACATCGTGTTCATCCACACTGTCTTCAACTCCGGTGTCGACTACGTGCCGGGCTGGGTGCGAGCAGCGAGCCTGGCGATCGACGTCCCCTTCTTCTTCTTCCTCTCCGGCTGGGCAGTGGCGAGCATGCCGGCGATCACCGCGCGGAAGACTGCGACCTCCCTGTGGCGCATCTACTCCCAGTGGACGCTCTTCGTGCTCGTCACCTTCGCCGCGATGGCCGCCGTCGCCCTGCTCACGTCCGTCTCGCTCGGATCACGCCGCGACTTCGCCGCGAGCTTCGTGGGCAACCTGGTGCTGCAGAACCCCACCACCCCGCTCCCGTTCCACGGGGTGATGGGAGGTGGCTGGTTCCTCGTCGTCTACTTCGCGGTGATCCCGGTCATGAGCGCCGCCATCGCACTCGTGCGACGGAACACCAACTCCCTCGGACCGATCGCGCTCCTGCTCCTGGTCTGTGCCATCGGCTTCGTGCGAGTCCAGTCCGGTGGGTCGTTCTTCTTCTTCGACCAGTACTTCCTGTGCTACAGCGGCTTCTTCCTGCTCGGCTACCTGCAGCGCGACCTACGTCTGCGCCCGCTCCAGTCCCTCACCCTGATCGGCCTGTCACTCGCTGGCCTGTGGTTCACGCTGGCACTGCGGGGCGTCCACTTCATCGACATGCAGGCGCTGAAGTTCGCGCCCACTCTGCCCTGGGTGTTCTTCTCGATGCTCGCGATCATCGTCGCGATGTCGGGTAAGCGCTGGCAGTACCGGGTCAGCAACCGCGGGCCGCTCGCCTGGGTCGGAAAGCACGCGCTCGCGTTCTTCTTCACCAACGCGGTCGCCGCCTCCCTCGTGATGTTCATCGCCCCGCTGATCCAGTTGCCGTGGGGTCTGAAGCTCGCGATCTGCTACGGCATCACACTGGGCTTCACTGCCGCACTGGTCGTCACCTTCAACCACCTGCACGCGCTCACGAGTCGAGGCGCGGGCCGACTCCACACCGCTGTGCGCTCGTCGCTGGCCGCCGGCCAGCGCCCCGTCGCCCAGGACGCGACTGCCTGAGCGGGCCGGCCACCGCGCTGTTCCCCGCCCGACCGCGGCGATCAGTCAGTCGGCAAGAGCGCTTCCAGGTCGGCAACGAGCCGGTCGGCGAGCTCGGAGTACCCGCGGTCGTTCGGGTGCGTGTCGCCCACCCCGAAGTGGACGTCGGCCGGTTCCAGCCACCCCTCACCCAGGGCGTCGATGTAGACCGCATCACTCGCCTCGGCCGCAGCGGCCAAGGCCGCGTCCACCTCGCGGACCGCCTCGCGGGGCAGGTCCGGCGGGTTGACCGGGCCCAGCACCACCAGCACGGCGTCGGGCAGGCCGGCACGCAGTCCTGCGAAGACGGCAGACGCCGCATCGGCGATCCGTTCCGCGGGGGCAGCATGGTCGTTGGTGCCGCCCTGCACCACGACGACGTCCGGCTTGGCGGCGACCACGGCCGCGACACGTTCGCCGTACGTCGATTCCCCTGGGTCGTCCCCCGGGTTGACGTAGCCGGTCCCGCCCTCGGCGAAGACGATGGGGACGATGCCGAGCGCATGCGCTGTCGACGACACGTACCCCGCGCCGTCCGACGAGCCCACTCCCTCGGTGTACGAGTCCCCCAGGAAGGCGACCGTCGTGGCTTCCGAGACGGTGGTCGGACCGACGATCGTCCCGGTGACCCCCGGTCCCAGCGTCGCCTCGTCAGCGGGGCGGGCACATCCGGCCAGCAGCCCACAGACCGCACCGAGGAGGACGGCCGCGCTGCGGCGTACGGTTTCCCGCGCCCTCTCCCGTCGCAGCACTGACATGCGCGGGACGGTACCTGCACGATCGGATCCACCCGGGAGGAAGGCGCGGACTCACACCGCTGCAACAGCTCTGCCCGGTGCGGGAGAACCGCCCGCGTCGGGGAACCACTCACCCGAGGAAGGTGCCCAGCAGCCGGCGGGCGGCCAGCGCGGGGGTGAGCTCACCGGAGAGCACCTCGCGTTCCAGCTCGGGCGCGAGCGACCGCACGCCGGGGTGCTCGCGCAGCCGGTGCTCGAGGCCGTCGCGGACCAGCTGCCACAGCCAGCGGACCTGCTGCTCGCGCCGCCGCCGGTCCAGCTCGCCGGAGGCTCGTCGCCGGTCCTGGTGCTCGACCACCGCGGCCCAGACCTCCGCCAGCCCGGCGCCGGTGAGCCCGGCGCAGGTCAGCACGGGCACGGTCACGCCCCGCAGCATCCGCATCGCCCCGGCCAGCTCGCGGGCGGCCCGTCGGGCGTCGGCCTCGCCGGGTCCGTCGGCCTTGTTCACCGCGACGACGTCGGCGATCTCCAGGATGCCGCGCTTGATCCCCTGCAGCTGGTCGCCGGTGCGGGCCAAGGTGAGGAAGAGGAACGAGTCGACCATCTCCGCGACCGCGGTCTCCGACTGCCCGACGCCCACGGTCTCCACCAGGACCACGTCGTGCCCGGCGGCCTCGACCACGACGATCGACTCCCGGGTCGCCTGCGCGACCCCGCCGAGGGTGCCGGCGGTCGGCGCGGGCCGGATGAAGGCGTCCGGGTCGACGGCCAGCCGGCTCATCCGGGTCTTGTCCCCCAGCACCGACCCGCCCGAGCGCGCCGACGACGGGTCGACCGCGAGCACCGCGACCCGCGACCCGGTGGCGGTGAGCTGCACGCCGAGGGCGTCGATGAAGGTCGACTTGCCGACCCCCGGCACCCCGCTGATGCCGACCCGGCGGGCGCTCCCGGCGTGCGGCAGCAGCTGCACCAGCAGCTCCTGCGCGCGGTCCCGGTGGTCGGCCCGGCGCGACTCGACCAGCGTGATCGCCCGGGCCACCGCCCGCCGTTCACCGGCCAGGACGCCGTCGACCAGGGCCGGGACGTCGACCTCCCGGCTCACCCGGCTCCCTCCAGGGCAGAAATGGCCATTCTGCCCTCAGTGTCCGAGCCGGGACGAGAGCGTGCGGAGCAGCTCCTGCGCGGCCTGGGCGATGACCGTGCCGGGCGGGAACACCGCGGCGGCGCCCATCTCCCGGAGCGTCGGGACGTCGTCGGGCGGGATCACCCCGCCGACGACGACCAGCACGTCGTCGGCGCCCAGCTCGGCGAGCGCGTCGCGCAGCGCGGGGACCAGGGTGAGATGACCGGCGGCTAGCGAGGAGACGCCGACGACGTGCACGTCGGCCTCCACCGCCTGCCGGGCGACCTCGTCCGGGGTCTGGAACAGCGGGCCGACGTCGACGTCGAACCCGAGGTCGGCGAAGGCGGTGGCGATGACCTTCTGGCCGCGGTCGTGCCCGTCCTGGCCCATCTTGGCCACCAGGATCCGCGGCCGGCGCCCCTCGGCCTCGGCGAACCGGTCGGTCATCGCTCGGGTCTCGGTCACGGCGCCGGAGTCGCCGGCCTCGTCGCGGTACACACCGGAGATGGTGCGCACCTGACCGGCGTGCCGCCCGTACACCGCCTCCAGCGCGTCGGAGATCTCCCCCACCGTCGCCCGCGCCCGCGCGGCGGCGATGGACAGCGCCAGCAGGTTCTGCTCGAGCCCGGGCCCCCGACGGCCCTCGGCGGCGGCGCGCGCGCCGTCGGTGAGGCGGGCCAGCGCCTCCCGGGTCGCGACCTCGTCCCGGGTCGCCCGCAGCTCGGCGAGCTTCGCCTTCTGCTGGGCGAGGACGTCGGCGTTGTCGACCCGCAGCACCTCGACCGCCTCGTCGGCCTCGACCCGGTACTTGTTGACGCCGATGACCGGCTGGCGGCCGGAGTCGATGCGCGCCTGGGTGCGGGCCGCGGCCTCCTCGATGCGCAGCTTCGGGATGCCGTCGTCGATCGCCTGCGCCATGCCGCCGGCCGCCGCGACCTCCTCGATGTGCGCCCAGGCCCGGCGGGCCAGGTCGTGCGTCAGCTTCTCCACGTACGCCGACCCGCCCCACGGGTCGATGACCCGCGTCGTCCCGGACTCCTGCTGCAGCAGCAGCTGGGTGTTGCGGGCGATCCGCGCGGAGGCGTCGGTGGGCAGCGCCAGCGCCTCGTCCAGGGCGTTGGTGTGCAGCGACTGGGTGTGCCCCTGGGTGGCGGCCATCGCCTCCAGGCAGGTGCGGACGACGTTGTTGTAGACGTCCTGCGCGGTCAGCGACCAGCCCGAGGTCTGCGAGTGGGTGCGCAGCGACATCGACTTCGGGTTCGTCGCGCCGGCCTCGCGGACCAGCCGGGCCCACAGCAGCCGCCCGGCCCGCAGCTTCGCGACCTCCATGAAGAAGTTCATGCCGATCGCCCAGAAGAAGCTCAGCCGCGGGGCGAAGGCGTCGACGTCCAGGCCCGCGGCCTTGCCCGCCTGCAGGTACTCGACGCCGTCGGCGAGGGTGTAGGCCAGCTCCAGGTCGGCCGTCGCCCCGGCCTCCTGGATGTGGTAGCCGGAGATGGAGATCGAGTTGTAGCGCGGCATCCGCTGCGAGGTGAACGCGAAGATGTCGCTGATGATCTGCATGGAGGGCTGCGGCGGGTAGATGTAGGTGTTGCGGACCATGAACTCCTTGAGGATGTCGTTCTGGATCGTCCCCGTGAGCTGGTCCGGGCTCACCCCCTGTTCCTCCGCGGCGACGACGTAGAGCGCCAGCACCGGCAGCACGGCGCCGTTCATCGTCATCGACACGCTCATCCGGTCCAGCGGGATGCCGTCGAAGAGCTGCCGCATGTCCAGGATCGAGTCGATCGCCACCCCGGCCATCCCGACGTCGCCGACGACCCGGGGGTGGTCGGAGTCGTAGCCGCGGTGGGTGGGCAGGTCGAAGGCGACCGACAGGCCCTTCTGCCCGGCGGCCAGGTTGCGCCGGTAGAAGGCGTTGGACGCCGCGGCGGTGGAGAACCCGGCGTACTGCCGGATGGTCCACGGCTGGGTGGTGTACATCGTCGGGTAGGGCCCGCGCAGGTAGGGCGCGATGCCCGGGTACGTGGCCAGGGAGTCCAGCCCGGCGAGGTCGGCCGGGGTGTACAGCGGCGGGACGGCGATCCCCTCCGGGGTCTGCCAGGCCGCCTCGGCCGGGGTGCGCCCGGTGGCCTGCTGGAACCGCTCCGCCCAGTCCGCGCCGGTGGCCCCGGCCGCCGGCGCACCCAGCTCCAGGTCCCCGAAGTCCGGGATCCGGCTCATCGCCCCACCTCCGCCGCAGGAACGGCCGTCGTGGCGGCGAGATGGTCCACGACGGTGGTCAGCACCGCGAGGGCGTCGCAGCCGGTGAACAGGTGCCCGTCGACGCCCTCGACGTCGGCGGTGCCGGCCAGCCACACCTGCGTCGCCCCGGCCGCCCGGAGTTCCGCGGCCAGCGCGGCGGCGTCGGAGGCGTGGTCGCGGTCGGTGCCGCAGATGCAGGCCACCGTCGTCCCCGCCTCGGCGAAGCCGGAGGCGCGGTCGCCGGACGGCGTGCGCAGCCCGCCGGCGGCGAACAGGTTGGCGGCGAAGCCGGCGCGTGCGGTGTGCCGGGCGACCGGGCCAAGCGTGGCCAGGTAGACGCCCGGACGGGGGTCGGTGGCCTCGACCCGGTCGCGCAGCGCCTCGAACCGCTCGGCGGTGCGCACCCGCGGCAGCCCGCCCGGCCCGGACGGCGGACGCCACGGGTCCGGCCGGCGGGTGGGCAGCACCTCCACGGCGTCCGGGAACTCCGTGACGCCGGTGACCGCGTCGGTGCGGTGCGCCACGCGCTCCTCCCGGGCGGCCCGGGCGGCGCCGACCCGCTCGGCGACCAGCCCGGAGGCCAGCGCGGCGGGCAGCCCGCCGGCCCGCTCGACCTCGGTGAACCAGGCCCAGGCGGCCTGGGCGACGGACTCGGTGAGCGCCTCGACGTACCAGGAGCCGCCGGCCGGGTCGAGCACCCGGCCCACGGACCCCTCCTCCAGCAGCAGGGTCTGGGTGTTGCGGGCGATCCGCCGGGCGAACGCGTCGGGCAGGCCCAGGGCGGCGTCGAAGGGCTGCACCGTGACGACGTCGGCGCCGCCGACGCCCGCGGCGAAGCAGGCGACCGTCGTGCGCAGCATGTTCACCGCCGCGCCGTGCCGGGTGACCATCGCCGAGGAGGTGACCGCGTGCTGGCGCATCGCCCGGTGCCCGGCGGCCACCCCGCTGGCCTCGCCCACCCGGTCCCACAGCCGGCGCGCGGCGCGCAGCGCGGCGATGGTGGTGAACTGGTCGACGCCCGCGGAGAAGCGGAACTCCAGCTGGCCGAACGCCTCGTCGGCGGAGAAGCCGCCCGCGGTCAGTGCACGCAGGTAGCCCACCCCCGCGGCGACCGCGCAGCCGAGCTCCTCGACCACCGAGCCGCCGGCGTCGGCGAACACCGTGCCGTCGACGACGACGGTGCGCCAGCCGGCGGGCGCGCGCCGGGCGAGGGCGGCCAGCCCGGAGAGGTCCTGCTCCTCCCCCGTCGCCGCCTGCACGCCCAGCGGGTCCAGCCCCAGGCAGCCGCCCGCCGCCAGCACCGGGCCACTGTCGGTGCGCGCCTCGACCAGGGCGAGGAACGCCTCCGCGGCCTCGGGGCCGCCCTGCAGCGTCAGCGGCGCGAGGTCCAGGTACACGTCGGCGAGCACCTCGCCGAGCGCCTCGACCGGGACCGCGCCCGCGCCGAGCACCAGCCACAGCGAGGTGACGCCGTTCTCCAGGTCGGCGGCGATCGCCTCCCGGGTGCGGGCGACGTCGGGGTCGGCGTGGCGGGCCCGGACGTCCCAGCCGCCGGGCACGGTCAGCTCGCCGTCACCGCCGGGCACCGACGCGACGCGCGACCCGCGGACGAACGGCGGCAGCCCGGGCACCCCGACGGCGGCGGGCAGGTGGGCGACGTCCTCGGCGGTGTACAGCGGCGCGACCGTCACCCCGGTGGCCACGGTCGCCCGCAGCGCGTCCTCGACCGGGTCGGGCAGCTCGCCCCGCCCGACCTTGCGCAGCACCCCGGCGACCAGCTCCCGCCACTGCTCCCGGGTGGCGGCCGGGAAGCCCGCGACGAGGGCGAGCTCCTCGGGCGTCCCCGGCTCGGCGGGGGGTGGCCCGCCCGGGCGGGTCGCCTGCTGGTCGGTGGAGCTCATCCTCAGGGTCCCCCGCCTCTCCGGTCGAGCGGTCAGCGCGTCGGTGCGGTCCGCGCGCGTGGGGCCAACCTCTACACGATCTACCGCGCGGGGTCACCCACGGGGACGGCGGAGTCGGCCGTCAGCGCCTGGAGCGCGGTACGGGCCAGCAGCCGGACGCCGACCCCGATGGCGGCCTCGTCGACGTCGAAGGTGCCGCGGTGCAGGTCCAGCACCGGGCCGTCGCCCGCGGTGCCCAGCCGGGCCAGCGCGATCGGCAGCACCTCGGCGAACCAGCCGAAGTCCTCCCCGCCCATGCTCTGCGGGGACTGCACCACGGCGTCGCCGCCGACGGTCTCGATCGCCGCCCCGCGGAGCAGGGCCACGCTGCGCGGGTCGTTGACCACCGGCGGGACCCCGCGCACGTACTCGATCGACACCCCGGCGCCGGAGCCGGTGGCCACCTCGGTGACCAGCCGCCGGACCAGGTCCTCCGCCTGGTTCCACACCGAGCGGTCCAGCACCCGCAGCGTGCCGCGCAGCGCGCCGGTCTGCGGGATGGCGTTGGCGGCGACGCCGGCGCTGACCGACCCCCACACCAGCGACAGGCTGGCGCGCGGGTCGACGACCCGGGAGAGCAGGCCGGGCACCTCGGTGACCACCCGGCCCAGCGCGTGCACCAGGTCGACGGTGAGCTGCGGGCGGGCGGTGTGCCCACCGGGCCCGGTGAGGGTGACCTCGACCCGGTCGCAGGCGGCGGTGATCGAGCCGGTGCGCAGCCCCACCTGCCCGGCCGGCAACGACGGGTCGCAGTGCAGCGCGAAGGCCCGGGTGGCGCCGGCGAGCAGGCCCTCGTCGACGACCTCCAGGCCGCCGCCGGGCACCTGCTCCTCGGCCGGCTGGAAGACGCAGCGGACCGTGCCCGGCAGCCCCTCCTGCGCGGCGAGGGCCAGCGCGACGCCGAGCAGCACGGTGGTGTGCACGTCGTGCCCGCAGGCGTGGCAGAGCCCCTCGCGGGTGGAGCGGTAGGGCACGTCCTTGAGGTCGGCCAGCGGCAGCGCGTCGATGTCGGCCCGCAGCACGACGACCGGGCCGTCGGGGTCGCCGGTCACGTCGCAGACCAGACCGGTGCCCGAGCGCAGCCGCCGGGGGCGCAGCCCGGCCGCGGTCAGCCGCTGCTCCAGGTACGCCGTCGTCTCGTGCTCGGCGAACCCCAGCTCGGGGTGGGCGTGCAGGTGCCGGCGGACGGCGACCAGCTCCGGGTGGTGGTCCCGGGTCCAGGCGTCCAGCTGCGCGCCGGCGTCGTCCCGGAGGCGCTCCCCGCTCACCGCGGCTCCCCGGCGGCCGGCAGGCCGTCGCGCAGCTCGGCGACCAGGCTGTCGACGACCGGGTGCAGGTCACCGTCGTGCGCCGCGGCGACCGCGCGCTGCCGCTGGTAGGAGGCGCCGACCTCCAGCACCCGCCGGACGTCGAGCAGCTCGGCCTCGCAGCCGAGCTTGCGGGCGGTGGGCAGCAGCTCCTCGACCAGCTCGGCCAGCGCCTCCCGGACGGGGGCGACGGTGCCCTGCTCGTCGACGACGATGCGTGCGTCCAGCCCGTAGCGCACCGCCCGCCACTTGTTCTCCCGGACGATCCAGCCGGCCGGGGTGGGCAGCGTGTAGCCGCGGTCGAGCTGGGTGTCGAACTGCTCGACCAGGCACTGGGCCAGGGCGGCGACCGCACCGATCTCGTCGAGGGTGGGCAGCCCGTCGCAGATGCGCAGCTCGACGGTGCCGAAGTCCGGGTGCGGCCGCACGTCCCACCACACCTCGCGGACGCTCTCGATCGCGCCGGCGGCGATGAGCGTGCCCATGTACTCCTCGAACCCCGCCCAGTCCGACAGCTGGTAGGGCAGCCCGGCGGTCGGCATCCCCTCGAAGACCTTGGTGCGCACCGAGGCCAGCCCGGTGTCGCAGCCGGACCAGAACGGGGAGGACGCCGACAGCGCCAGGAAGTGCGGCACGTACTGCAGCAGCGCGTTGACGATCGGCATCGCCTTGTCGGCCCCGCGCACGCCCACGTGCACGTGGACGCCGAAGATCTGCAGCCGCCGGGCCGGCCACTGCATCCGCTCGACCAGCTCGGCGTACCGCTCCTTCGGCGAGATCTCCTGGCTGTCCCAGCGGGTGTAGGGGTGGCTGCCGGCGCACATCAGGTCCAGCCCGCGGCGGTCGGCCGCCGCGACGACCTCGGCGACGGTGCCCGCGAGGTCGGCCCTGGCCTCGGCGACGGTGGTGCAGATGCCGGTGATCACCTCGACGGTCGACTGCAGCAGCTCGTGCTTGGCCTTCGGGTGCTCGTCGAGCCCGTCGGGGGTGATCTCGGCGAGGATCTCGGTGGCTCCGGAGGTCAGCTCACCGGTCCGGCGGTCGACCAGCTGGAGCTCCCACTCCACTCCCAGGGAGGCGCGCTCGGACGAGTGGAAGGGGATCTGCACCCGGTGAGTCTAGGAGCGGACCCGCCGTCTCGCCGGTCGTGACCGACGGCCGGGACGGGCCCCCACCGCGGGCACCGCCGGGTCGGAGGACGGCGCCCGGTCGCGCCACGAGCGGTCGCCCACCCCGGCAGGGGCTGGGCTACCGTCGGCGCGTGAGCGACCCGAATGCCGCCTTCCCCGCCGCCCAGCGTCCCACCGCCGCCCGGCTGGTCGACCCCGCCGCGCTGGCCGCCCGCGCGGCGGACGACCTCACCGCGGCCCTGGGGTCCGGCCACGACGTCGCCGTCGTGATGGGCTCGGGGTGGGCCCCGGCCGCCGACGCCTTCGGCCGCACGCTCGCCAGCGTCGGCATCGGTGAGCTGCCCGGGTTCTCGGCGCCCACCGTCAGCGGCCATGGCGGGGAGATCCGCTCGGTCCGCGTCGGTGACCGCAAGGTGCTGCTGTTCCTGGGCCGCACGCACCTCTACGAGGGCCGCGGGGTCGAGCCGGTGGTGCACGGCGTCCGCACCGCCGCCGCCGCCGGGGTGCGCACCGTCGTGCTGACCAACGCCGCCGGCGGGCTGCGCCCCGACCACCGGGTCGGGCAGGCGGTGCTGATCAGCGACCACCTGAACCTGACCGCCCGCTCGCCGCTGGTCGGGGCCACCTTCGTCGACCTGACCGACCTGTACTCGTCCCGGCTGCGGGCGCTGGCGAAGGAGATCGACCCGTCGCTGGCCGAGGGCGTCTACGCGGCGCTGCCCGGCCCGCACTTCGAGACCCCGGCCGAGATCCGGATGCTCACCACCCTCGGCGCTGACCTGGTCGGCATGTCGACGGCGCTGGAGGCGATCGCCGCCCGGGCCGCGGGCATGGAGGTGTTCGGGCTGTCGATGGTCACCAACGCCGCGGCCGGGATCACCGGGGAGGCGCTGGACCACCTCGAGGTGCTGGCGGCGGGCAAGGCCGCCGCCGGCCGCCTCGGGGAGTTCCTAATGCAGCTGATCGGGCGGGTCTGATGACCGGGCCGGTGCTGGTGACTGGCGCCGCCGGCGGCATCGGCACCGTGCTGCGCGGTGGCCTGCCCGAGCACGGCTGGGCGCTGCGCTGCCTGGACGTCGTCCCGGTGCCCGAGCCACGCCCCGGGGAGGAGCACCTTGTGGCCGACGCCGCCGACCTGGCCGCCGTCGCGGCGGCGGCCGACGGCGCCGGCGCGGTCGTCCACCTGGCCGGGGTGTTGGGCGAGTCGACCTGGGAGGCGATCGAGCGGTCGCACATCGAGACCACCCACGCCGTGCTGGAGGCCGCGCGCCGGGCCGGGGTCGGCCGGGTCGTGCTGGCCAGCAGCAACCACGCGAGCGGCTTCACGCCCCGGCCGGCCGACGGGCTGCTCACCGAGGCCGCCGCGCCCCCGCGGCCGGACACCTTCTACGGCGTCGCGAAGGTGACCATGGAGGCGTTGGGCTCGCTCTACGCCGACCGGTACGGCATCGACGTGGTCTGCCTGCGCATCGGCAGCGCCTTCCCGCGGCCGACGACGGTCCGCCAGCTGTCCACCTGGCTGTCGCCGGGTGACACCGTGCGGTTGTTCGACGCAGCGCTGCGCGCGCCATCCCCCGGCTTCCGCGTCGTGTGGGGGGTGTCGGCCAACACCCGGAACTGGTGGGACCTCACCGCCGCCCGCGCGCTGGGGTACGACCCGCGCGACGACGCGGAGGTGTACGCGCCGGCGCTGCTGGAGGTGCACGGCGAGCCCGACCCCCGCGACCCGGTGCACGGCCGGGTGGGTGGGGAGTACACCCTGCCGGACCTCGACGCCGACGTGGTCGCGGCGCAGACGGCACCGGTGCAGCCGAGCAGTGGAGGACCCCGGTGACCCGCTCCCCCGACGTGCTGACCACCGCCCGCGCCTGGGCCGGCGACGACCCGCACGACGGCGACCGCGCCGAGATCGAGGCGCTGGTCGAGGCGCAGGACACCGAGGAGCTGGAGCGTCGTTTCGCCGGCCCGCTCACCTTCGGCACCGCCGGTCTGCGCGGTCCGCTCCGGGCCGGACCGGCCGGCATGAACGCCGCCGTGGTGACCCGCGCGGCCGCCGGCCTCGGCGCCTGGCTGCGCGACGCCGGCCACGCCGGGGGCGGCGTGGTCATCGGCTACGACGCCCGGCACCGCTCCGACGAGTTCGCCCGGGTGTCCGCCGAGGTGCTCGCCGGGGCCGGGTTCGCCGTCTCGGTGCTGCCCCGTCCGCTGCCCACCCCGGTGCTCTCCTTCGCCGTCCGGCACCTGGGCGCGGTCGCCGGAATCATGGTGACCGCCAGCCACAACCCACCGCAGGACAACGGCTACAAGGTCTACCTCGGCGACGGCGCCCAGCTGGTGCCGCCGGCCGACCGGGAGATCGAGGCGGCGATCGCCGCCATGCGGTCGCTTCGCTCGCTGCCGCGCGGCGACGACTGGGTCACCTGCGGCGACGACGTCGAGGCCGACTACGTGACCGCCGTCGTCGGCGCGCTGGCGCCCGGCCGGGTGGCGCCGGCCCACCGCCAGCAGCTCACCGTCGCCTACACCGCGATGCACGGCGTCGGCTCGGCCACCACCCGCCGGGTCTTCGAGGCGGCCGGCTTCGGGCCTCTGCACACCGTGCCGCAGCAGGACCGGCCCGACCCCGCCTTCCCGACCGTCGCCTTCCCCAACCCAGAGGAGCCCGGCGCGGTCGACCTGCTGACCGCCCGCGCCGAGCAGGTCGGTGCCGACGTCGCCATCGCCGAGGACCCCGACGCCGACCGCTGCTCGGTGGTCGTGGCCGGGCGCCAGCTGACCGGCGACGAGGTCGGCGTGCTGCTGGCCGACTGGCTGCTGCGCCGCGGCGTGCGCGGCACCTACGCCTGCTCCCTGGTCAGCGGTTCCCTGCTGGGCGCGCTGGCCCGGGCGCACGACGTGCCGTTCGAGCAGACGCCCACCGGCTTCAAGTGGATCATCCGGGCCGGCTCGGCCGGGGCACCGCTGGTCTTCGGCTACGAGGAGGCGCTCGGCTACGCGGTGACACCCGGCGTCGCGCACGACAAGGACGGCATCTCGGCGGCGCTGGCGGTCGCGCTGCTCGCCGCGGAGCTGCGGGCCGACGGGCGGACGCTCGGCGACCGGCTCGACGAGCTGGCGGTGGATCACGGGCTGTTCGCCACCGGGCAGCTGTCGGTGCGGGTGGAGGACCTCTCGGTCATCGCCGGGGCGATGGCGCGCCTGCGCGACCGGCCCCCGGCGCAGCTGCTCGGCCGGGACGTCGACGCGCGCGACCTGGCGCAGGCCGAGCCGCCGGTGGACGCGGTGCGGCTGACCGGGGACGGCGTCCGGGTGGTCGTCCGGCCCAGCGGCACCGAGCCCAAGCTCAAGGCCTACCTGGAGGCCGTCGTCCCGGTGGCCGACGCCGCCGGGCTGCCGGCCGCCCGCGAGCGGGCGGCCGCGGCGCTGGCCCGCCTGCGCACGGAGATGTCCGCGGCCCTGGGCCTCTGATCGACCCACTGGGCACCGGCTGTCCCACCCGCCCCTCGCGCTCGCCGTCTGCGGCCCGGCGACGGCACGCCGTGTCAGGCTGGCGTTCACCCCCGTACCCGCTCGGCCGACAGCACGAGCACCACCGGAAGGCCCACCTTGTCCGTTCTCGACCAGAGCGTCGCCGTCGTCAGCCAGCCCTCGGGCCGGAGCAGGCGGCGCACCGAGATCGACGGGCTGCGCGGCCTGGCGGTGGCGCTGGTCGTCGGCTACCACGTCTTCAGCGGCCGGGTCTCCGGCGGCGTCGACGTCTTCCTGGTGCTCACGGGCTTCTTCCTCGTCCTCACCGTCCGCGGGCAGGTGGGGCGCGACGGCCGCGTGCACCCCCTGCGCGCGGTCAGCCGCACGCTTTCCCGGCTGCTGCCCACCGCCCTGGTGGTCCTCGCCGTCACCGCCGTCGTCTCGATGGCCATCCTGCCGACGACCCGGTGGCGGGAGATGGCCAACCACCTGATCGCCGCGGTCAGCTTCACCGAGAACCGGCGCCTGGTCCAGGACGCGGTCGACTACAACGCCAGCAACGCCGTCGCGAGCCCGGTGCAGCACTTCTGGTCGTTGTCCATCCAGGTCCAGGTTCTCCTCGTCGTCCCGCCGCTGGTCGCCGCCGGAGCCGTGCTGCTGCGCTCGGTGGGGCGGGCCCACCTGGGCCACGCCGTCACGGTCACCGCCGTGACGGCGGTGACCGCCGCCTCGTTCGCCTGGTCCGTGGTGAGCACCGGTGCCGACCAGCAGGTGGCGTACTTCTCGACCCTGCCGCGCCTGTGGGAGCTGGGCGCCGGCGCCCTGGTGGCCCTGCTCGTGGGCGCGGCACGCCTCGGACCGTGGACCAGCGCGGCGTTCGGCTGGGCCGGGGTCCTCGCGCTAATCGCCTGCGGCCTCGTCATCGACGGCGCGCACTCCTTCCCCGGGTACGCGGCTGCGTGGCCGGTGGCGTGCGCCGCGCTGGTCCTGCTCGCGGGGGACGGCGGAGGACGTCTGGGAGTGCACCGGGCGCTGTCCCACCCGGCCGCCGACTGGCTCGGCCAGCGGTCCTACGCGATCTACCTGTGGCACTGGCCGGTGCTGGTCCTCTACCTGCAGTACGCCAGGCGCGAGGACCCGTCCTCCCACGGCGCCGCGGCGGTGATCGGGCTCTCGGTCATGCTGGCCGCGGTGACCCACCGGCTGGTCGAGCTGCCGGCCGCCACCTGGCTGCGGACCCGGCGGCCCGCGCTGGCCATTTCGATCGTGGTCGCCGCTGCCCTCCCCGTCCTCGGCGCCGGCGTCGGCGCCACCGCCTGGCTGGACCGGCAGGCCGCCCAGCTCACCCAGCTCGCCGCGGACCCGTCCTACCCCGGTGCCCCCGCGCTGAGCGGGCCCGAGCCGGCGACCGGCGGTCTGGCGGGGGTCGTCGCCCGGCCCGAGGCCACGGTGCTGCGCGAGGACTGGCCGCGACTGGACGGGGCCGACTGCCGCAACGACCAAATCACCGAGAGCTCGGTCACGGTGGAGGCCGAGGTCTGCGTGCTGGGCCCGGACACCGCCGAGCGACGCATCGTCGTCGTCGGCGACTCGCACGCCGCGCAGTGGCAGGCGCCGCTGGCCGCGCTGGCGGCCGACCGGTCCTGGCAGGTGCACTCGCTCGTCCGCGGCGGCTGCAACCTGTCGACCGAGTCCGAGTTCATCCAGGAGGACTGGCCGGGGTACGAGGAATGCGCCGCCTGGCGCGCGAACCTGGTCGACCGGATCATCGCGCTGGACCCCGACCTGGTGGTCACCCTGGGCACCCGCACCGGCCTCTCCCCCGGGGAGGAGTCCGTGCCGCCAGGGTTCGTGGCCGCGTGGCAGCAGCTGTCCGATGCCGGTGTGCGGGTGGTGGGCATGCGCGACACCCCCCGGCACCCGACCGACACCCCGGACTGCCAGACCCGACTGGGCGACACCGCCGTCGAGTGCGAGGTAGCCCGGTCGACCGTCTACACCGAGGGGCTGCTGCAGTCGGTCGGCCCCATACTGCCCCCCGGCGTCTCCCTGGTCGACACCAGCGACTGGTTCTGCACCGACACGACCTGCCCGGCGCTGATCGGCAACGTGCGGGTCTACCTGGACGGCGGGCACGCCACGGCCACCTACATGCGCACCATCGCCCCGCTGCTGGGGCCCCGTCTCGCGGAGGAGCTCGGCTGGTGACCCGTCCCGTCCGGGGTGCAGTCGCTCCCACGGACGGGTCCGGGAGGCAGCTCGCACTGTCGCCCGGCCGGGGTGGTGACGCCGGCGGCCGTACCGGTCGGCGCGGCGCTCCAGCCGTGCGGCGTCCTGGGCTACTGGTCCGCGGTCAGCTGGGTGGTGGCCGGCCGTAGCGGTTGGGGTGCGGCTGGGTGCCGAGGAAGCCCGCGGTCACCAGCAGCACCAGCCAGCCGACCCCCGGCACCAGCACCCACAGCAGCCACCAGGCAGAGTGGTCGCGGTCGTGCAGCCGGGTGACGGTCGAGGCGATGTTCGGGACGATCAGCAGCAGCGCGCTGATCGCGGTGACCGGCCCGCCCTCCTGCGGGCAGAACCACAGCAGTCGGCGACGTCCGACTCGCCCGGGCGGTCGGTGAACCGCGGCCAGCTGTCCGGGAACCATGAGGCGTCCACCGCTGACGCGGCAACGCCGACCAGCGCGAACAGCAGCACGTAGCGCAGCCACCAGTCACTGCGCCGGATCCGCCCGGTCGGCAGGTACAAGCGCACCAGTCCACTCACCGCTCCCTCCCGGACCCGTCGTCGGCGTCCTCCCGGTCCAGCGTGCGCCGGTGCCGGCGCACGACCGCCCGCAGGAGGAGGTGGATGAGCACGAGCCCGGCGGCGGAACTGCTCGGACCAGAGGAACGGTTCACCACGGTGGGGCCAGCACCGCCCCGACCACCATGCGCAGGTCGCGCCTCCACAGGGCGTAGGCGACGTGCAGGATGTCGCCGCCCACCGTGGGGTAGCCGGTGGCCGCCAGGTAGACCCGGGTGGCGACGATCGACCCGGCGAAGCCGATCAGCAGCAAGAAGGCGTGCCGGTCGGCGTCGACCCGGCGCGAGAGGTGGGGCCCGGGGCTGTCCCGCTCGTCAGGACACGGCCTCCCGGCAGCCGCTGGCCAGGGCGCGCTGCGCGGCCTCGAGCACCCGGACGACGTCCCGGCCGAAGGCGGCGTCGCAGGGGTGGGCGCCGCCGGTGAGCGCGGCGGCCTGCAGCTCGTCGACCGCGACCCGGTGCGCGGCGACCGCGGTGTCGGACTCCGGCAGCAGCACCAGCCGGCCGGCGTCGCCGTGCACCCACACGTCGATGCCCGCCGACAGCCCGGCGGCGGTGTGCGACAGCGTGACGGTGCTCGCCCGCCCGTCCTCGTGGCCGAGGACCAGGTGCACGGTGTCGCCCTGCCCGGCGCCGGCCTGCACGGTGCGCACGGGTCCGAGGGTGGGGACGAGCAGCGCCAGGGCGTGCGGGCCGACGTCCCACAGCGCGCCGTGCTGCCGCCGCCACGCGGAGTCGAAGGGGCTGCCGGCCAGCGAGCCCAGCCAGGTGACCGCGCCGCCGGCCAGGGTGGTGCGGCTCGCCTCCTGCAGCCAGGTGGAGGTCGCCGTCCGGAAGCGGCTGGTGAAGAAGACGACCGAGGCGACGCCGGCGGTCTCGACCGCGGTGACCACCCGGTCGGCGGCCGCGAGGGTCAGCCCCACCGGCTTCTCCAGCAGGAGGTGCTTGCCCGCTGCGGCGGCGCGCTCGGCCAGCGGCACCTGCACGTCCGGCGGGACGGCGACGCTTACGGCGTCGACGTCGGCGAGCAGCGCGTCGAGGTCGTCGGTGCCGGCGACGTCGAACTCCGCGCCCACCGCCTTCGCCTTGGCCAGGTCACGGCCCCAGACCCCGGCCAGCTCGGCGTCGGGGTGCTCCGCCAGGGCGGCGGCGTGCACCGTGCGTGCCCAGTGGCCGGTGCCCAGCACCCCGAACCGCATCAGGCCACGTCCCTGGGTCTGCCCACGGTCACTCCGCTCCGCTCCTCGCTCGTTCCTCGCTGCGATGCTCACTCCGTCGTGGTCAGACGGCGCCGAACTGGCGGTCGCCGGCGTCGCCGAGGCCCGGGACGATGTAGGCGTTCTCGTCCAGGCCCTGGTCGACGCTGGCGGTGAAGACGCGCAGCGGCAGGCCGCTGGCCTCCAGGCGCTCGATGCCCTCGGGAGCGGCGAGCGCGCACAGCACGGTGATGTCGGTGCAGCCGCGGTCGGTGAGCAGGGTGCAGCAGTGCACCAGCGAGCCGCCGGTGGCCAGCATCGGGTCGAGGACGAAGACCGCCCGGCCGACCAGCGACTCCGGCAGCGAGGCCATGTAGGCCTCGGGCTGGAAGGTGACCTCGTTGCGGGCCAGGCCGACGAAGCCCATCTGCGACTCCGGCAGCATGCCGTGCGCGGTGTCGGCCATGCCGAGGCCGGCACGGAGCACCGGCACGATCAGCGGCGGACCGGCCAGCCGGTAGCCGATGGTGTCGGTGACCGGGGTGGTGATCGACTCCTCGGCGATCTCGAGGTCGCGGGTGGCCTCGTAGACCAGCATCTGGGTGAGCTCGCGCAGGGCGGCGCGGAACGCGGCGTTGTCCGTGCGCTCGTCGCGCATCCGGGACAGGCGGGCGCGGGCGATCGGGTGGTCGACGACGGTCAGCTGCACGGCGCACACCGTATCGGCCTGCAGGCATCGGTCAGGAGCGGAGCCGGGCGGCGGCCTCCCCGACCCCCGGTCCGGTGACCCCGGTTGCGGCGACCGGCCGGCCGGTGGCGAGCAGCAGCAGGTCCCCGGCGCAACCGCGGACCTCGGCGCCCTGCCCCGCGGCCCAGTCGGTGTCGGTGCCGACCAGCCGGAGCCCGTGCAGCCGCCGGGCCGGGCGGCCGTAGAAGACGTTGGTCCAGACGTGCTCCAACGCCGGGACGGCGAGCGCGGGTGGGGTGGGGAGCCGGCGCCGGAGCGGTCGGGCGATGTCCTGGCTGTGCACCAGGACGTCGACCAGCGGGTCCCACCGGCTGGACATGCCGACGCGGCGGTCGAGTGCGGCGGTCTCGCGCAGCTGGGCGGTGAGCACGGCCGGCGGGTGCGCGGTGGCGCGGTGCCGGGCGGCCCGCGCCTCGGCCCGGTCGAAGTCGCCGCGGGCCCGCAGGATGCGCAGCACCATGCCGGCGGTGGACTGCCGGGTGGAGAGGGTGAGGTGGGCGAGCACGTCGTGCACCGTCCAGCCACGGCAGAGCGAGGGCGCGGCCCACTCGTGACGGTGCAGGGTGTCGAGGAGGTCGGCGAGGGCGTGCCGCTGCGCGGCGACCTCGGAGAGCATGGCGACGCGGGGCTCGGGCACGGTTCCTCGCACGGGACGGCGGACGTCGGTCACCGACGAGGACTGCGGGGCGGCGCCGGACTCATCGGTCCGGTGGCCGCGACCAGGGCTCGGTCCACCGGATGACCGGTCGGGGCTGCGGTGGCAGGCTGGGCGGCGCATCGGCGTCCCGATCCGCCGGACGGCATCCGTTCCGAGCACCCAGGGAGTCCCTCGTGTCTGCTGCGCCGATCGCCGTCACCGGATCGACCGGCCACCTCGGCGGCCGTGTTGCACGACTGCTCGCAGAGGCCGGGGTGCCACAGCAGCTGCTGGTCCGTGACCCCGCCCGGGCACCGCAGCTGCCGGGAACGACCGTCGTCCGGGCGCCCTACGGCGACCGGGAGGCGGTGCGCGAGGCACTGGCGGGCGTGCCGGTCGTGCTGATGGTGTCGGCGTCGGAGACCGCTGACCGGGTCGACCAGCACCGCAGCTTCCTCGACGCCGCGGCCGACGCCGGGGTCGAGCACCTGGTCTACACGTCCTTCGAGGGCGCCGCGGCGGAGGCGACCTTCACGCTGGCCCGCGACCACTGGGCGACCGAGCAGCACATCCGTGCGCTGGGGCTGCCGGCCACGTTCCTCCGCGACCAGTTCTACCTGGACTCGCTCGTGGAGTTCGTCGGGCAGGACGGCGTGATCCGCGGCCCGGCTGGCGACGGTCGGGTGGCGGCGGTGGCACGGGACGACGTCGCGGACGCTGCGGTCGCCGTCCTCCGCGACCCGGCTGCCCACGGCGGGCGCACCTGGTCGCTGACCGGGCCGGAGGCGCTGACGCTCCACGAGGTGGCCGACACGATCAGCGCGGTCACCGGGAGGGCTACCCGCTACGTCCCGGAGACCCTCGACGAGGCGTACGCGTCCCGCGCGTCCTACGGCGCGCCTGACTGGGAGGTCGAGGCGTGGGTGTCGACCTACACGGCGATCGCGGACGGTTCACTGGCCGGCGTCACCGATCACGTCGCAGAGCTCACCGGTCACCCGGCGCGGTCGCTGGAGCAGGTGCTGCGCGCCTCGCGCTGACGACCGACCGGGCTCCGGCGGCGGTGCACCACCCCGTCACCGAGCCGCCCTGAGCAGCGGGCGGCGGCAGCTCACCGCCCCGCGTCCACGCGTCCAGTGTGTGCCAGCACGGCGGCGGCCAGCGGCGGGAGCACCGGCGACGGCAGCGCGTGCCCCATCCCCGGCACGGTCACGAGGTGGGCGCCGGGGACGGCCTCGGCGATGCGACGGGCCGCCGGCGGCGGGTTGATCGGGTCGTTCGGCGCCTCTACGACCAGAGTCGGGACGGTGACCCGGCCGAGTTCCGCGCCGCGGGCCAGGCCGCCCTGGTCGGCGCGCGCGTGCGCCGCCGGGTTGTCGTGCCGGCCGGCGTGCGCGATCACCCGTTCCTCCATCCGGCGGAACTCCTCGCCGTCGAAGGGGACGTCCGCACCGTTGAGCAGCCGCCAGTGCGCCACCCGCCAGGCGATCTCGGCGTCCCGGTCGCGCGGGTCCGCCAGGTGCTCCCACAGCTCCAGCAGCCGCGGGTCGGTCTCGGTGAAGGGCGCGGGCGCCGCGCCGCCCTCCAGCACCGCGGTCGCGAAGACCGTGGCCGAGCGGAGCCGATCCGGGTGGTCGAGCAGCATGAGCTGCACGAGCGTGCCGCCCATCGACATGCCCACCACGTGGGCGCGGGTGATGCCGAGCGCGTCCAGCACCCGCACCGCGTCCTCGGCGAGGTCGCGCACGGCGTAGGGCCGCTCGTCGAAGGCCCAGGTCGACCGCCCGGTGTCGCGGTGGTCGTAGCTGATGACCCGGTGTCGCTCGGCCAGCGTGCGGACGAGGGCGTCGGGCCACGTGAGTCCCGAAGCGTTGGCGCCCATCACGAGCAGCAGCGGCGAGCCGTCCGCCGGTCCGGTCACCTCAGTCCAGAGCCGGGCGCCCGGGGCGACCTCGACGAACGTCTCCACACCAGCAGGAGAGCACGCACCCGCCCGTGGACGCGACGCGTTTCCGGCCGGGATCTCGCTGCGACACTTCGGGCGTGCTGATCAGTGACCTGGCGCCGGCGACGGAGGATGCACTGGCTGTCGAGCTGCTGACCTTGCAGCGGGCCGCCTACGCCGTTGAAGCCGAGCTGATCGGCGACGATCGGATCCCGGGGCTGCACGAGGATCTCCGGCAGCTGAGGGACGCCGATCTCTCGTGGTTGGGCAGCTGGATCGACGGGCGCCTCGTCGGTGCACTGGCCTGGACGGCCGACCCGGTGACCGTTGACGTCGACCGGCTTGTGGTCGCTCCCGCCATGCACCGCAGCGGTCTCGGCAGGGCACTCGTACGCGAGGTGCTCCGGCGGGCGGACGGGCGGGTGACCGTGGTGTCCACGGGACGCGACAACCTGCCCGCGCGTGCCCTGTACGAGTCGGTGGGCTTCACCGCGACAGAAGACATCGAGGTGCTCCCGGACTTGTGGGTCACTCGTTTCACCCATCGCCCGTGAACGAACGGCACTCACCTGATGCGAGCCGTTCGGAGTTCACTCGATCAGGGTCGAGACGCGCGCAACCGGTTCAGGTGAGCAGTGGTCCGATGAGGATCTCGGTGCCGTCGGGTCGCCAGGTGCGCCATCGGCCATCGGGTTGTCGCTGGACCCGGAATCCGTGGTGGACCTTGGTGTGGTGCCGTTCGCACAGCAACGCGGAGTTGGTCAGGTTGGTCTCGCCGCCGTGCAGCCAGTGGATGAGGTGGTGGACGTCGCACCACCAAGTCGGGGCGCCGCAGCCGGCGAACACGCACCCCTTGTCCCGGCGCTCCACGGCCCGCCGTAGACCGGGGGTGACGACCCGGTGGTCGCGGCCCAGGTCCAGCGGCACACCGTCAGGCCCCATCACGATCCGGGAGACGCTGCCGTCACAGGCGAGGTAGCGGGCCCGGGCGGCGGAGATGGTCGCCCCGAACCCCGTCTGCGCAGCCCCCGGGCCGGTCGCGTCGTCGACGAGGTCGTCCAGATCGATCCCGACGACCACGTGCGGCTTCACCGTCCGCAGCGTCGGCAGGTCACCACCGGCCAGCTGGTTGTCGCACAACTGCACCAGCGCATCGGCCTGCTGCTGGGACCGCGTCCGGGTGTCACCCTTCGGCCGGTTCGCCTGCACCAGCGACTCCACCGCCGCCTGCAGATTCTCCCCACCCACAGCATCCAGATCGAACCGACCGGTGATGCTGCCGTCGGCGTGCTTGGCGATGCTGAGCCGCCGGCCCTCAGTGGGGTCCGGCTCCGGACCGTCGGGGTCGAGGGCGTCGGCGAACCGCCGCACCGCCAGCACCAGCCCCTCGTGCCGGCACTCGGCCGCGACGGTGGCCCAGTCCCGGTCGAAGGCCGCCAAGTCGACCCCCTGCTCCTCGGCACGGGCACGCTCGTGGTCGCCCACCTTGTCCGCGACCACGTCGAACTGCGCCGCGCTCACCTGCCCCGCGGCGAACCCCTCGGCCAGCGCCGGAAAGTGCGCCAACGCCCGCCCCGACCGCACCACCCGCGTCGCCTCCGGCAGGGACATCCGCACGTGCCCGACCAACCACGACCGCATCGACGTCAGCCCGTCGTGCTCCGCGGCCTGCCTGAGCTCGGCATGCCGCACCGTGCGGGCCAACTCCGCCGCGACCCGGTTCGCCACCGACACCAGCAACGCCGTCCGAGCCAGCGCCCGACCGTTCGTCAGACCGTGCAGATCCTCGGCCGCCAACGCGTCCAGCGCCGCCGGCAACGGCGACCCGAACAGCCCCTCCAGGTCATCGGCGGGCAGCTCCGCCACCACGTTCGGCGCAGGAGCGTCCAGCGTCAACGAGTCGCTCACGAACACCCCTCCCGTCGCTCGAACGGCTGTTCGAATGATATCGCGATCGAGACCCTGACAGCAGCCGAACCCCCAGGTCAGACGACTGTCCACAGATCGGACAACCTCCTTGACGGCAGCCGCCCGACCCCCGGGGGAACCGAGCCGGCTCATCCGATCCCCTCGCGGGCCCTCCGTCGGGAGGAGCCGGAGGGGTGAGCGCCGAGGAGTTGTCGGCGGGCAGTGGAGAATGCCCGGCATGACCCACGTGCTCGACCCGAACGCGCTGGCCGGGTCCGGCGGCGCCCCGGGCACCCCACCCGACCCGTTCGCCGACGTGACCCGCTCGGACGACGCCTTCCGCGCCTTCCTGCACGGGCTGCCCGGCGTCGACCAGGTGGGCGCCCAGCAGCGGGTCGCCGTGCTCGGCTCCCGTTCGATCAAGAGCACCGCGAAGGCCTGGGCGATCGACACCGCGATCTCGATGGTCGACCTGACCACCCTCGAGGGCGCCGACACCCCCGGCAAGGTGCGCAGCCTCGCCGCCAAGGCCCGCCGCCCCGATCCGGAGGACCTCACCTGCCCGGCCGTCGCCGCGGTCTGCGTCTACGGCGACCTCGCCGGCGTGGCCAAGGAGGCGCTGGCCGGCACCGGCATCAACGTCGCCGCCGTCGCCACCGCCTTCCCCAGCGGCCGCGCCAGCCGGGCGGTCAAGCTCGCCGACGTCCGGGACGCGGTCGCGAACGGCGCCGACGAGATCGACATGGTCATCGACCGCGGGGCGTTCCTGTCCGGCCGCTACCTCGACGTGTTCGAGGAGATCGTCGCGGTGAAGGAGGCCTGCGGGCCCGCGCACCTCAAGGTGATCCTGGAGACCGGCGAGCTGGTCACGCTGGACAACGTCCGCCGCGCCTCCTGGCTGGCGATGCTCGCCGGCGGCGACTTCATCAAGACCTCCACCGGGAAGATCTCCCCCGCCGCCACGCTGCCGGTCTGCCTGGTGATGATGGAGGCGGTCCGCGACTTCCGCGCCGCCACCGGCCGCCAGGTCGGCGTCAAGCCCGCCGGCGGCATCCGGACGACGAAGGACGCCGTCAAGCACCTGGTGCTGGTCAACGAGACCGCCGGTGCCGACTGGCTCTCCCCCGACTGGTTCCGCCTCGGCGCTTCCAGCCTGCTCAACGACCTGCTCCTGCAGCGCCAGAAGCTCCGCACCGGCCACTACTCCGGCCCCGACCACGTGAGCGTGGACTGATGACCTCTCCCACCCAGCCCACCTCGAGCCTGTTCGAGTACGCGCCGGCCCCGGAGTCCCGCTCCATCGTCGACCTGAAGCCCAGCTACGGCCTGTTCGTCGACGGTGAGTTCACCCCCGGCGCCGACACCCCGCTGAAGACCGTCAACCCGGCCACCGAGGAGGTGCTCAGCGAGGTCGCCGTGGGGTCCGAGGAGGACGTCGACCGCGCCGTCCGCGCCGCCCGCCGCGCGTTCGCCCGGGTCTGGGGGCCGATGCGTCCGGCCGACCGCGGCAAGTACCTGTTCCGCATCGCCCGGCTGCTGCAGGAGCGGGCCCGGGAGTTCGCCGTGCTGGAGAGCCTCGACAACGGCAAGCCGATCCGGGAGAGCCGGGACGTCGACGTCCCGCTGGCGGCGGCCCACTTCTTCTACCACGCGGGCTGGGCCGACAAGCTGGAGCACGCGGGGCTCGGGCCGGCCCCGCGCCCGCTCGGCGTGGCCGGCCAGGTCATCCCGTGGAACTTCCCGCTGCTCATGCTGGCGTGGAAGGTCGCCCCCGCGCTGGCCGCCGGCAACACCGTCGTCCTCAAGCCCGCGGAGACCACCCCGCTGACCGCGCTGCTGTTCGCCGAGGTGTGCCAGCAGGCCGACCTGCCGCCCGGCGTGGTCAACATCGTGACCGGCGCCGGCCGGACCGGCCGCGCGGTGGTGGCCCACCCCGACGTCGACAAGGTGGCCTTCACCGGCTCCACCGAGGTCGGCCGGGAGATCGCCCGCTCGGTCGCCGGCACCGGCAAGCGGCTCACCCTGGAGCTGGGCGGCAAGGCCGCCAACATCGTCTTCGACGACGCCCCGGTCGACCAGGCCGTCGAGGGGATCGTCCGCGGCATCTTCTTCAACCAGGGCCACGTCTGCTGCGCGGGCTCGCGCCTGCTGGTGCAGGAGTCGGTGCACGACGAGGTCATCGCGGCGCTGCAGCGGCGGATCGGCACCCTGCGCGTCGGCGACCCGCTGGACAAGAACACCGACCTCGGCGCGATCAACTCCGCCGAGCAGCTGGCCCGGATCCACGAGCTGTCCGACATCGGCGAGGCCGAGGGCGCCCAGCGCTGGCAGCCGGCCTGCGACCTCCCCGACCGCGGCTTCTGGTTCCCCCCGACGATCTTCACCAACGTCTCGGCGGCGCACCGCATCGCCCGCGACGAGGTCTTCGGCCCGGTGCTGTCCGTGCTCACCTTCCGCACCCCCGACGAGGCGGTCGCGAAGGCGAACAACTCGACCTACGGGCTGTCGGCCGGGATCTGGTCGGAGAAGGGCTCCCGCATCCTGAAGATCGCCGACCAGCTGCGGGCCGGTGTGGTGTGGGCCAACACCTTCAACGAGCTCGACCCCACCTCGCCGTTCGGCGGCTACAAGCAGTCCGGCTACGGCCGCGAGGGCGGCCGGCAGGGGCTGGCCGCCTACCTCTCGACGGGAGACGCCAAGTGACCGACCGCCTCGCCGTCCGCAAGACCTACAAGCTCTACCTGGGCGGGGCGTTCCCCCGCTCGGAGTCCGGCCGCACCTACGAGGTGCACGACGCCAAGGGCCACTTCCTCGCCAACGCCGCCTGGGCCTCCCGCAAGGACGCCCGGGACGCCGTCGTCGCCGCCCGCGGCGCCTTCCCGAAGTGGTCCGGCGCCACCGCCTACAACCGGGGCCAGGTGCTCTACCGGGTCGCCGAGGTGATGGAGGGCCGCGCCGCCCAGTTCGCCGAGGAGGTGGCCGCCGGCGAGGGGCTGTCCGGCGCCAAGGCCCGGGCCGCCGTGGACGCCGCGATCGACCGGTGGGTCTGGTACGCCGGGTGGACCGACAAGCTCGCCGCCGTCCTGGGCAGCAGCAACCCGGTCGCCGGCCCGTACTTCGGCTTCTCCACTCCCGAGCCGACCGGCGTGGTCGCCGTCCTGGCTCCGCAGCGGTCGAGCCTGCTCGGGCTGGTCAGCGTGCTCGCGCCGGTGCTCGCCGGGGGCAACACCGCCGTCGTCGTCTCCGCCAAGGAGCGCCCGCTGCCGGCCATCACCCTGGGCGAGGTGCTCGCCACCTCCGACGTCCCCGGCGGTGTGGTCAACCTGCTCACCGGCGACGCCGCGGAGATCGGGCCCTGGCTGGCCGAGCACGCCGACGTCGACGCGATCGACCTGGCCGGTGCGCACGGCCCGCTGGCGATGGAGCTGGAGCGCTCGGCCGCCGGCACGATCAAGCGCGTGCTGCGGGCTCCGGCGGAGGAGCCGGACTGGACCGCGGACCCCGGTCTCAGCCGGATGACGCCGTTCCTGGAGACCAAGTCGGTCTGGCACCCGATGGGCGTGTAGCAGGGCCCCGCCGCTCCCCGGCGCTCGCGAACCGGCGGCGGGATCCGGCACCGGGGCCACGGGTCGGGGACCGCAGTGCGCGCGCGCGGGTCCACCGGGCAGGATGGGCGGGTGGCCAGGCCCAGCATCGTCCCCATCGCCCTCACCCTCGACGACCGCACCGGCTACACGCTCTGGGCTCCTCCCTGGGAGGAGGACGGCGAGGAGTGGCAGGCGTTCCTCGGCAGCACGGTCGACGTGCCCGCCGACCTGAACGACGACGACCCCGAGGACGGCGTCACCAAGGCCGTCGTCCACCTGTTCCCCTCCCCGGCCGCGCTGGCCGCCTTCTGCCGCGCCAGCACCGACCACGACCTCGCCGACCACCCGGTCTGGCCGGTCGTGGCCGGGCTCGACGCCGGCGACCTGACCCCCGACGAGGACCACCGGTTCGACCTGGACGGCGTCTACGACGTGGTCGCGGAGAACCCGGACCGCTGGGCCGTCGACGAGCTGGCCGCCGTCGTCGACGTCGTCGGGCGCATCGCCGAGTGCTGCGACACGACCGATGACGAGGACGACCTGCTCGACGACGACGAGACCGAGTTCGAGTCGGTCGCCGAGCTGGTCTCCCGCCCCGAGGTGGCCGCGCTGCCCCTCGGCGTGCAGGCGTTCCTCGGCCGCACCGGTGAGGAGTCCTGGCAGCGGCTGGGCACCGCGATCGACGAGCTCTGGGAGGACGTGCTCGAGGAGCTCGACGACCACCTGGACTGGACCGGGGCCGGCAGCGTCTCCCCCGACGACTACCCATCGGCCGCCGAGGAGGCCGAGGCCCGCGCGGCGGAGCCGGACGACGAGGACGACGACGAGGACGACGACGTCGACCTGCTCGACGATGACGACGCCGCTGCTCGCCCGGCCGTGGCGGGGGCCAGCGCGCAGCGCCAGCCGGCCGGCTCCACCGCTGCGGCCCCGGGCGTGCCGACCACCGGCACCCGGGACATCCGCGGCGGCAGCCGGCTGACCGCCAGCCCGGCCGCGGTCGCCGCCGCCCAGGAGTTCTGGGAGGCGGTCGGCATCCTCCCCGTCGAGCTGGTCGTCCCCGAGGGCGCCGGCCTGACCCTGCGCTGCTACGTCGAGGACCGCGCCCGGTTCCTCGGCCGCGACGGGCAGGTCTTCCTGTTCCCCTCCCCGGTCGAGCTGGCCCGCTTCTGCGCCTCGGACGAGCGCCACGACCTCAGCGGCATCGCCTCCTGGCCGGAGGTGGCCGACACCGACGTCCTGCCGCTGCCGGCCGACCAGGACCGCTACGACCTCACCGCGCTCGCCGAGGTGCTGCGCGAGGTCGCCGGCGGCGCCGGCGGGCTGGTGCAGCACGAGGCGCTGGAGCAGCCGGTCGAGGGCGTGCGGGACGTCGCCGAGTACGCCGGGCTGACGAGGGTCGAGGAGCTGCTCACCGGCGACACCCCGCTGGGTCGCGCCGTCGCCCGCAGCGAGACCGACCCGGCGGCGCCGCTGCCGGCCCAGGACGCCGCCGGGCTGGCGAGTTCCTGGGACGAGGTCGTCACCGAGGTCAGCGGGGCCCTGCGCTTCCGCGACTAGGACCCGCAACGGCAACGGCCGGCCCCCGCGGATGCGGGAGCCGGCCGTTGCCGTTCAGGCCCCGCTGCCCGGAGGCAGCGGGGTCCTTCCGTCAGTAGGAGCGCGCCGGACGGGGCGGGCGGCCGCCGGAGCGGTTGCCCTCCCCGGCGCCGCGGTACCCACCGGGACGCCGGTCGCGGGAGTCCCCGCCGAATGAGCGATCCCGGTCGCCGTAGGAGCGCTCGCCCTGGGGGCGGCTCCCGTACGAACGATCGCGGTCGCCCGCGGGCCGGTCACCGGCCGGACGATCCCGGTCGCCGTAGGAGCGCTCGCCCTGGGGGCGCTCGCCGTACGAACGATCGCGGTCGCCGTAGGACCGGCGGGGGCCGCTGCGGCCGCCGGGGCGGTCGCCGTCCCGGCGCGGCCGGCGCCCACCGGGGCCGCCGGCCCCGGCCGGACGGCGCGACTCGCGCACCGGGCGCTGCACCGGCTCGACGAAGGTGCCACCGGCGACCAGGTCGGAGATCGCGGTGTCCCCCGGACGGATCCGGGTGACCTGCGGCTCGACCTTGGCCTGGCGGAACCGACGCTTGGACTGCCCCACCTGGTCGGGCAGCAGCAGCGAGACCACGACACCCGCGGCACCGGCGCGCGCGGTGCGGCCGGAGCGGTGCAGGTAGGTCTTGTGGTCGGCCGGCGGGTCGTAGTGCAGCACCAGCGACACGTCGTCGACGTGGATGCCACGCGCGGCGACGTCGGTGGCCACCAGCACCGGGCTGCGGGCGTCGGTGAACGCTTCCAGTGCCCGGCGACGCGCCGACTGCGGCAGGCCGCCGTGGATCGGCTCGGCGGAGATGCCGACGGCCTGCAGGTTGCCGGCCAGCCGGTCGGCACCGTGCTGGGTGCGCACGAAGATGATGATCCGGCCCGGGCGGGCGGCCATCGCCTCGGTGACCTTCAGCTTGTCCGGGAAGGACACGCTGTAGGCCAGGTGCTCGGCCTGCGGACCGGAGTCCGCGGCCTTGACGACCTCGTGCCGCGCCGGGTCCTTGAGGTAACGGCGGACCAGGGTGTCGACCTCACCGTCCAGGGTGGCCGAGAACAGCAGCCGCTGGGCGTCGGGGCGGGTCTGGTCGAGCAGCTCCTTGACCACCGGCAGGAAGCCGAGGTCGGACATGAAGTCGGCCTCGTCGATGATCGAGACGACGACCTCGGAGAGGGTCGTCTCGCCCTGGTTGATCAGGTCCTGCAGCCGGCCGGGGGTGGCGATGAGCACGTCGACGCCGCGACGCAGCTGCTGGATCTGGCGGTACATCGAGGCACCGCCGTACACGGCGGCCAGCTGGACGCCGATCGACTGGCCGAGCGGGGCCAGGTTGTCGTGCACCTGCTGGGCCAGCTCACGGGTCGGCACCAGGATCAGGCCACGCGGCGCCCGCCGGCCGTGCTGCGCGTCGCCGCCCAGGCGGGCCAGCAGCGGCAGCCCGAAGGCCAGCGTCTTGCCGGAACCGGTGGCGGCCTTGCCCAGCACGTCGCGCCCGGCGAGGGCGTCGGGCAGCGCGGAGGTCTGGATGGCGAACGGGTGCCGGATGCCCTTGCGCTCCAGCGCGGTGACCAGCGGCTGGGGCAGGCCCAGCTGGGCGAAGGTCGGGCCGGTGGGCTCGGGGGCCTCCTCGGTCGCGGCGGGCGCCGTGACCTCGGGAGTGGAGGCGGCGGCCTCGAGGAGGGTGTTCTCAGGGGTGGTGCGGGTGTCGACAGAGTCGAACGAGGACAAGCGGGAACTCCGATACAGATCGGTGCGCGTCCCGTGGTGCTGCTGATCGCCGGGGTGTCCGGCGTCCACACTGGTGATCGCGGCCGTCTGCGGTGACGCGTTGATCTGCACGGATGCGCTGTGCCCGGACAGGACCGCCCGGGAGGATGACCGGCACATTCACCGGCACGGTCAGGTTAGCAGCGCGGCGGCCGGATTGATTCCCGCGCCTTCGGCCCCCTTGCAGGGAACCCGCCGCGAGCCGGCGAGTGGTGGGGGGCAAGGGGGCCCTTCGACCACTCCCCCGGGTGCCTCAGCTGCCCGCGCGGAGGGCGTCGTAGGCGGGGCGGACCACCTCGGTGGTGATCCGGGCACGCACGGCGTCGTCGTGGAAGCCGGCGCGCAGCGCCCGCTCGGTCACCGTCTGCACGTCGTCCCAGCCCCAGCCGAAGGCGGCGGCGACGGCGGCCAGCTCGCTGCTCGCCGAGACCCCGCTCATCAGGCGGTTGTCGGTGTTGAGGGTCACGGCGAAGCCGGCCCGGTGCAGCCGGTCGACCGGGTGGTCGGCCAGCGACGGGTAGGCGCCGGTCTGCACGTTGGACGACGGGGCGACCTCCAGCGGCACCTGTTCGTCGCGGACCCGCTGCGCCACCGGACCGAGCGCGCCGTCGACGGGCACCTCGTCGGCGATGCGCACCCCGTGGCCCAGCCGCTCGGCGCCCGCGCCGTCCAGCGCGGCGACGATCGAGGGGATCCCGGCGGCCTCCCCGGCGTGCACGGTGCGGTGCGCCCCGGCCCGGTCCAGCACGGCGATCGCCTCCGGGATGCGGTCCGGTGGGAAGCCGTCCTCGGGGCCGGCCAGGTCGAAGCCGACCACCCCGGCGTCGGCGAACCGGACCACCTGCTCGGCGACCTCCACCCACCGGTCGGCCTGGCGCATCGCGCACAGCAGGGTGCCGACGACGATCGGCGTCCCGGCTGCCGCGGCCTCCCGGCTGCCCTGGGCGTAGCCGTCGAGCATCGCCTCGACCACCGCGGGCAGGGCCATGCCGCCCTCGGTGAGCAGCTCCGGCGCCATCCGCACCTCGGCGTAGACGACGCCGTCGGCGGCCAGGTCGAGCGCGGCCTCGCGGGCGACCCGGTGCACAGCCGCGGGCCGCTGCAGCACCGCGACGGTGTGCGCGAACGTCTCCAGGTAGCGCGGCAGCGACCCGGAGTCGGCCGCCTCGCGGAACCAGCGGCCCAGCGCCGCGGGCTCGTCGGCCGGCAGGTCGCGGTACCCGACCTCGTCGGCCAGTTCCAGCACCGTCTGCGGCCGCAGCCCGCCGTCCAGGTGGTCGTGCAGCAGCACCTTGGGAGCACGGACGAGGTTCTCGGCGTTCAGCGGGACGGGCACCCCGCCATTCTCCGACATGACCGCCCGGCACTCGCAGGCATAGGAAGTTCTGCGCTGCGAACCGGGTGCGGAGCTTCCTACGCCCGGTGGACCAGTGCCCTCACCGGCTCTCCCGGTCCTGCCAGCGGAAGGTGCGCACGCACAGCACCAGGCCGACGACGCACCAGATCCCGAGCACCAGCGCGACCCGGCCCAGCTCCCAGGTGCCGGCCGGCTCGGCGGCGGCGAGCTCGTCGGGGAGGAACACCGACCGCAGCCCCTGCGCCATCCACTTCAGCGGGAAGACCGCGGCGATCGTCTGCAGCCAGGTGGGCACCTCGCTGAACTGGAAGAACACCCCGGAGATGAACTGCAGCACCAACGCGATCGGGGTGACCGTGGCCGACGCCGAGCGCCCGTTGCGGGCCAGGCTGGAGACCGCGATGCCCAGCAGCGTGCACGCTGCCGAGCCGAGCCCGGCGACCCAGAGGAAGGTCAGCCAGTCCGCACCCGAGGGGAGCGCGACGTCGTAGAAGACGACCCCGATGACCAGCAGGATCGCCACGATGGCCACGGTGACGACGAGGACCTGCACGACCTTGCCGACGAAGTAGGCGCTCTTGGGCATCGGGGTGCCGGCCAGGCCCTTGAGCGTGCCGTCGGAGCGCTCGGTGGCGATGCTGATCGCCATGTTCTGCAGGCTGGCGCCGAGGATGCCCGCGGCGATCACCCCGGCCATGAAGTACTGGGTGAAGCTGACCCCGGCCCCGAGGTCGTAGTCGAGCACCGCGCCGAAGACCAGCAGCAGGATCACCGGGAACATCAGCGTGAAGACGACGGACTCGCGCTGCCGGAAGAACTCCTTGAGCTCCACCCCGGCCCGGGTCCGGCAGACCGCGCCCACCGAGGGCAGCGCCTGCTCGCGGGTGGCGGTCACGATGACGCACCCCCTCGCTGCGCTCGGCCGTTCGCTCCGCTCCTCGCTCGCTGGCGCTCGCTGCGATGCTCACTCACTGCCGGCCCTCTCCGATCATCCTCAGGTAGACGTCCTCGAGCGTGGGCCGGGCGACGGCCAGGTCGGGCACCTCGCCGGAGAACCGACCGGCCAGCTCGGCGACGAACGCCGTCGGCGTCGCGGTCTCGACCACCCGGCGCCTGCCGTCCTCGGTCCAGCTGACGACGGCGGGCGCGGCGCCCCGGCCGCCGAGCTCGGCCGGGACGGCGACCTCGACCAGCCGGCCGTGGGCGATCACCCCCACCCGGTCGGCCAGCTCCTCGGCCTCGTCCAGGTAGTGGGTGGTGAGCAGCATCGTGGTGCCGAGGTCGCGCAGCGAGCGGATCAGCGACCAGAACTGGCGGCGGGCCTCCGGGTCGAAGCCGGTGGTCGGCTCGTCGAGGAACAGCAGCCGGGGGCGGCCGACGATGCCGAGCGCCACGTCGAGCCGCCGGCGCTGACCGCCGGAGAGGGTGCGCCCGCGGGAGCCGGCCTTCTCGGTGAGCCCGACCAGCTCGAGCACCTCGTCGGGGTCACGCGGGTCGGCGTAGTAGGACGCCTGCGCGCGCAGCAGCTCACGGCAGGTCAGCTGGCTGTCGCCGGCGCCGGACTGCAGCACGATGCCCAGCTCGCCCTTCCACGCCCGCCCGCCGGCGGCCGGGTCGACGCCGAGCACCCGGACCTCGCCGCCGTCGCGGCTGCGGTAGCCCTCCAGCACCTCGACCGTGGTGGTCTTGCCGGCGCCGTTGGGGCCCAGCAGCGCGAAGATCTCCCCGCGCCGGATGTCCAGGTCCAGGCCGTCGACGGCCGCCCGCTCGCCGTAGCGCTTGACCAGGCCGCGCACCGAGATGGCGGCGTCGGGATCGAGCGGCACTCCCGCGGGGGGCGCCCCGAGCGTGCGGGTCGTGGGGAGGTCCTTCTGCTGCACGAGGCGTCAGTGTCCTCCACGCGCCTGTGACCCCCTCGCAGGGCCCCGCCGCGAGCTCGCGAGTGGTGGGGGACGGGAGGGTCCTTCTAGATGCGGTCGATGAGCAGCGGGAGCGGCCGGTCGTCGGTGTCGACGCCGACCGCGCCCTCCAGCGCCTCCAGCGCGCGCGGGATGCGGGCGGCGTCGTCGGTCTGCAGCTCCAGCAGCGGCTGACCGGCGGTCACCTGCTCCCCCACTCCCGCGTGCCAGACGACGCCGGCCGCGGCCGAGACCGGGTCCTCCTTGCGCGCGCGCCCGGCGCCCAGCCGCCAGGCGGCGACCCCGAGTGCGTAGGCGTCGAGCCGGGTGAGGGTGCCGGTCGCCGGCGCGGTGACCACGTGCCGCTCGGCGGGCTGCGGCAGCGAGGCGTCCGGGTCGCCGCCCTGGGCGGCGATCATCCGGCGCCAGGCGTCCATCGCCCGGCCGTCGGCGAGCGCGTCGGCGGGGTCGACGTCGTCCCGGCCGACCCCGGCGAGCATCTCCCGCGCCAGCGCCAGGGTGAGCTCGACGACGTCGGCCGGCCCGCCCCCGGCGAGCACCTCCACCGACTCGGCGACCTCGACGGCGTTGCCGGCGCTGCGGCCCAGCGGACGGTCCATCGCGGTGACCAGGGCGACGGTGCGCACCCCGGCGGCCTCCCCGAGGCCGACCATCGTGCGGGCCAGCGTGCGGGCGTCGTCGGGGTCGCGCATGAAAGCGCCCGACCCGGTCTTCACGTCGAGCACGAGCGCGTCGGCGCCCTCGGCGATCTTCTTGCTCATGATCGAGCTGGCGATCAGCGGGATCGACTCCACCGTGCCGGTGACGTCGCGCAGCGCGTAGAGCACCTTGTCGGCCGGGGCGAGGTCGGCGCCGGCGGCGCAGATCACCGCACCGACGTCGCGCAGCTGCTGCTCGTACTCGGCGTCGGTGAGCGAGGCCCGCCAGCCGGGCACCGACTCCAGCTTGTCCAGCGTGCCGCCGGTGTGGCCAAGCCCGCGGCCGGACAGCTGCGGCACCGCCACCCCGCAGGCGGCGACCAGCGGCGCCAGCGGCAGGGTGATCTTGTCGCCGACCCCGCCGGTGGAGTGCTTGTCGGCGGTGGGCCGGCCCAGGCCGGAGAGGTCCTTGCGGACGCCGGAGTCGATCATCGCCTGCGTCCAGACGGAGAGCTCCTCGGCCGCCATGCCCTGGAAGAACACGGCCATCAGCAGCGCGCTCATCTGCTCGTGGGCCACGTCGCCGGCGGTGTAGGCGCCGATCACCCAGCGGATCTGCTCCGGCGTCAGGGGCTGCCCGTCGCGCTTGGCCCGGATGACGTCGACGGCGTCGAACGGCTGGGTCATCGCGAGGCCTCCGCTGTGCCATCGGCAGACCGCGCGGCGGCAGCCGTGAGGTCGTCGGGGCCGAACGCGTCGGGCAGCACGTCGCTCATCGGCACGATGCCCAGCGACACGGTCTCGATGAGCATGTCGCGCCCGCCGTGCTCCCACAGCAGCTGCCGGCAGCGCCCGCAGGGCATCAGCGGCTGCCCGTCACCACCGACGCAGGCCACCGCGACCAGCCGCCCACCACCGGTGCGCGCCAGGTCACTGACCATGCCGCACTCGGCGCACAGCCCCAGGCCGTAGGAGGCGTTCTCCACGTTGCAGCCGGTGACCACCCGGCCGTCGTCCACCAGCCCGGCCACCCCCACCGGGAACCGCGAGTACGGCGCGTACGCGTGGGTCATAGCCTCCCGGGCGAAGGCCCGCAGGGCGTCCCAGTCGATCTCCGGCGACGTCACGGGGTCGCTCCCTCGGCTCGTTCCGCTCCTCGCTCGCTGGCGCTCGCTGCGATGCTCGCGAGCCGGTCCGCTCCCATCAGTGCTCTCCTCGTCGGTAGACCAGCCCGTCGGCCTTCGGCGGCCGCAGCCGTTGCGAGGCCAGCGACAGGACCAACAGCGTGGTCAGGTGCGGGGTGAAGGAGACAATGCCCGGGGGCAGCTCGTCGATGGTGAGGAAGCCGGCCAGCGCCGCGGCGCCGAACGCCACGGCGATCACCGCCTGCACGTAGCGGCGCCGGGTGGCCTGCCAGATCGCCACTCCCACCAGGATCACAGCGATGAGCAGCAGCAGCGCGACGACGGCGGTCCGGCTGCGCAGCTGCAGGGCGTCGGCGAAGCCGAAGAGGCCGGCGCCGGCGGCCAGGCCACCCGGCCGCCAGTTGCCGAAGATGAGCGCGGCCAGGCCGATGAAGCCGCGGCCGTTGGTCTGCCCCTCGCGGTAGATGTTGGCGATGAAGACCAGGAAGACCCCGCCCAGGCCGGCCAGCCCGCCGGAGATGATCACGGCGATGTACTTGAGCCGGTACACCGGGACACCGAGGGAGTCCGCGGCCGCCGGGTTCTCCCCGCAGGAGCGCAGCCGCAGGCCGAACGCCGTCCGCCAGAGCACCAGGTATGCCGCCGGGACCATCAGCACGGCCAGCACGGTGAGCACGCCGACCCCGCTGCTGATCCCGCGGAGCAGGCCGGCGAGGTCGCTGACCAGGAACCAGTGCCGGGACTCCAGGTCACCGAGCAGGTCGGGACCGGAGGAGAGCACCGGCAGCGAGAAGCTCGGTGGCCGGCTGGACAGCGGTGGCGACTGGGTGACCCCACCGCCCGCGGCGTTGTCGGTGTAGAGCAGCTCGGAGAGGAACCGGACGACGCCGGCGGCCAGGATGTTGATCGCCACGCCGGACACCACGTGGTCGACACCGAAGGTGACCGTGGCGATGGCGTGCAGCAGGCCGCCGAGCGCACCGCAGAGCGCACCGCCGGCCAGCGCACCGACCCAGCCCCACTGGTAGCCGGCCCAGCCGGCCCCCCAGGTGCCGAGGATCATCATGCCGTCCAGGCCGATGTTGACCACGCCCGCGCGCTCGGCGAACAGGCCACCGAGGGCGACGAGGAGCAGCGGGACGGCGAGCAGCAGGGCCGCGCCGAAGGTCGAGGACGACGTCAGCGCCTGCTCGCCCGAGATCACCCGCACGGCGGAGAACAGCACCAGCAGCCCGACCAGCAGCCAGGTGATCCGCCGAGCCCGGCCGCCACCGAGGAACAGCTCGGTCACCGGGCCACGGTCGGCACCGGAGGTGCGTGCGGCGGTTGCGGTGCTCATGCCCCTGCTCCCTGACGGCTGTCGCTGCGGCCGGCGTCACCCGTCGCGTTGCGGACCCCGACGCCGGTGCCGGTGCCGGTCGTGGGACCGACGTCCGGTGGCGGCCCGTCGCCGGGCCCCTGCCCGCCTCCGGTGCTGCCGTCACCGGTGGTGGGTGGCGCGACGGCGTTGCCGCGCTCGGCTCGCTGTCGGGTCACTCGGCGGGCGACCTCGTTGGCGACGACGACGGCGAGCACGATCGTGCCCTGGATGATCGTGACCACCGAGGCCGGGATGTCGGCGAACTGCAGCGGGATCGCGGCCCGGTCCAGGAAGGCGAACAGCAGCGCCCCGAACGCGATCCCCAGCGGGGTGTTGCGGCCGAGCAGCGCCACGGCGATGCCCAGGAAGCCCAGGCCGGAGGTGAACTCGGTGTTGTAGCTGCGCGCGTCACCGAGCAGGTCGGGCATGCCGATCAGCCCGGCGATGGCGCCGGAGATGAGCATCGCCTTGAGCACCATCCGGCGGGCGTCCACGCCGCTGGCGGTGGCCGCGGACGCCGACATCCCGGTGGCCCGCAGGTCGAAGCCGAAGCGGGTGCGCTTGATCAGCACGGCCACGGCGACGCCGACCACCACGGCGACGACCAGGAAGCCGTAGAGCTCCGACCGGGGTTCGGCCAGGCCCAGCCCGATGAGCACGCCGTTGAGACCGGGGAACCACCCGGACTCGGGGATCGGGGTGGTGGTGATGATCGAGGCGCCCTCCGGCGACCCCCGCAGCGGCCCGGTGAGCAGGTAGGACGCCAACCCCAGGGCGATGAAGTTGAGCATGATCGAGCTGATCACCTCGCTCACGCCCCGGGTCACCTTCAGCACGGCGACGATGCCGGCCCAGAGGGCACCGACCGCCATCGCGACGACGACAATGAGCAGCAGGTGCAGCGGGCCGGGCAGGGCCACCGCCGCACCGGCGCCGGCGGCCAGCACCGTGGCGATCCGGTACTGGCCCTCCACGCCGATGTTGAACAGCCCCATCCGGAAGGCGACGGAGACCGCCAGCCCGGCCAGGAAGAGCGGCACCGCCCGGTTCAGCACGACCACGATCGCCTGGGTCTGCTGGGCCGGTGAGTCGCCGAAGTCGAACATGACGCGGACCGCGGTGGCCGGGTTCTGGCCGATCAGTGCGATGACGGCCGCGGACAGGGCGAGTGCCACGACCAGGGCGATGGCCGGGGCCATCAGCGACAGGCCAAGCCGGCGGAGGGCGGTCACGCCGCACCCACCGCGTCGTCGCCGCGAGAGGCGCCGGTCATGTGCCCACCGAGTTCCTCCGGCGTCACCCGTCGCGGGTCTAGCGTCGCGACGAGCGCGCCGCGGAGCATCACGTGCAGCGTGTCGGACAAGCCGATCAGCTCGTCCAGGTCGGCCGAGACCAGCAGGATCCCCATCCCTTCCGCGCGGGCGTCCTTGAGCAGCTCCCAGATGCCGGCCTGGGCACCGACGTCGACACCGCGGGTCGGGTGGGCGGCGACGAGCAGGCGGGGGTGTGCGCTCATCTCCCGTCCGACGATCAGCTTCTGCTGGTTGCCCCCGGAGAGAGCCACAGCCGCGGTGTCCGGTCCGGGTGCCCGGACGTCGTACTCGCGCATGATCCGGGCGGTGTCGGCCCGGGCCGCCTTGCGGTCGATGAACACGCCCTTCACCGCGGGTGGCCTGGTCTGGTGCCCGAGGATCCGGTTCTCCCACAGCGGCGCGTCCAGCAGCATCCCCTGCCGGTGCCGGTCCTCCGGGACGAAGCCGATGCCGCCCTCGCGGCGCTGGCGGGTGCTCCAGTGCGCAATGTCCTCGTCGCCGAGCCGGAGCTCACCGGCAGCCAGCGGCCGCAGGCCCATGATCGCGTCGACGAGCTCGGCCTGGCCGTTGCCCTCGACGCCGGCGATGCCGACGACCTCCCCCTCGCGCACGGTGAGGGTCACGTCGTCGACGACCGACCGTCCGCCGGCGACGGCGGTGACGGTGACCCCGCGCATCCGGAGGACCGGGGCCTCCCGCACCGTGGACTCGCGCGTCGCGGCGACGGGCAGCTCGGCGCCGACCATCAGCTCGGCCAGCTCCCTGGCCGACGTCGTCCGGGGGTCGGCGGTGCCGACGGTGGTGCCCCGGCGGATGACGGTGATCGAGTCGGCGACCTTGCGCACCTCGTCGAGCTTGTGCGAGATGAAGATGACGGTGAGGCCCTCGCGCTTGAGCTCGGCGAGGTTGCCGAACAGCTCGTCGACCTCCTGCGGCACCAGCACCGCGGTCGGCTCGTCGAGGATCAGCGTGGTCGCGCCCCGGTAGAGGACCTTCGCGATCTCCACCCGCTGCCGGTCGCCGACGCCGAGGTCCTCGACCAGGGTGTCGGGGTCCAGGCCCAGCGCGTAGCTGTCGGAGATCTCCTGGATCCGGCTGCGGGCCGCACCGCGGTCGAGCCGGCCGCCCTTGGTCGGCTCGCTGCCGAGGACGACGTTCTCCAGCACGGTGAAGTTGTCGGCCAGCATGAAGTGCTGGTGGACCATCCCGATGCCCGCGGCGATAGCGTCCGCCGGGCTCCGGAAGGTCGCTGGCTCCCCGTCGAGCAGGATCTGCCCCTCGTCCGGGCGATGCATGCCGTACAGCGTCTTCATCAGCGTGGACTTGCCCGCGCCGTTCTCACCCACGATGGCGTGCACCTCACCGCGCCGGACGCGCAGCTCGATGTCCTTGTTGGCCACGACTCCGGGGAAGCGCTTGGTGATGCCGCGCAGCTCGACCGCCAGTGGTGCCGACTCGTTCAACGGGATCTCCATGGTGGGCGCGGGACCGGGGCTGGTGACCGGAGGACTTCCGGTCGTGAGCGCGTCGGACGACGTCCGGTCCGACGCGGAGACGGTACACACGGAAAACGGCGGGCCCGGGAGCGTGTACCGCCCCCGGGCCCGCCGCGTCCGTGCTGCTCAGGACGAGCGCGTCACGGGATCGTCGGGACCTCGATCTCGCCGTCGATGATCTGCTGCCGGTACTCGTCGATCTGGGTCTGGATGTCGTCGATCTGCCCGCCGGAGGTGGACAGGCCCACGCCGTCGGTCGACAGGTCGTTGACGATGTCCTGGCCGCCCTCGACGGAGCCCTCGGCGTAGTCGCCGATGAACGACTCCACCGCGTTGTCGACCCGCTTCAGCATCGACGTCATGATCACTGCCTGCAGCGCCGGGTCGTCGACCGTCTCGTACTGGTCGGAGTCGACGCCGATCGCGCGGCCACCGGCGGCGGCAGCGGCCTCGAAGACGCCCTGACCGGAGCCGCCGGCCGCGTGGTAGACGATGTCGGCGCCGGCGTCGAACATGCCCTGGGCGACGATCTTGCCGCGGGCCGGGTCGCCGAAGCCGGAGAAGTCACCGGCCGGGGAGATGTACTGGGTGTCGATGATGATGTCCGGGGCGACCGCCCGGGCACCGGCCACGTAGCCCGCCTCGAACTTCTGGATCAGCGGGTTCTCGACGCCACCGACGAAGCCGATGTGGCCGGTCTCGGACTTCAGCGCCGCAGCCGCGCCGGCGAGGAAGGACCCCTGCTCCTCGGCGAAGAGCAGGCCGGTCAGGTTGTCGGCGCCCAGATCGGCCACCGAGGAGTCGACGACGGCGAAGGTGGTGTCGGGGTACTCGGCGGCGATGTCGCCGATGATCTCGCCGTAGGCGAAGCCCACCCCGATCACCGGGTCGAACCCCTGCTCGGCCAGCTGGGCCATGCCCTCGGCGCGGTCGGAGCCGTCGTCGTTCGGGCTGAACTCCTCGACCTCGCCACCGAGCTCCTCGATGGCTGCCTCGACACCGGCGTAGGCCGAGTCGTTGAAGGAGCGGTCGCCGCGGCCGCCGGTGTCGTAGGCCAGACCGATCATCAGGTCCTCGCCACCACCGCCGGTGCCGCCCGAGCCGCTGTCGGTCTCGTCGCTGGCGCAGGCCGCCAGGGCCATGCTGCCGGCCAGCAGCAGTGCCGCGGCCTTCATCCCACGCACTCGGCGCAAGACGGTCTCCTCTCTCATGGGCCCGGCCGATCGGATCGGCGGGCCCCGGTGCCAGGGGTGTTCAATGCTCCGCCGCCCGCCCGGCCGGGGTGACCGGACCGCTCGACGACGCCCCCGGCACGCTAACTGCGGGTGAAGCGGGTGCGGCCACCCGGAGACGGATAGAGATGGGATCGTTGCCTACGGGCAACACCGGGCACACACCCCGCCGCCGTGGTGAGACGGCGCCCACAGCCCGGCCCGCGCCCCGGCCGGGTTAGCGTGCCCGTCATGCGCCACCCGACGTCCCCGGCCCGGCCGTCCGCCGGCCCCGTCGTCCGGCCCGCCGTCGTCCGTGTCCTGGTCACCGTCGCACTGGTCGCGGTCGCGGTGCTCGCCCCTCCCGCGGTGACCGCCCACGCCGAGACCGCCCACGCCGAGATCGCCCGGCCCACCGTCGACCCCGGCGCCCCCACGCCGACCGCGCCGTACGAGGCCGGTCCCCCGCAGGGCAGCGCCCTCGACGGCAGCACGGTCGGCGGGGAGGGGCTGGACACCCGCGGGGTGGTCACCGCCGAGGGCGCCCCACCGCTGCCCGAGGGGATCGACGCGCACGGCTGGCTGGTGGCCGACGCCGGCACCGGTCAGGTGCTCGGCGCCCGCGACCCGCACGGCCGCTACTACCCGGCGAGCACGATCAAGACGCTGACCCTGCTCACCCTGGCGCCGCAGCTGGACCCCGGCCAGGTCGTGGTCGCCACCGTCGAGGACGAGGCGATCGAGGGCAGCCGGGTCGGGCTGGTGCACGACGGGCAGTACCCCGTCGACCTGCTCTTCCGGGCGCTGGTCATGCAGTCGGGCAACGACGTGGCCAACGCGCTGGCCCGCACCGCCGGCGGGGTCGAGGCCACGGTCGCGGCGATGAACGCCACCGCGGCCCGGCTCGGGGCCTCGGACACCGTCGTCGGCACGCCGTCCGGCCTGGACGTGGCCGGCCAGTCCTCCTCCCCCTACGACCTGGCCCTGTTCATGCGCGAGCTGGTGGCCGACCCCTACACGCTCGACGTGCTGCAGACCCGGATCGCGCACATGCCCCCGGCGCCGGGGTACGAGGGCTTCCAGATCCAGTCGCAGAACGCGCTCCTGTCGGGCTATCCGGGAGCGCTGGGCGGCAAGACCGGCTTCACCGACGCCGCGCGGCACACCTTCGTCGCCGCGGCCGAGCGCGACGGCCGCCGGCTGGTGGTCAGCCTGATGCAGGCCGAGCGCCGCCCGGTGCACGAGCAGGAGCAGGCGACCCGGCTCCTCGACTGGGGGTTCGCCACCCCGGCCTCGGTCGACGCCCCGGGCCGGCTGGTCGACCCCGACGAGCCCGAGCCGACGGCGTCGGCCACCCCGGCCCGGCCCACCCCGACCGCCTCCTCGCCCCCGGCCGTCGCGGCTCCGCCGGTCACCGCCGCCGCCCCCACGGCGGCGCAGGAGCCGAGCAGCCCGCTCGTGCCCGTCGCCCTGGCCGTCGCCGCGGTGCTGGTGGTCATCGCCACCGTCCTCGGCCGCCGGCGGGCCCGCCGTCCGGTCAGCCGGCCCGCCGCCCCCGCCGACGGCGGGCCAGCCACCCGGTCCCCAGCGCCACCCCCAGAGCACCGGTCAGGGCACCGGCCCCCAGCAGCCCCACCGCCGTCCGCACCGGGGACACCCGCGGGTCCGCCACCGGGACCACGGCCGGGGACGCCGCCGGCGGACGCCCCGGACGGGCCTCGGCCGGAGCCACCGGGTCCGGGGCGCTGACCACCGACCGCACGTGCCCGGCGGCGATCCGCTCCTGCTCGATCGACGGGATGGTCGCCGTCCACGCCGCGGTGTAGAAGGCGAACCGGAAGACCACGTTCAGCCAGACGATGAGGCCGACGATCCCGCCGAACGTCTGCGCCGTGACGTTCCCGCTGATCACGGTCAGGTAGAGGTTGCCGGCGACCTTCAGCAGCTCGAACCCGACCGCCCCGAACACCGCGCCGGGCAGCAGCTGGCGCGAGCCGAACGGGTTGTCCGGCACGCCGCGCAGCAGCCAGAGGAAGACCAGGGTGTCGCCGACCAGGGCCAGCGCGATCGCCACCGCTGCGGTGAGCACCCCGAAACCGGGGACGTCGTCCAGGCCCAGCAGGCCCAGCAGCCGGGTCGATGCCGTCGTCGCGCTGGTGGTCAGCGCGATGCTCAGCGCCGCCGCCACCCCGAAGCCGAGCAGGCCGGCGACGTCCCTGACCCGGTCGGTGAGGAAGTTCGGCGGATCGGGCTGGCCGCGCCAGACCACGTCCATGCCGACCCGCAGCTTGTCCATCGCGCGCAGCCCGATGACGAGGAAGACGAGCAGGCCGACCAGGCCGAAGGTGGCGGCGCTGTCGATGGCCGCCTCGGCCTGCTCGGCCAGGTCCGCGCCCGTCGACCCGGGCACCGCGTCGCGGATCCCGGAGACGATGCGCTCCGCCAGGAGCGGGTTGCCCCGCAGCACCAGCCCGGCGACGGCGGCGACGAGCAGCAGCACCGGGAACAACGCGAGGAAGACGTAGTAGGTGACGCCGGAGGCGAGCAGGTCACCCTGCACCCGGTTGTAGTGGCCCCCGGCGTGCACGAGGTGGTCCAGCCACGGCCACCGGTTCCGGCCCCGGCGCAGCAGGCGGCGGGCGGCGGCGGCCAGCCGGGTGACGGGGTTGCCCGGAGCCGGACCGTCGGCACGGTCGGGCGTCGTCCTGGCCTCGGTCACCGGACCGAGTGTGCGGTCTGGCGATCTCCGGCGCCCGTCGACCGGAGGCGTTCCGACCCGGTCGCGCCGCAGGTCAGCGCGGCGTGCCGGTGAGCGGGTACTCGCGGGCGACAGCCCAGGCGCCGCTCGGGAGCTGCTCGAACTCGGTGAACGAGTCCACCCGGAAGTCCGCGCGCACGTCGGCCAGACCGGCGTGCGCCAGGTCCAGCATCTCCCCCGGCACGTCGTGCGCGACCGTCACGTGCGGGTGGTACGGGAACGCCAGCGGCCGGGCCAGCGGGCCGGTGCGGACGTCGGTGGCGATCAGCTCGCAGTCGGCGACGCCCCGCTCCACGGCGACGAAGACGACCTCCGAGACGGGGCGGAACGTGCCGGTTCCCGACAGCCGCATGTCGAACGGCGGGTGGGCCGCCGCGACCTGCGCCAGGTGGGCGCTGATCGCCGGGCGGTCACCGACCGCGACCTCGGTGGGCGGGAGCAGCGTGACGTGCGGCGGCACCAGGCTCGCCTGCGGGTCCCCGCACTTGCCCCGCCACTCGACCAGCAGCTGCGCCCACGGCTCCGGGATCGACACCACCACGCCCAGCACGGCGGTGTCGGCCGGCACCTCGCGCTCCGCCGAGGGGCGGTGCACGAAGGTGTCGTCGGCGCGCAGCGGTCGGTCGGTCACGCCGACGTGCCCCCGACCGGGGCCAGGAAGCCCACCCGCTCGTAGACGGCGGCCAGCGTGGGGGCCGCGACCTCGCGGGCACGGGCGGCCCCGGCGGCCAGCACCCGCTCCAGCTCGGCGGTGTCGGCCAGCAGCTCGGCGGTGCGCTGCTGCACCGGGGCGAACGCCTCGGTGACCACGTCGGCGAGCTCCTTCTTCAGGTCGCCGTAGCCGCGACCGGCGAAGTGCTCCTCGAGCTGGGCCACGGTCTGCCCGGACAGCGCCGAGTGGATGGCCAGCAGGTTGGTCACGCCCGGCTTCTCCACCGGGTCGGCGACGATCTCGCGGCCGGTGTCGGTGACCGCCGAGCGGATCTTCTTCGCCGTCGCCTTCGGGTCGTCGAGCAGGTTCACGCAGCCGGCCGGCGGCAGGCTCTTGCTCATCTTCTTGTCCGGCGACTGCAGGTCCAGCACCTTGGCCGCCCCCGGTGGCACGTAGGCCTCGGGGAGCACGAACGTGTCGCCGTACCGGCCGTTGAACCGGGTGGCCAGGTCGCGGGTCAGCTCCAGGTGCTGCCGCTGGTCCTCACCGACCGGAACCCGGGCGGCCCGGTAGAGCAGGATGTCGGCGGCCTGCAGCACCGGGTAGGTGAACAGCCCGACCGACGTCGTCCCGGCGCCCTCGCGGGTGCTCTTGTCCTTGAACTGGGTCATCCGGCTGGCCTCGCCGAACCCGGTCAGGCACTGGAGCACCCAGGCGAGCTGGGCGTGCTCGGGCACGTGGCTCTGCACGAACAGCGTGCTGCGCGCCGGGTCGACGCCCAGCGCGATCAGCTGCGCGGCGGAGACCAGCGTGCGCCGGCGCAGCACCGCCGGGTCGGGCTGCTCCGCGGTGATCGCGTGCAGGTCGACGACGCAGTAGAAGGCGTCGTGGTCGTCCTGCAGGGCCACCCACTGCCGCAGCGCACCCAGGTAGTTGCCGAGGTGGAACGAGTCAGCCGTCGGCTGGATGCCGGACAGCACGCGGGGAGCAGGCACGTCCCTCATCGAACCACGCGCCCCACCGGTGTGCGGTCAGGTGTCCGCGTCCGCAGCCCCGGTGCTGGTCAGGACGGCGTCCAGCGCGCCGAGGAGGACGTCGTCCTCCTCCGCCGTCCCGACCGTCACGCGCAGCCCCTGGCCGGGGAACGGCCGGGTGATCACCGCCCGCGCCTCCAGGGCGGCGGCGACCTCCGCGGTGCGCTCGCCCAGCGGCAGCCAGACGAAGTTGGCCTGGCTGTCGGCGACCGGCAGGCCCCGCTCGCGCAACGCTGCGGTCAGCCGGTCGCGCTCGGCGACGACGGCGGCGCACCGCTGCCGCACCTCGTCCTCGCTCGCCAGGGCGGCGACCGCCGCGGCCTGCGCGAGGCTGGAGACGCTGAAGGGCACGTGGGTGCGGCGCACCGCGTCGGCGACGGCCGGGTCCTCGGCCAGCAGGTAACCCACCCGCAGCCCGGCCAGGCCCCATGCCTTGGAGAAGGTGCGCAGCACCGCGACGTTGGGCCGCCCGCGCATCAGCTCGACGCCGTCGGGCACTCCGGGGTCGGTGACGAACTCCCGGTAGGCCTCGTCGACCACCACCAGCGCCGTCTCGGGGACCGCGTCGAGGAACCGCTCCAGCTGCGCCCGGCGCACCGCCGTCCCGGTGGGGTTGTTCGGGTTGCAGACGAACACCAGCCGGGTGCGCTCGTCGACCACGGCGGCCAGCGCCTCGAGGTCGTGGGTGTCGGCGGCGCCGCCCGGCGCGCCGGGCACCAGCGGCACCTGCTGGGCGCGGGCGCCGGCCACCTGGGCCAGCAGCGGGTACATCTCGAACGACCGCCAGGCGAACGCGATGCCGGTGCCCGGGTCGTTGTAGGCCTGGGCCAGCTGCTGCAGCAGGGTGACCGCGCCGCAGCCGGTGGCCACCTGACCGGGGGTGACGCCGTACCGCTCCGCCAGCGCCGCGGTGAGCACGGTCGCGCCGTTGTCGGGGTAGCGGTTGGTCTCCCCGGCCGTCGCCGCGATCGCCTCGACGACGGCCGGCAGCGGCGGGAAGGCCACCTCGTTGCTGGCCAGCTTCACCGCGCGCGGCACGCCGATCTCCCGGGCCAGGTCGGCGGGGTTGCGGCCGGGCCGGTAGGCCGGCATCGCGGCGACCGCGGGACGTGCGCTGACCACGGGGCTCCTCCTACCGGTGCGGGGGGCGCACCTGTCCAGGCTTCCCGGCGTGCGCGTGTCTAGGCTCCCGGGCATGCGCGTTCTCGTCACCGGCGGAGCCGGGTACATCGGCAGCGTAGTCACCGCGGCTCTGCTGGCCGAGGGCCACGAGGTCACGGTGCTCGACGACCTCTCGACCGGGCACGAGGACGCCGTCCCCGACGGCGCGCGCCTGGTGCGGGCCTCGCTGCACGACTCCGCGCCCGTGCTCGCCGAGGTGCGCCCCGACGCGGTGCTGCACTTCGCGGCGAAGAGCCTGGTCGGCGAGAGCCAGCAGGCTCCGGAGCTGTACTGGGAGAACAACGTCGGCGGATCGTTGGCGCTGCTGGAGGCGATGCGCGCCGCCGACTGCCGCCGGATCGTCTTCTCCTCCACGGCGGCCACCTACGGGGAGCCCGAGGAGGTGCCCATCCCGGAGACCGCGCCCACCCGGCCGACCAACACCTACGGCGCCAGCAAGCTCGCCGTCGACGCGATGCTCACCAGCTACGCGGTGGCGTACGACTTCGCCGCGGTGAGCCTGCGGTACTTCAACGTGGGCGGCGCCGCGTACGGCCGGGGCGAGCGGCACGCCACCGAGACGCACCTGATCCCGATCGCCCTGCAGGTCGCCTCGGGCACCCGCGAGTCGCTCACCGTCTACGGCGACGACTACCCGACCCCCGACGGCACCTGCATCCGCGACTACGTGCACGTCCAGGACCTCGCCGCCGCGCACCTGCTGGCCCTGCCGGCGCCCGCGCCCGGTGAGCACCGGGTCTACAACCTGGGCAGCGGCAGCGGGTTCTCCGTGCAGGAGATGGTCGACGCCGTCCGCGAGGTGACCGGGCACGACCTGCCCGTCGTCGTCGGTCCGCGCCGGGCCGGCGACCCGGCCCGCCTGGTGGCCAGCTCCGCCCGGATCCACGACGACCTGGGCTGGCGGCCGGTGCACACCGACCTGCGCAAGATCGTCCGCGACGCCTGGGAGTTCGTGCAGCAGCGCCGCTAGGCCCCGGACTCCGCGGCGGCGCCCTCGGCTTCCTCGGGTTCCGGCGCGGGGCTGACCTCGATGCGGGCGATCCGCCGTCCGTCCAGCTCCAGCACGGTGAGCGTGCGGCCCTCGACCTCGACGACGTCGCCCACCACCGGCAGCCGGCCCAGCGCCGCCAGCAGGTAGCCGGCGACCGTCTCGTAGGGCCCCTCGGGCAGCTCGAGGCCGGTGGCCTCGGCGAAGTCGTCGAGGTTCAGCAGCCCGTCGAGCTCCTGCGGGCCACCGCCGGGCTCGGCGTCCTCCGCGGCGACGTCGGCGTCGTACTCGTCGTAGATGTCCCCGATGACCTCCTCGATGAGGTCCTCCAGGGTGACGATGCCGTCGGTGCCGCCGTACTCGTCGACGACGATCGCGAAGTGCCGGTTCTCCCGGCGCATCTCCGACATCGCGTTGAGCACCTTCGCCGTCCCGGGGAGCCGCTTGACCTCCCGGGCCAGGTCGGCAACGGTCGCCGCCCGCCCGGCGGGGTGGGTGGGCAGGAACAGGTCGCGGACGTGCACGAAGCCGATGACGTCGTCCTCCCCCCGGCCGATCACCGGGTAGCGGGACCAGCTGGAGTCGGCGACCTGCTTGGCCGCCCGGCTCGCGGTCGTCGACCCGTCCAGGAAGTGCACCTCGGTGCGCGGGGTCATGACCTCGCGCACCTCCCGGTCGCCGGCGCGGAACACCTCGTCGATGAGCCGCCGCTCGTCGCTGGAGAGCGACTCGTGCGCCGCGACCAGGTCGCGCAGCTCCTCCTGGCTGATCGACTCCCCGCTCACCTTCGGGTCGCCACCGAGCAGCCGGACGAGCAGGTCGGTGCTCTTGGACAGCAGCCAGATGATCGGCCGGAAGAGCTTGGCGATGGCGTTGAGCGGCGCGGCGACGACGAGGGAGAACCCCTCGGCCCGCTGGAGGGCCAACCGCTTGGGGGTCAGCTCACCGACGACCAGCGACAGGTAGCTGATCGCGATGGTGACCAGCACCAGGGCCAGCGGGTCGGCCACCCTGGCCTGGAGGCCCCGGTCGACCAGGAGGTCGGCGAGCGGCCCGGACAGCGTGCTGGCCCCGAAGGCAGCCGAGAAGAAGCCGGCCAGGGTGACCCCGACCTGCACCGCGGCGAGGAAGCGGTTCGGGTCGCCGAGCAGCTTCTGCAGCGCCTGCCCGCGGCGGCCCGTGTCGGCCAGCGCACGCACCTGGGAGTCACGCAGCGAGACCAGGGCGATCTCCGCCCCTGCGAAGGCCCCGCCGACCAGGATGAAGGCCAGGACCATGACGATGTTGAGCCAGACGTCGCTCACGAGCGGCGTGTTCCTCCAGATGCGGTGCTCGGCAGCGCTCTGCCGGCGTCAGCGGACCACGGTAGCGGCCGGACCCGCCACGGGGTCCTTGCCGTCGAACCCGCCCCCCTCCCCCGGGTGTTCCCTCCGCCGGCAGCTGGTGACTGTCCGCTTCCAGCTACCCTCGGTCGGGTGACGACCGCGATCCGCTGCTGAGGGCGAGCCGTGCCTCCCCACCCGCGACGCCCGTCCGCGCTGCGCCGCATGGACGCCGCCCTGTCCCGGCCGCTCCGCTGGCGTGGCCGGTCGCTCTGGGCGCCGCTGATGCTGGCCGCCGTCCTGGTGCTGCTCGCCTCCACCGTGACCGTCGTGCACGGCGTGGTGCACACCCAGCTCGCCGAGACCGCCGCCGGGGATCCGCAGCCCCGCCCGCCGGCGGCCGGCGCCGCACCGGCCGAGGCGGTCACCGAGACCGCCGCCCCGGGCAGCACCGCCCCGGGCAGCAGCGCACCGCTGCGCCCGGCTCCGGAGAGCACCGCGCCCGAGACCTCCGCGGCCGGGACCTCCGCAGTCGAGGCCGCCGCGCCGCCGGCCGCCGAGTCGACGCCGGCCCCCGAGCCCGAGGCGCCGACCTCCCCGGCGTCGGCTCCCGCCCCGGCGCCGGCACCCGGCCCGGCCCCGGTGGCCGCGGCGGCCGCCGGGTCGAGCACCGACCAGCAGGTGCTGGACCTGGTCAACGCCGAGCGCGCAGCGGCCGGCTGCCCGGCGGTCGCGGCCGATCCAGGCCTCGCCGGTGTCGCCCGCGCCCACAGCGAGGACATGCGCGACCGCGGGTTCTTCTCGCACGTCGACCCCGACGGCCGTGACCCGTTCGCCCGGGCCCGGGCCGCCGGGATCCAGCACGCGCGAGCGGAGAACATCGCCTACGGCCAGCCGGACGCCGCCGCGGTCATGACCGCCTGGATGGGCAGCCCCGGCCACCGGGCGAACATCCTCAACTGCCAGCTGGGCACCCTCGGCGTCGGCGTGGCCCAGGGCACCGGCGGCCCCTGGTGGACCCAGCTCTTCGGCGGCTGAGCTCTGTGATCACCTCGGCGCTCCCGGGCCCTCGCTGTCCCCGAGGGCCTGCTGGTGCCGAGGTGATCATCCGCGCAGCGCCTCCGCCACCCGCGCCACCAGCAGGTCGGGTCGGCGCAGATCGGCGGCGGTGACGAACACGACCCGCCAGCCGGCCGCCGTCAGACGGTTCAGCCGCTGCCTGTCGCGCGCGAACTGGCCCGGCTCTGCGTGCCACTGACCGTCGTACTCCAGCGCCAGCCGGTGCTCGGGCCAGCCGAAGTCCACCCGGGCGACGAAGCCGCCGCGGTGGCGTACCTCGAACTGCGCCACCGGCAACGGGAGGCCCGCACGCATCAGCACCAGCCGCACTCGGGTCTCCTGCGGCGACCCGGCCAGCCCGTCGGCGAGCGCCGCGGCGCGCCGGGCCTGGGCGCTGCCCCGCGACCGGGGCAGCCCCGCGACCGCGGCGCGCACCTCCTCGAGTCGCACCACGCGCTGGTGTCCGAGCTGGTCCAGCACGACGACGGCGTCTTCCAGCGGACCGCGGCGGATCAGGTCGATCGCCGTCCGCGTGCGTCCGGTCACCCGGAAGCGGCCCCGCACCTCGACGTCGTCGTCGTCCAGCGCCGCGGTGCGCACCCGGATCGCCGGTGACCGCGGGCTCCAGCGCCGGCCGGCCGGCAGCACGACCTCGACGGGATCCGCGGCGCCGACCACGCCCTCGGCGCCCCAGAGCAGCGCCGCCGTGCGGCCACCGAAGACGGCGGCCGGTGGGGCGACGAGCGACACCGCGGTGACCGAGAGCCGGTGGTCGGGGGCCAGCCGGGCGTCGGCGTACACGCCGGGCAGCACCCGGCGCCACGCCGTGCTGCGGAGCTGGTCGGGGGTGAGCAGACCACGGGCCAGCGCCGTCTCGCCGCGGAAGACCCGCCCGTCGAGGGCGGGCGGACGCGCAGGTGGGCGGGGCACCCGCGGAGCGTGCCGGAGCCCGCGACTCCCGCGCTGGCGCCGTCCACAGGCTCGCTCACCCCGGCGCCAGCGGGGTCACCACACGCTCGAGACCCCGACGACGCCGAGGTGATCACCGTTGGGCCCCCGACGCGGAGAGGCCCCCGCGACCAGTGGTCGCGGGGGCCTCTCGGTGGTGCGAACGTCAGCCCATCGCCTTCTGCAGGTTGGCGTCGATGGCCGCCAGGAAGTCCTGGGTGTTCAGCCACGGGCTGTCCTTGCTGATCAGCAGCGCCAGGTCCTTGGTCATCTGACCGCTCTCGACGGTGTCGATGCAGACCTTCTCCAGGGTCTCGGCGAACCGGGTCACCTCGGGGGTGTTGTCCAGCTTGCCGCGGTGGGCCAGGCCCCGGGTCCAGGCGAAGATCGACGCGATCGGGTTGGTCGAGGTCGCCTCGCCGCGCTGGTGGGCGCGGAAGTGGCGGGTGACCGTGCCGTGCGCGGCCTCGGCCTCGACCGTGCGGCCGTCCGGGGTGGCCAGCACCGAGGTCATCAGGCCCAGCGAGCCGAAGCCCTGCGCCACGGTGTCGGACTGCACGTCGCCGTCGTAGTTCTTGGCGGCCCAGACGTACCCGCCCTCCCACTTGAGGGAGGCGGCGACCATGTCGTCGATGAGACGGTGCTCGTAGGTGATGCCCGCCGCGGCGAACTGGTCCTTGAACTCGGCCTCGAAGACCTCCTGGAACAGGTCCTTGAAGCGGCCGTCGTAGGCCTTGAGGATCGTGTTCTTGGTGGAGAGGTAGACCGGGTAGTTGCGGGCCAGGCCGTAGTTGAGCGAGGCGCGCGCGAAGTCACGGATCGACTCGTCCAGGTTGTACATGGCCATCGCGACACCGGAGCCCGGGGCCTGGAAGACCTCGTGCTCGATCGGCGCGGAGCCGTCGGACGGGGTGAAGGTCACCGTGAGGGTGCCCGCGCCCGGGAAGCGGAAGTCGGTGGCGCGGTACTGGTCACCGAAGGCGTGGCGGCCGACGATGATCGGCTTGGTCCAGCCGGGCACCAGCCGCGGCACGTTGGCCATGATGATCGGCTCGCGGAAGATGACGCCACCGAGGATGTTGCGGATCGTTCCGTTGGGCGAGCGGTACATCCGCTTGAGACCGAACTCCTCGACCCGGGCCTCGTCGGGGGTGATGGTCGCGCACTTGACGCCGACGCCGTGCTTCTTGATGGCGTTGGCGGCGTCGACGGTGATCTGGTCGTCGGTCGCGTCGCGCGACTCCATGCCGAGGTCGTAGTACTCGAGGTCGACGTCCAGGTACGGGAGGATCAGCTGGTCCTTGATGAACTGCCAGATGATCCGGGTCATCTCGTCGCCGTCGAGCTCGACGACCTTGCCCTCGACCTTGATCTTGGTCACGTGTTCGGTTTCCCTCTCTGCAGCTCTGACCGTCGTGGTCAGAGGTCGGCTACATCGGCCTGCTTGGCGCGCACGGCCTCGGCGGCCTCGCGCAGGCCCGCCAGCTCACTGTCGGTCAGGTCGCTCTGCACGACCCGCCGCACTCCTGTCCGGCCGATCTCGGCCTCGACCCCCAGGTAGACCCCGGAGATGCCGTACTCGCCGTCGACCCAGGCGCACACCGGCATGACCGCCCCGGCGTCCTCCCGCACCGCGCGCGCCATCCGGGCGGCCGCCGCGGACGGGGCGTAGTACGCCGAACCGGTCTTCAGCAGCGCGACGACCTCGGCCCCGCCGTTGCGGGTGCGGTCGACCAGGTGCGCGATCCGGTCGGCGGGCAGCACCTCGGCGAGCGGGCGGCCGTCGACGGTGCAGCGCGAGGGGACGGGGACCATCGTGTCGCCGTGCGACCCGAGCGTCAGGGTGCGCACCGAGCCGACCGGCACGCCGCACTCCTGGGCGACGTTGTCCGTGAACCGGGCCGTGTCGAGCATCCCGGCCTGCCCCATGACCCGGGCCCTCGGGAAACCGGTGGCCAGCTGGGCCAGCGCGGTCATCTCGTCGAGCGGGTTGGAGACGACGATGACGACGGCGTCGGGCGAGGTGCGGGCGACGTTCTCCGCGACCGAGCGGACGATGCCGGCGTTGGTCTCGATGAGGTCCATCCGGCTCATCCCCGGCTTGCGCGGCAGGCCGGCGGTGATGACGACGATGTCGGAGCCCTCGGTGCCCTCGTAGGAGCCGCCGCCGACCCCCACGACCCGGGTCTCGAAGCCCTCGATCGGCCGCGACTGGTTGATGTCCAGCGCGAGCCCCTCGGGCTTGCCCTCGACGATGTCGGTGAGCACCACGGTCTCGAACAGGTCGTACTCCGCCAACCGCAGCGCGGTGGTCGAGCCGTAGAAACCGGCGCCGACGACGGTCACCTTGCCCTGCCGGTCCCGCTCCGCCATGCCCGCCAACCTAGCCCCGGTCCGGCCCCTGGGGCCATGCGGGGCGCCCCGCACGGGTCAGTCGGCCGGGATGGCCAGCGCGATGCCGGCGACCGCCAGGCCCACCACGAGGCTCAACCCGACGTCGACCGGGCGGCTGCGCACCGCCAGGAACCCGATCCGGCGGGCCGGCAGGAACAGCCGCATCAGCCCGGCACCGACCAGCGCCAGCCCCATGAGCACCAGGCCGCGGCGCCACTGCTCGAGCGCCACCAGCCCCAAGCCGGCACCGACCACCACGATGACCAGCAGCAGCGGCCACTGCCGGAGGAAGCCGGCCAGCAGCGGCCGCCGTCGGTACAGCGGCTCACGGGCCGGCCGGGTCACGCCGTGAGCACCTCGGCGCCGGCCGCCTGCTCGGCGGCGAGGACGACGTTGGCCAGCAGCATCGCCCGGGTCATCGGGCCCACCCCGCCGGGGTTGGGGGCGACGAAGCCGGCGACCTCGCGGACGTCCGCGGCGACGTCACCGGCGATCTTCCCGTCGACCCGGCTCACGCCGACGTCGAGCACGGCGGCCCCGGGCTTGACCATCTCCCCGGTGATCAGCCCGGGCACCCCGGCGGCGGCGACCACGACGTCGGCGTCCCGGGTGTGCGCGGCCAGGTCCCGGGTGCCGGTGTGGCAGAGGGTCACCGTGGCGTTCTCGGTGCGCCGGGTGAGCAGCAGGCCGAGTGGCCGGCCCACGGTGATCCCGCGGCCGACGACGACGACCTCGGCCCCGGCGAGCGGGACGTCGTACCGGCGCAGCAGCTCGACGATGCCCACCGGGGTGCAGGGCAGCGGGCCCGGCACCCCGAGCACCAGCCGGCCCAGGTTGGTCGGGTGCAGGCCGTCGGCGTCCTTGGCCGGGTCCATCCGCTCCAGCACCTCGCTCTCGTCGATCCCCCGCGGCAGCGGGAGCTGGACGATGTAGCCGGTGCACGCCGGGTCGGCGTTGAGCTCGTCGACGACGGCCAGCACGTCGGTCAGCGTGGCGGTGGCCGGCAGCTCGCGCTGGATGCTGGCGATGCCCACCTCGGCGCAGTCGGAGTGCTTCGCCGAGACGTACCACCGGCTGCCCGGGTCGTCGCCGACCAGCAGGGTGCCCAGTCCGGGGCGCCGCCCGGCGGCCGCGAGCGCGGCCACCCGCCCGGTGAGCTCCGCCCGGATCGCCGCTGCCGTCGCCTTGCCGTCCAGAGTCGTCGCCGCCACGCCGCCAGTCTGCCGCACGCTCGTTCCCCCTGGGCTCCCGCACACCGCCGGCCCCGGGGGCGGCTCGTCGCCCGAGGAGGACCTATGAGCGAGCCCGACAGCCGTTCCCGGCAGGGTGTCGTGGGACGGGGAGCCCATCACGAACGGCAGCTCCGCGTGGCGGGGCGGGCCCCGACCCGGCAGCGGTGGGCGGTCGGTGCCCGGTCCGCCGTCGCCACCGCGGGGGTCGGGGTGCTCGGCGGCCTGGAGGCGCTGCTCACCGGGCCGGGCACGCGCCGTCCGCGCGGCAGGTCAGTCGGCGACCAGCGCGCCGTGGGCGCGGGCGAAGGTCACCGCCTGGACGACGTCCAGCCGCACCCCGGTGACGTCGAAGCCGTGCCAGTTGACCCCGTCGGTGTCCGCGCCGCGCAGGTCCGCACCACGCAGCCGGGTGGTCTGCAGACGGGCGTGCCGCAGGTCGGCGCGGGTGAGGTCGGACTCGCGCAGGTCGGTGTCGGTCAGGTCGGACTCGACCAGTTTCTGGCCCGACAGGTCGACCCCGGACAGGTCGACCCCGCGCAGCGACGTGTAGCTCCAGTCGGAGTCCGCGCTGGTCATCGGGCGCAGCGTCGCGCCCGGGAACTGCGAGCCGGTGAGCTTGCAGCCGGACCAGGTGCTGCCGGACAGGCGCGCCCGGTCGAACCGGCAGGAGAGGAACGCCGTCCCCTCGTGCCGGGCGCCGGACATCGCCACGCCGGTGAGCACGCACTGCTCGAACACGCAGCGCACCGTGACCAGCTCGGCGAACGAGGCGTCGTCGAAGCGGCAGTCGACGAAGGTGACCCGCTCCAGACGGGCCCAGTCCCACTCGACCCGGGCGAGGTCCTCGCCCTCCCAGACGGTGTCCGGCTCAGGGGGTGACGGGTTCACGCGAACGGCCTTCCACCTTGCTCAGTGCGCGAAGTGGCGGGTGCCGGTGAGGTACAGCGTCGCCCCGGCCGCCGCCGCGGCGGCGACCACCTCGTCGTCCCGCACCGACCCGCCCGGCTGCACCACCGCGCGCACCCCGGCGTCCAGCAGCACCTGCAGCCCGTCGGCGAAGGGGAAGAACGCGTCGGAGGCGGCCACCGACCCGGCGGCCCGCTCCCCCGCCCGCGCCACGGCCAGCCGGGCGGAGTCGACCCGGTTGACCTGGCCCATGCCGACGCCCACGGTGGCCCGGTCGGTGGCCAGCAGGATGGCGTTGCTCTTCACCGCGCGCACGGCTCGCCAGGCGAAGACCAGGTCGTCGAGGCCGGCGGCGTCCAGCGGCTGACCGGTGGCCAGGGTCCAGCTGGTCGGGTCGTCGCCGGCGGCGTCGATCCGGTCGGCGGTCTGCAGCAGCAGTCCGCCGCTCACCGGGCGCAGCTCGACGGTCAGCCGCGGGGCCTCGGGCATCTGCAGCAGCCGGATGTTCTTCTTCTGGGTGAGCAGGCCCAGGGCGTCCTCGGTGAACGACGGGGCGACGACGACCTCGGTGAACACCTCGGAGATCTGCTCGGCGAGGGTCAGGTCGACCTCGCGGTTGGCGGCGATCACCCCGCCGAAGGCCGAGACCGGGTCGCAGGCGTGCGCCTTGCGGTGCGCGGCGGCGATGTCCGCCCCGACCGCGATCCCGCACGGGTTGGCGTGCTTGATGATCGCCACGCACGGCTCGCTGTGGTCGTGCGCGGCCCGCCAGGCGGCGTCGGTGTCGACGTAGTTGTTGTAGGACATCTGCTTGCCGTGCAGCTGCTCGGCGTCGGCGAGCCCGGGCTGCCCGCTGCGGTACAGCGCGGCCCCCTGGTGCGGGTTCTCCCCGTAGCGGAGGACGTCGGTGCGCTCCCAGCTGCCCCCGACCCACTCGGGGAAACCGCTCTCGTCGTCCGGGGAGAGCACGTTGCCCATCCAGGAGGCGACCGCGACGTCGTAGGCAGCGGTGTGCCGGAACGCCTCGGCGGCCAGCTGCTGGCGCTGGGCCAGGGTGAAGCCGCCGGCGCCGACCGCCTCCACGACCTCCTCGTAGCGGCCCGGGTCGACGACGACGGCCACCGACGGGTGGTTCTTCGCCGCGGCTCGCACCATCGCCGGGCCGCCGATGTCGATCTGCTCGATGCACTCGTCCGGGGAGGCACCGGAGGCGACGGTGTCGCTGAACGGGTAGAGGTTGACCACGACGAGGTCGAAGGCGGCGATGCCCAGCTCTTCCAGCTGGGCCAGGTGCGCGGGCTTGCGGCGGTCGGCCAGGATGCCCGCGTGCACCGCCGGGTGCAGCGTCTTGACCCGGCCGTCGAGGCACTCGGGGAAGCCGGTGACCTGCTCGACGGGGGTGACCGGCAGCCCGGCGGCGGCGATCCGCGCCGCGGTGGCGCCGGTGCTGACCAGTTCGACACCGGCGTCGACCAGGCCGCGGGCGAGCTCGTCGACGCCGCTCTTGTCGTAGACGCCCAGCAGCGCGCGGCGGACGGGGGTGCGCTCGGTCATCGGGTGCTCTCCTCGGTCGGGATGGCGGAAGTCGGGAGGGAGGGGATCGGCGCGCCGGTGGCCAGAGCGGCCACGGTGCGCACCAGGAGCTCGCGCTCGACGGTCTTGATCCGTTCGTGCAGGCTCGCCTCGTCGTCGTCGGCGTGCACGGGGACGGGGCGCTGGGTCAGCACCGGGCCGGTGTCGAGGCCGGCGTCGACCAGGTGCACGGTCGCGCCGGTCGTGGTGACCCCGGCGGCCAGGGCGTCGCGGACGGCGTGCGCGCCGGGGAACGCCGGCAGCAGCGCCGGGTGGGTGTTGACCACCCGGCCGCCGAAGGCGGCCAGCACGGCGGGGCCCAGCAGCTTCATGAACCCGGCCGAGACCACCCAGTCGGGACGGTGCTCGACCAGCGCGGCGGCCAGCGCTCGGTCCCAGGACGCCCGGTCGGGGTGGTCGCGCAGGGCGACGACGAAGGTGCCGATCCCGCGGTCGGCAGCGAGGGCCAGGCCGGCGGCGTCCGGGCGGTCCGCACCGACGGCGACGACCTCGGCGGGGTAGCCGGGCTCCTCGGTGGCGGCGAGCAGTGCGGCGCACAGCGAGCCGGCCCCGGAGAGCAGGACGACCACGCGCGCCCGGGCACCCGGCGTCCCCGGGACGGCGGATGCGTCGGCGGGCACGTCCGCAGACCCTAGTGGCCGGGTCCGGAGCCCGATGCCGACGGGTCGGGCACGGGCAGGTCAGGACCGGGCGCGCCAGCGGGCGACGGCGGCGCTGGGGACGGCGGCGATCCCGGCCTGAGCGGCGACCGCCAGCCCCGTGGCCAGCGCCGGCGCGCCGACCTCGGCCAGGGCTCCGTCGCCGAGCGCACCCCCGGCGACGAGCACCCACAGCCCCGTGACGACGCCGACGCCGACCGCCGCGACGATGCCCCACAGAGCAGCGGTGACCGCCCCGCCGTCGCCGTCCTCGAGCCGGCGCCCCAGCGCGATGCCGGCGACCACCCCGGCGAGCGCGGGCAGCGCCTGGGACAGGAACGCGACCAGCGGCACGGCCTGGGTGTCGGGCAGGGCGGCCAGCAGCGGCAACGCGGGCACCGGCCCGAGCGTGACGCCGCCGACCGAGACGACGGTGCCCGTCCCGACGACGAACCCCGGTCCGGCGGCCAGCCCGGCGACCGCGGCGAGGGCGTTGGGCAGCAGCAGGAGGCTCAGGCCGACCAGCCCGGCGGCCCCGGCGCTGGCGCTCCCGAGGCCGGTGACCATCGCGGCGGCACCGTCGACGTCGGACCCCAGCGCGACGGCGAGGACGGCGGCGCACCCGGCGGCCAGCGCCAGCGTGCCGGCCGCCACGGCCCGCAGCACGGCCCGGCCCGGGCCGGGGAACCGGTCCAGCAGCTCCCCGCCGAGCGGGGAGTCGCGCAGCACGCCCGCGCCACCGGCGAGCAGCGCGAGCACGGCGGCCCCCACGAGCGGACGCACCGGACCGACCGTGGCGTCGGGCGTGGTGACCAGCGCGGTGACCAGCCCCGTCGTGGCCGTGTGCACCGCGACCACGACGGCGAGCACCCCGCTTGCCGACCGGGGCGACTCCAGCTCGCGGACCGCGGCCACCGAACCCGCCGCCCGGGCCAGCCCCCAGGCGATGCCCGCGGTGACCAGCAGCGGGGCGATCCGGAGGGGCCCGGTGGGCAGCTCGACCGCCGCGCCGTGCGCCAGCAGCCACAGCTGCCCGGCCACCCGCGCGGACGACCCCGCCGGCAGCCCGCCGTCGGGGTCGAGGGTCTGCACGACGAGCAGCGCGAGCCACAGCCCGAGCAGCCCGGTCACCGGCACCGCGAGGGCGGTGGCCACCGCGAGCCAGCCGGTGGCGGGGCCGCGCCGTCCACCGGTGCCGCGTGACCCGAGGGGCAGGCGGGACAGCAGGGACGTCACCTCCCCACTCTCGCAAGCGACGTCGCCGGATCGGCGGCGCACGCGCCGGGTCCGGCCATCTCACACGGCCGCCCGGGCGGACGGATCAGCCGGCCCCGGCCGCGGTGCTCCCGCCGGGCTCCCCGGGGCGACGACCGGGCTCCGGCGCGGGCTCCCCGTCCGCCGGCCCGGGCTGCGTCGTCGGCCCGGGCTGCGCCGTCGGCCCCGGCTGCGGCGCCGTCGGCCAGGCCGGAGCCGGCGTCCATGCGGGCGGGCCCTGGTACCAGCCGGACTGCGGAGGCTGCCCCCATCCCGGGGCCGGTGCAGGGTCGGGAGCCCGCCCGTACCCCGGGGACGCGCCCGGGCTCCACCCGGCAGGGGGCGGGGTGGCTCCGTAGGTCGGCGGCGCCCCGTACCCCGGTGACCCGTACCCCGGTGACCCGTACCCCGGCGGCCCGTACGGCGGCGAGCTCCAACCCGGGGCGCCCGGGGGCGGTGGTGGTGCACCGATCCACCCGGCGGGAGCGGCGCCTGCGGCCCGCAGCTCGGCGAGCAGCCGGGACATCGTGACCACCAGCAGCGCCGTCGCGGTGAGGAAGGCGAGCAGCCCCATCAGCGTGAAGCCGGCGTCGAAGGTGGTCAGCCACTCCATCAGCGTGAGCAGGAAGGCCAGGGACGCCAGGCCGGCCGGGACGACGGCCCGCGGGAACGGCACCCGGACCTCACGGAAGGCCGGCAGCACGGTCCACACCGCGGCCGCTCCCAGCAGCACGAGCGCGAGGCTCAGCCAGGGTGACCGGAACCCGTTGACCGACGTGCCGGGCGCGCTGTAGCCGAACCCGAGGTCGTACCCCGGCACGGTGAACCACGGCACGCTGAGGAACACCAGGTAGAGCAGCGCCCCGGCCGGGACGGCGAGGTCGGCCCAGCCCAGCACCCGCAGCCCGGGCCGACGGCGGGGCGCAGGCCCGGGGACCACCGGCTCCGGTCCCGGCCCGCCCGGCTGCTGCTCGGGACCACTGGACGTCATCGCTGCGGCTCTCCTCCTGGTGCGCGGCTGGCTCCCCCGCATCGTCCCCCACCGGGAACGCCGCTGCCCGGCACCTCTGCGGGAGGTGCCGGGCAGCGGCGGTCGAACAGCGGTGGCGTCAGCCTCCGGGACACGGGTCGGCATCCGCCGCCGCTCCGCTCCTCGGTCGCTGGCGCTCCCTGCGATGCTCGCGGTGGCGTCAGCCTCCGGGACACGGGTCGGCATCCGCCGCCGCTCCGCTCCTCGGTCGCTGGCGCTCCCTGCGATGCTCGCGGTGGCGTCAGCCTCCGGGACACGGGTCGGCATCCGCCGCCGCT